>CAYXZW010000001.1:0-219336 GCA_964469905.1 uncultured Smithella sp.
GGACGGCGTCATCGGCAATTTGCTGCGGTGTGATGGGCAGATATTCCGACATGGTGGGGGTGTGAATGCTTCCCGTGACCGCTGAAGTGATTATGACTTTGTCTTTCATAGAAATATTTAATCCTCCTTTTTTATCCTTATGTTATTTCCCTGTCTGGAAGTGTATGTTTAAAAGAAATGAATTATTTCTTTTTGGGATCCAGAAAATCAGGCCCAAGAAATTCGGGATTGGGATAAGTATAAAATCCTTTCCCGGTCTTTACTCCCAGCTCACCTTTCTTTATCTTTTCCAACAGTGCTTCCGGCGGTTTATCTTTCGGGTCTTTCGAGTCATTGTAATATACCATTTCAATATCATAAACTACGTCCAAACCGACAGTATCCATAAAACCAAAAGGTCCGATAGGCATTTTGCTGAAGATGCGCCAGGCCCGATCTATATCGCGGAAATCAACAAAACCGTTGCCCCACATATAGAGCGATTGTTTTTTAATTGCCCGCCAGACGCTGTTGAAGCAGAAACCAAGTATCTCTTTGTTTACCAGCAGCGGAACACAACCCAGCGAACGAATCCAGGCCTCACCCTTTTCCATAACTTCAGGCAGGGTCTTGCTGCCGCCGGCCAAATCAGTCATATACATGCCTTGTAAGGGAAGATAAAAGTGAGTATTAATACACTTTTCCGGCCGTCCGCTCGCATCTTCCATCCGGGAAATGGGCATGGATGAACTATTGGAAGCAAATATTGCTTGAGCTGGTGCATTATCTCCCATCATTTTAAAGACTTTGCGTTTTATCTCCAGATCTTCAAAAACAGCCTCCACCGCAAAATCTGTATCCTTTAGAGCAACAGCAGGATCGGTGGAAAATGTAATGCTCTTCTTTAAATCATCCCATTTTTCCCAGGGAATAGCCGGAGTGATTTTTTTATTTTTAAAATCGGCGTTTAATCGGTTATAAGTGTCATCAAAAGCACTCTCTTTTGTGTCGTAGACACTGACTTTGTAACCGGAATGTGCTGAAAGCAGTGCTATCTGAGTACCGAGAAAACCCGCCCCGACAACTGTTACTTTTTCAAATGGATTGCTCATAATTACTCCTTTTCTGCATAAATATAATAAATGGAAAATCGCAATTCTTCCTCCCGATCAAAGTGCTCAGGAGGAAGAGAAGCTAGTCTTTAGTACATCAAAATTCCGAGAGGAATTACTATTATCAGGGTTAACAGCGTCACCATGATATGAGCGAAAAATATGTGTTTATAAGCAGTCATGTGCGTTAACCCGGCGATGGCCAGGAATGTAATGACAACCCCGTTATGCGGCATGGCATCAAAACATCCTGCGGACATGGTAGCAACCCGGTGAATAAGCTCAGGGCTGAGTCCCAAAGCCAGATATTTCGCTGATAATGTTTCCAGGATGATTCCCAAACCGCCGGAAGCCGAACCGGTAATTGCGGCCATGATATTAGTGGCAATAGACAAAGAAACAATCGGATGCATTGGCAGCGTTAACATCCAGGCGGTGATAACTTTGAAACCGGCTGTAGCCGCAACTGCCATACCGTAACCGACATCAGCGCAGGTATTGACGATCGGAATAACAGTATTAACTGCACCCTTGGTGAGTGTATCCAGAATGTTCGTGAAGTTCTTGAAGAAGAATACGTAGGAGACCAATGCTCCAGCGGATAGGGCGATAACGGCGTCAAGTTTAAGGACATTCAGCAGAACGATAACCACAACCAGGGGAATAATGCTGAGCCAGAAGTTGGGGAGTTTTTCCAGAGAAACATCGGCGACGCTAACTAAACCGACTCCGGCGGGAGCAACATAGCCTTCTCCCTTCGTCTTGTATTGTTTTACAGCATACAATATGTAGATATGGGTGAAAATAAGAACAAAAATTGAAGCGATAATGCCCAGTGCCGGTGCCGCCATCGGTGTGGAAGCCATATATTTTGTGGGCATGATATTCAATATCTGCGGGGAGCCGGGCATCATGGTCATGGTCACAGAACCAATACCCACGGCAAAAGAAATAGCGAACAGATTCCAGGGAATATTCAAATCCTTGAACATGGGCCGGGCAATGGGAATCATAACGAAGACGACCACGAATAAGCTTACACCGCCGTAAGTCAGGGCAATGGCGATAACGCCGGCAGCCCAGATGGCGGCAATGGCACTCTTGCGCCCGATCACCTTTAAAATGCCTTCAGCAATCGACCGCGCGGCGCCGCTGTCTTCCATAAACTTACCAAAGAGAGAACCGGCCAGAAATAGCAAATAAAATTTGCCGGCATAGTTGACGAAACCCTTCATATAAGGTCCATAAAGTGTTTGTACGATGTTCATGCTGGAAAATAAGGCAACTATAACGGCTGCCAGGGGCGCAATCAAAATGATGTGCCACCCTCTCAGAGCAAGAACGATGATGAATACTAGGGACAAAACGATTCCAATGATACTGATAGTGCTTACGTCCATAAAAAATCCTCCTCCTGTTTGAATTATGATTTACTTTTAAAGAAGGATAGCAAAACAATCAATGGGGGGTAGCCCTAATTAAATGGGGGAATTCCTCTACTTTTTAATCTGTGGGGGGGATTGGTTAGTCTTCCCAGAGATCGGGATCAACTACTCCGATTTTAATTGCGTACTTCATTAGACCGATACGGTCATGCACTCCGAGTTTACTCATAATACTCGTGCGGTGCTTTTCCACAGTCTTGGGGCTTACGCAGAGAAGGTCTCCAATTTTGCTGGTCGAGAATCCTTGCGCGACCAGGCGAAAAACCTGCTGTTCCCTTTCTGACAGGAGATCATATCCGCTTGCTGCCGGATTGCTGACCTTTCGCTTGGCGTAGGAACCAATAACTTCCGTACGCAGTTTGGAGCTGAGAAAATATTCTCCGCGGTGAGCTGAGCGGATAGCTTCCAGAATATCGGAACTCGGAGAGGCTTTCAATACATAACCCAAAGCTCCGGCGGCGAGCACCTGTCTAACATAGGTTTCTTTCGAATGCATGGAAAGCACAACTATTTGCGTTTGTGGCACGGATTCTTTAATCAGACTGATTGCTTCCAGTCCGGTTAATTGCGGCATGGCTATGTCGAGGAGTGTCACATCCGGACGAAACGCCTTTACTTTCTCCAGACATTCTTTCCCGTCTTCGGCTTCTCCAACGACTTCCATATCAATCTGGCCGCAGAGGAGTTGCCTCAATCCATCCCGTACAATAGCATGATCGTCAGTGATTAATATTCTTATTTTATTCATTATTTTCTCAAGTTATTGGTAATTCAATTCGGATTATTGTTCCCTTACGGGGGGCCGAAGCAATATCAATGTTGCCCCGCAAAGCAGCTACCCGTTCTTTCATGCTCTGCAGACCTATCCCCTGGTTTTTTATGCTCTTTGGTAAACCGTTATCCGACTGCTTAAAACCGATACCATTATCCTTGATAATTAATATTACCCAAGGATAACTGTTGGTTAGCATAATTATAACGGAAGTTGCTTTAGCATGCTTGCGAACATTGGTCAGGCACTCCTGACAAAATCTATAGAGAACAGTTTCTGTCTCCGGGTTCAGTCTTTTCTTAAAGCCGGTAACTTCCAGTTTGATTTTGATATCAGGATGCCTTTGAGTAAGTTCTTTAATATACCATTCCACAGCAGGGAGTAAACCAAGATGATCCAGGACATCAGGGCGAATATAGGAAGTTGTTTTTCTTACTATATCGGCAAGTTTTTCAACATTAGATATAAGGTTTCCGAACTTATTAATTTGCTCCCTGGATTCTGTCGGCAATGAACGTTGCATCGCTTCGAGGTCAAAATGCAATGCTGTCAGGGCTTGGCCGAACTCATCATGAATATCGGCAGCAATCTTTTTTCTCTCTTTTTCGGCAGCCTCAATGAGCCTGTGTGTTAAGAGTCGGATTTCTTCTTCTGCCCGCTTGCTTTGACTTATGTCAATAAAATTACCGATAACTGCCGGCTGCCCCATATATGAGGCACGTGCTACTCTTAATTCCACCCAGATGGAAGATCCATCCTTTTTTAAGCCACGGAAGGGATACTGATAGGGGAAAAAGTCTTTTTTTGTTCTTCTTAAGCCTCTCTCCTTAACCACTGGTCTGTCTTCGGGATGAACGACCGCCCAAAAGGCTTTACCGAGAATTTCCGACGGTGAGTCATACCCCAGCAATTCGACAAAGCGCTGATTGGCGTAACAGAACCGCGTATTCTGATGGATAAAAATTGCCGCCAACGAATTTTCAGCAACTGTCCGGTATTTTTCTTCCGATTCGATCAATGCCCGTTCGGCCTTCTTACGAGCGGTGATGTCAATGACAAATCCTTCATATCCATCCATGCTACCATTTATAGTACGGCGTGCGGTTGATGTCTGCACATCAATGATAGTGCCGTCCTTCCGGCGAAAGCTGGTTTCAAACTCCGGTATAAAGCCGCATTTTTCGATTTTTTGCAGAAAACGAACCCGGTCTTGAGGATCGGCGTAAATTAGACGAGCTTCCATTCCGACCAGTTCATCACGGCTGCTATAACCCAAAAGATCGAGCCCTGATTTGTTGATATCAAGGAGCTTGTTGTTACGATCCGTGCGGTAAACCATGACAGGAGAATGTTCAAAAATATGAGCATATCTTTTTTCGGATTCTTTTAGTTCCTTGGCAACAGCTTTATGAGATGCAATATCCTTTTCCAGTTTCCGGATTCTATTTTTAAGAACTTCAATGCTTTCTTTATTAACCATGTTTACACTATCCCGTTACGAAGGCGGCATGAAAAGGTGATAAAAAATCAGGTACAATAGGCATCACACCCTATTGATTGGTTTTACCTAAGCAATAATAAATGAGAATACATCTATTGCTGAAATTATGAAATGAATAGACGAAAAAAGCAACGTTGTCAACAGACGAATTTCACGAACGAATTTCTCTGTGTGGCAACCGGTGGGGCCTAAAACACAGAACATTTAATTTCCACAGGTCCTATATTCCGCAAAGCGCAATAGCATTATTCAATAAATATCTTATCAAGATAAACACAACTCCGCGGAGAGCGCCAATCAACCTTAAATCTTTACATGTCTGATACTGAGTGATATAAAAGAATCAAGTATCGACGGGAAACAGAAAAGCGGCAGAATTAAAAATGAAACTAGATAAAAAAAAAGTAATACTCTTATCAATCTTAGTTATTTTATTGGCGTCGGTTTTTTCTGTCGTTTACGTTATTCGCAATTTCAGTGATAAGCCAAAGAACACGTTGAAGATATTGCCCGATCACATTGATTTGCAAATAAAAGATTTCGTCTATACGGAGGTAGGCGAAGCGAACTCTAAATGGGAAGTTAAAGCTAAAACTGCCCAATATAACAAAAAACAGAATTATGCCGTATTCGATCAAGTTCAAATAAAATTGACGACGGCAGAAAAAAAAGTGTATGTGATGACCGGTGATAAAGGGCATATGCTGACGGACAAAAAGGATATTGAAATTAAAGGCAATGTCGCCATTGTATCCGAGTCGGGAGATCGTTTTATCACTGATTATCTTAAATATTCCGATGCAGAGAAGAAATTTTATACCGATGCTCCGGTAACTATGGAGAATAATCGGATGAAAATAAAAGGTAAAGGACTCACGCTTTTCATGAATACCGGAGAATTAAACCTTTCATCTTCTGTAAAAGCAAAAATAAATTAGTCAGGAAACAAAATGTTAATTAAGAAAATATTTGCATTATTGATGATGTTTGTATTTTTAGTAGTGCCCAATTTACATGCCAAAGATAATGCAGTAAAAAAAGATAAACTTAATTCCAAGGAGCCGATAGAAATAGTATCCGACCGCATGGATGCTTATAATGAAAAAAAGCTGGTAATATTTTCCGGTAATGCGGTTGCTACACAAGGTGATAAGGAGATTAAATCAGACCGTTTATTTTTGTATTATAAAAAAGATACTAGTAAAAAAGACAAAGTTGGGGCTAAGGAGATCGAAGGAACTGGCGATCTGGAAAGA
Organism: uncultured Smithella sp.; assembly: GCA_964469905.1. GTDB lineage: Bacteria > Desulfobacterota > Syntrophia > Syntrophales > Smithellaceae > MVRV01. Next base: position 6,066 of record CAYXZW010000001.1, read on the forward strand.
ATTGAAGCTAAAGGAAATGTTATAGTAACGCAAAAAGAACGAATTGCCACGGGAGATGAAGCTGTATATCATCAGGATAGCGGGCAAATTATTATGACCGGTAATCCGGTATTGCGCGACGGGAAAAACCTGATAAAAGGAGATAGGGTTATTGTTTTTACCAATGAAGATCGCGGAGTAGTGGAATGCGAACCGAAAAAAAGAGTTAAAGCAATTATCTACCCGCAAGATAAGAAGGAAAATAAATAATAATTCAAGAACGAAAAACATGAGTAATTTGTCGGCAAAAGGTTTAACAAAAATTTACAGCAAGAGAAAAGTCGTCAACAATATAGATTTGTCGATTTCACCTGGTGAAGTAGTAGGTTTACTCGGACCTAACGGCGCCGGTAAAACAACAACTTTTTATATGATTGTCGGCCTGGTTAAGCCCGATGATGGAGAAATATTTCTCGATGGTGAGGATATTGGCAGATATCCCATGTATAAGAGAGCGCGGCGAGGGTTAAATTATTTGCCCCAGGAACCCTCAATATTTCGCAAGTTAACAGTGGAAGAAAATATTCTGGCAATTCTGGAAACGCTCAATTTGCCGGAAGAGGAAAAAAGAGAAAAGCTCCAACAACTGCTGGGTGAATTGGATTTGACGGGATTGGCTAAAAATCACGCCTATTCTCTTTCCGGCGGAGAAAGAAGAAGAGTAGAGATTACAAGAGCATTGGTTACATCGCCGAAGTATATTCTTCTGGATGAACCGTTTGCCGGCATTGATCCTCTGGCGGTTGCAGATATTCAGAAAATAATTGCCAAATTAAAAGCAAAAGGAATCGGCATTATTATTTCTGACCATAATGTCCGTGAAACTCTTTCCTGTTGTGACCGCGCATATATTGTTAATGAAGGAGCAATCCTGGTAGAAGGTCAACCGGAAGTAATCGCCGAGAGTGAATTGGCCCGGAAGTTTTATTTTGGTGAAGATTTCAGTTTATAATATCAAAAAGATGAAGAAGAATTAATATGGCTTTTGAATTAAAACAAAATCTCAGGCTTTCTCAGCAGTTGATTATGACACCGCAGCTGCAGCAGGCAATAAAGCTCTTGCAGTTGTCACGCCTGGAACTTGTTGATACGATTAATCAGGAAATGGAAGAAAACCCTCTCCTGGAGGAAGCGCAGCCCGACGATGTGGGAGAAGATGAAATCCATTTAGCCAACGAAGATGATGTCCAATCAATTGAAAAGCAAGATGTAAAAGCAATTGAACGCACGGAAGAGATTACCGGTGAAGGAGATGGCCGAGAAGAATTTGATTGGAGTAATTATCTGGAAGATTATGGGCCGGTCGGTGTAACTTATGATCGTAAGGATGCGGAAGCTCCGGCCTGGGACAATATTATAACAGAAAGCCAATCGCTTACCGAACATTTGATGTGGCAAATGAAGCTCTCTCCTTTTACAGAGGAAGAGGTGCGGATAGGTTCTCAAATAGTAGGAAATCTTGATCAAAACGGTTATTTATGCGCTACGGTTCAGGAAATTGCCCAGCTAGAACAAGTAGCCGAAGAATTCGTTGAAGCTGTATTAAAAAAAGTGCAGGAGTTTGATCCGGCAGGGGTTGCTGCCCGAGATTTACAGGAATGTCTTTTAATTCAGGCAAGAATGCTCGGAGTCGAGAATAAGGTTATCGAAGTAATAATTAAAGATCACCTCAAAGACCTGGAACTGAAAAATTATGTACACATTGCCCGTAAATTAAAAATACCTTTGCGTGAAGTGGAAAATGCAGTTCTTTTGATCAGTAACATGGAACCGAAGCCCGGAAGTATGTTTTCCGAAGAAAAAGTACAATCAATAATTCCTGATGTCTATGTAGTTAAGTCAGGGGATGAATATAAAATAATACTAAATGATGACGGAATGCCGCGCCTGCGAATAAGCAATTTTTATCGGGAAGTTATGGCTGGTATGGGCGGACATGGTGATCATAACGAGGAAGAAAACGGGAAGAAATATATTCGGGACAAGGTTCAATCGGCAACATGGTTAATTAAAAGTATACAACAGCGTCAAAAGACCATTTACAAAGTTGCTGAAAGTATTGTGAAATTTCAAAGAGATTTTTTTGACCGGGGAATCAGCTTCTTAAAGCCATTGATTCTCAGGGATGTGGCTGATGATGTGGAAATGCACGAATCTACCATCAGCCGGGTTGTGACAAATAAGTATATGCATTCTCCCCGGGGTATTTTCGAAATGAAATATTTCTTTGGAAGTTCAATTCAGAGAACAACTTCCGGTGAGACAATTGCTTCCAAAAGCGTTAAAGAAGAGATTAAGAATCTGGTCAATCAGGAAGATCCTAAAAAACCTTACAGTGACTGCGAAATAGTAGATCGGCTGGAGCAAAAAGGAATAAATATCGCCCGGCGTACTGTTGCTAAATATCGGGAAATGATGGGGATATTACCGTCGTCGAAGAGAAAGAAATATTTTTAAAGTGATTGGCGGCAACTGGCGATGATATATTTAAAGATGGTGAAAATATTGGTTGACTTTTAGTTTTGACATCACTATATGACTGGCCTTCGTTTGCCAGGGGTTATGCGCAAGAAGTTAAAGTAGTAGTAAGCTTTTGATGAGCTTAAACTAATCAGGAGGAAAAATAATGAAGATTTCGGTTACTTTCAGAAATGGTGAAGGTGAAAACTGGCAAAAAGTTTACGCAGAAGAGAGAATAGTTAAACTTAAAAGATACTTAGATATGCCTGCCGAAGCCCACATTATCCTTTCTACGGAAAAATTTAGAAGCTTTGCAGAAATCAATCTCAGTGCCAATGGCTGGAACGTAAATGCCAAAGAAGAAGCAAAAGATATGCATATGGCAATAGATAGTTGCATTGAAAAGATTGAGAAGCAACTTAAAAAGCAGAAAGAAAAAGTCAGGGAGCATAAGCCCCGCAGCATTCGCCACACTGCAGCAAAAACAGGTGAAGGTGATGAAGAGGAAGAATCAGCAACGAACAAGATCGTGGAGACAAAGAAAATAGTTTTGAAACCCATGTCCCTTGATGAAGCAATAATGGAAATCGAAGGAAGTAAAACGCGCTTTATTATCTATAGGGACTCCTCATCCGAAAATATAAGTCTGGTATACCGTCGCGACGATGGAAATTACGCCCTCATTGAGACGAATAGTTAAAAAAGAAATTATCCGTCCAGTTCCCTTAAGCTGATTGCGAAGCGAATATCTATGCAAATTTATTACTGCAAGATAGAGCAAGAAGTTATGTTTGTTTTTGATCAGGTGAGTTAATGCGTTTGGAGCAATTTTTAAAACCGGAATATCTTGAAGATAATTTGCAGGCGAATAATAAAACTGAAGCATTAACAGTATTATCGGAAATGGTAACAAAAGGCCATTCGAAGCTCAATACGCTAAAGATATTTGAAGTTATACAGCAAAGAGAGAAACTTGGCTCTACAGGGATTGGTGATGGCGTTGCTATTCCTCATGGAAAAACAGGAAATCTGGATGAGCTCATTGTGATTTTTGCCCGGTGCAAGAAAGGTGTTGATTTTGAATCGATTGACGGTAAGCCGGTGCATCTTTTCTTTCTGCTTCTTGCTCCGGAAAATAGTACTGGACAGCACCTGAAAGCATTAGCAAAAATATCCAAAATGTTAAAAGCAGGCAATTTCCGCAAGAAGCTTATGGAAGCAAAGTCTAGTAGTGATTTATATAAGATAATTATTGAACAGGATGAAACATGTCTTCTTTAGTATAAAACAGACATAAATGGAAAAAAAATTATCTTTAAAAGAATTACTTCGGGGAAAGATCGCCAGGCTTGGTTTAAAAGAAATATTTCCTGCCGCCGCAACCGGAAAACAATTTTCTCGGGTCAGAGTTCATCTTATAAATCGAAAAAACATTTCTGTTAAAAAAAATAATATTCCAACAATTGCGATAATAACTCCACTGGCCTTAAATCAGTTTTGTAATATTAAGGAAAAACATTGCCGGAAAATGCCGGACAATCTCTTCCAGAGAGATTATTGTCTTATTATTTTATCCAATATTTCATCCATCCCGGATTTTCTGAAAAAACCCGCGGCAAAGTATGATCTTCCGATTGCTGCATCAAAATATGACGAGCATTATCTGAAAAGTATTTTGCAGGAAGTGATTCGTGAAAAATATCGGGAAACGATTTTAATTCATGGAGTGATCCTGGATGCGGAGGGGAAAGGTATCTTAATTACCGGAGACAGCGGTATCGGAAAAACAACGGCAGTATTAAAAGCGGCGGTAAACGATTATTATTGGGTGGCGGACGATGTTGCAGTGATTAAAAGAAACAGCAGTGGAGAATTAATTGCCGGCGGTCATAAAAAAATCGATAAATACCTGTATACCGAGTCTTCGGGAATTATTCCTGTCGTTAGTTTGCTGGAACCAAACCGGATCAGAACAAAGACAAAACTTGTGGCCATCATCAACATTGTAAGAACGAAGGGAAGAAAAATACTTATTGCTAAAGGTGAAAAAATAATTCTCGGGATTAAATTGACTTCTTTATCCGTTAATCTCCCGTCCACTAGCTTTTTTGACGATAATCTGTTAAAAATATCGGTAAGAGAAATATTAAAGGATAATTCATGAAAAATCTTCGCGTGGTAATTATAACAGGTCTTTCCGGTTCCGGTAAGAGTACAGCGCTTCGCGCACTGGAAGATATCGGTTTCTTTTGCGTCGATAATTTGCCGGTTGTTTTGCTGCCGAAATTTTTGGCCATAACTGCCCAATCTTCACCGGAAATAAAACGTGTTGCCCTGGTTATGGATCTGCGCGAAAGAGGCTTTTTGGAAAAGTACAAGCGTATTTTCGATTTAATAAAAGGAAAAGGAGAGAAAATTGAAATTATATTTCTTGATTCTACCGAAGATTCGCTGTTGCATCGTTTCAGTGAAACCAGACGTACCCATCCACTTTCCGCAAAAGGTTCGATTATAGATGGCATTCGCCTGGAAAGAGAAAAACTATCTCCTCTCAAACAGATGGCCGATCAGGTTATCGACACAACATCAACCAATGTTCATCAACTTAAAGATATTGTTCAACGGCAATTTATGCCGGCTTCCGGGCATAAGAAATTGATAGTGAATGTTATTTCCTTTGGGTATCGTTATGGCCTGCCGGCGGATGCCGATCTTGTTTTTGATGTAAGATTTCTGCCTAATCCTTATTTTATTGAAGAATTAAAAGATTTCGACGGACAAAACAGCGCCGTTAGGAAATTTGTTTTAAAAAATGAGAAAAGTAAAACATTTTTAAAAAAGTTTTTAGATTTGATGACTTTTTTAATTCCTTTATATGACAAGGAAGGAAAAGTGCGCTTAAATGTTGCTTTAGGCTGCACAGGCGGCAAGCACCGTTCCGTGGTTATCTCCAATCAATTAGGTGAGCATTTTTCAGAAATGAAATATATTGTAAATGTTACTCACCGCGACATCAACAAGAGCTGACGACCTCGTAAAATACCCTGAAGGGCACGCGAGGCCGGATGCTGTTTATGACCTTCAGGTTACGTTGCGCTTCATCCCTCGTCACTGCGGCGTACGACAAGTAAGCCTCATTCCTCGGTATTCGCGCGCCTTGCCTGCAAACTTTTTACAAGGCCATCAAAGTTATTGTTATCAGAAAACCATTTTCTTGCTGACGTTGTCGTTAATCCAGTGCGGATCCCACCATTCCTGCGGGTTAACGAATTGGCCACCGGCAATAATACTGAAATGCAAATGATCACCTCCCGCGAGACCGGAAATGCCCGAATGGCCTATCACTTCTTCTTTTTTCACTGCTTTTCCGACAGTAGCATTAATCGTGGACATATGGCTATAAAGGCTGAATAATCCCTGGCCGTGGTCAATAATAACTGTATTGCCATATATTCCCAAATTCCCGGTAAAAACTACGCTACCATTATTTGCGGCTTCAATTGCTGCATGGGCGTTAGATGCCAGATCAACGCCGGCATGGACAGAATCGGCAATTGCTTTACTACCTATTATATATGATCTCCTGTCGCCGAATAGAGCCATTGGTTTGGCTCCTTTCATGCGCAGGAATGTTCCCTCCCAAAGCTTTTGCGGCGATGTTTTTTGACAGATGGCCCGTATTGTCTGAAAATTATCGTTACGCATTTGTCCGTTAACATAGATGAATATTTCTGTCGGCGTTTTACCCTGTAGCGCAGGAACCATTGCCTGAAATTCCGGCATTTTCTGCTGCAGGAATGCATCGCTTAAATTCATCTTATCAGCACGAAATTTCTTTTCCTTAATCAGGCAGGGAATTGCGATGCTGGATTCATTGCCGGCGATGTCACGTGCAAAAACTTTGATTGTTGTTTTTGTTTTTGATGCATCATTTGGTATGGCAAAGTAAACGAGTGATGTGGGCTTGTTATCAACCATTGTCGTGTAACCGGGAGTAAAGTAATCGTTGACATAAATACCGGTTATGGCGGCCGGTTTCGTCAACCGGTAGGCAATAAAACAGGTGCCTCCCTGATTAGCATGATTAACGGGGTTGAGAAGATATATTTGTGGGGGTACCGTGTCTATCTTGACCGGTTGAGATAAAATTGTCTGATTTTTAAACAAAGAGTGGTCTGAAGCCATAAATTTAATTTGAGCCGGGCCGTCATGTAACTTTAATGCAACTGTGTCTATGGTCAGGGATATTGTTTTTAGTTTGTTTCCCCGCGAAGTAATATTTTCTGTCGCAAGAATCCGGCCCTTGTTATCTTGAATTATTTCCGCATATATTTGCGAAAGGCCGCTTTTTTGATCAGTAAAGGTGATTTCCAGTTGCTTCTGTTTTCCAATCATGCTGAAGTCCTGATTGGATTTAATCGACGGAACTTCCCTTTCCAGATAATTGCCCCAGTAAAGCCAGCCCAGTCCGGCGATTATGATGATCCCGACGATAACAGAAGCCATAATCGTGACAGATGAGTTAAATTTTTTCATAATTACCTCCGGAGCTGTGTGATGTAATGCGGGCGGTTTTATAATTTCTTTCCCTGCCTTTTGCAAGACATATTTCCGTAAGCTGTTTAAAAGAGAATGATTACAACATTAGAAAAGGTTGATCTCTTTACCCTACTACCAGAGTAATTTCCGGATTTGGTTTGAACATTATTAGGCATTGGGCTTTTCGCGGAAGAAAATTCCAATCAACGATGTCTGGATTGCCGCTTGCTGTATGGCTGATGACGGTACTCTTTTAATCCGGGATAAGCATTTTAATAATGTCGATCAAATCGAAAAGATCGTTTTGTGACAGAAAAGAATAGTTACTATAGCCATTTATGTGCGGGCGCGGAAAAATAATGTGGCGCCGGCGGCAAGAAAGAGGATGTTGGCAATCCAGGCGGAAACTATCGCCGGTAATATTCCTGATCGCCCCAGGGACATGCTGAAGGCATGGACTATCCAATAAGAAAAACCGATGATGATGCCGATTCCGACACTTTGCATGACGCCGCCCTGTCTTTCCGACCGCGTGGAAAAAGAAATACCAATTAAAACCAGAATTAATGTAACAAAAGGGAAGGCCAGCTTTCCATGCAAATCAACCAGGTATCTTGTGGCATCATAGCCTTCTGCTTGAATTTTTATGACATATTTTCTTAAATCAAAAAAACCCATTTTTTCGGCATCTTTCTGCATGATTTTAAAGTCACTTGGCTTTTCCGGCAGAGGGATGATCTTTTCTTTAGACCATTCTAAAACAGGGGTATTGGTGCTATCAAAATGAGTTAAAAGCAGATTATAAAAAACCCATTTACCGTTTTTCCATTCGGCCCTTTCGGCGTCAATGCGTTTTTGCAGGGTGAAGTCGGGATTCATGTAATTGATGACTATGCCCCTTAAGGTATCTTTCGAGACATCAAATATTTTGAAATTATAGATGGCATTGTCGCCATGATACCACAACTCGTTTTGTTTAAAAGAGCCGAAAGTCTTTTGTTTTTGGACCTCGGCCATGACGATATGCTCAGTTCGGGCTATAGTCGCTGGGGTGATCAGCTCGCTGAAATAAAACAACGCCACTCCCAGAATCGCCACTAAAATCAAGACAGGCAGGGACATCCGATAAAGGCTGATGCCATTGGCTTTCATGGCGATAATTTCGCTGCATTTGGATAAGCTGCTGAAAGTCATTAAGGTTGCTAAAAGCACGGCGGCCGGCAGCATCAGCGAAATAATCATCGGCAGCGAAAACAAAAAATATGATGCCATCTGAGAAATGGAAGCGGAATTGCTGAGGAACATGCGAATCTTTTCAAAGAAATCGACAATCAGAAAAAGAGCAATAAAGGACACGAGCGTGATGATGAAAAATCTCACATATTCTGTAATGATATATTTATCCAGCAGTCTCAAAGCCTAAACCTCAATTATTTAATAATTTACGCCACAGGTATATTTTTGTCATCTGCCAGAGAGAAATTTCTTTATAGGCCAGATAAAACAAACCGCTGCCCAAAATGGCAAAAATCAGATTCGGTGTCCAGACACCGACCTCCGGAGTGAGGCGGCCTGTTTCCACCAGAGCTTCACCGCCGATACGTAATAAGTAATATAGCGCCACAACAATAATACCTACAGCGAAACCGCGTGATTTTACGGCCCGGTGGTGAGTGATGCCCAGGGGCATGGCCAGCAGTGCAAAGAAAATACAGGAAAGGGGTATGGAAAATTTCTTGTGTACTTCAATTGCCAGTTCCCGAATTGCTGCGGCGTCCAGTCCGGGATTTTTCATTTTGATCAAAAGCTCACTCATGGTCATATCGGTGCTGCTTTTGGAGGCCTCACTGATGCCGGATATAGCACTTGCCAAGTCCAGGTTGATGTCATAAGTTGTGAAATCGATTTTGCGATAATTTTTAAAATCAGTACTGACGGTGTGGACTGAACCATTTTCCAGGCGCAGTTTGACAGTGAAAGATGCCGGATCGGAAACAAGAAATGCTTTTTTAGCAACAATGGTATTGGGCTCATCAGCCAGGCGATTGTCGGAGACAACAACGCCTTCCATGCGATTGCCGTCCACAGGGATTTTGTCCGCGTAAATAACCATTCCTTTAAAATCTGCATTGAAAACTTTTTCTTTAATGCCGAGTCCGGCATTCTGCTGAGCTATATCGAAAAGCAGGCGTTTCGAGGCAAAATTGCTCTGCGGAACAAGAAAATAGCCGATGATGATGGTAAAGGCAAAAGTTATTAAGGAGGCAATAGCCACCGGATAGTAAAGCTGTAATAAACTGATTCCGGATGCCCGCAAAACCGTAATTTCATTGTCCGCCGAAAGTCTGCCCATAGCGATCAGGATGGCAATCAGGAGGGCAATCGGTATGGTAAACATCAGGAAAGAAGGCAAAAGAAAAACGACAAGTTTAGCAATGTCCAGAGTGCTGATCCCTTTATTGACCATTAAATCCATTATCTGGAGGAGCTTGCCCATCAGCAAAACGAACGTCAGTACAAACAAAATGATGATGAAGGGGAGGGCAATTTCTTTAAAGATATAGCGGCTGATAATTTTACGCATATTTCAATTTCTGCTTTTTTGGAATAGGTAACATGTTATCGTCATATTTCTCAAGCAAAACATGATGACTTCGTCACCTAATTGTTTTGTTGACAGTTGCCGGCATTTTACCTATATTTCCCCAAATTTAACACCGAGAGAAAAGAGCAGCCTATGAAAGTGGATACTATGCGCAGAATTGATTATTACGTCGGTGTACCTCTGTGCTTGCTGGGTTCTATTTATAATAAATTTGTTCTACACTTCAGCAACCGTAACAAAAAACCCTTGAAGAAAGTTCTTTTTATCGAATTATCGGAAATGGGTAGCGCCATTTTAGTCGATCCGGCGATGAGAAAACTGCAAAAAGAAATCAATGCTGATATTTATTTTGCAATTTTCCACAAAAACAAACCCAGCTTGGATTTATTAAAAACAGTTCCTCAGAAAAATATTTATACCATCCGCGAAAATAATATGGCGGCATTTATTTTTGATACGGTGAAGTTTGTTTTCTGGGCAAGAAAAAGAAAGATTGATGCAATAGTTGATCTGGAGCTTTTCTCACGTTTTACTGCTCTGCTTACCGGCTTCAGCGGGGCGCAAAACAAGGTTGGATTTCACGCTTTCTTCAACGAAGGGCTATATCGGGGAAGCTTCTTAACGCATAAAGTCGCCTACAATCCGCATATCCATATTGCCAAAAATTTTATTGCATTGGTTAATTCTTTGCTTGCGAAGAGCGAGGAAGTTCCCTATTCGAAGACTTTGATTGCCGATGAAGAAATTAAGCTCGCACAAGTTCAAGTTACGGATAAGGATAAGCAAAGTATCCGCGATATAGTAAGCAAATGCTTTAACGGATATGAACCCCTGAGGCATAAGATTGTCTTGATTAATCCCAATGCCAGCGAGTTGCTTATTCAACGCCGCTGGCCGCCGCAATATTATGCCGAGGTGATTCGGAGAATTCTGGGTGCCTGCGAGAATGCTATTGTTTTAATAACCGGTGATCCGAAGGAAAGGGAAGAAGCCGAACTGCTGAAGGATCAGGTGCAATCTCAACGCGTAATTAATTTTGCAGGCAAGCTTACTTTTGCCCAACTGCCAGCACTGTACAATATTTCCGAGTTTATGATTACCAATGATTCCGGTCCGGGACATTTTTCCGCCGTCACTCCAATGCATTCCTTTGTCATTTTTGGACCGGAAACACCGGCGTTGTATGGATCATTGGGCAAAACAACGGCAATTTATGCGGGACTTGCCTGTTCACCTTGTGTCAGCGCAGCCAATCATCGTAAAACCGCCTGTAAGGATAATGTTTGTTTACAGGTGATTTTGCCGGATCATGTTTTTGCAGCCATTAAACCCAACCTAGAGAAGATTAATGCTGAAAGATAATTCTAATTTGCATTCCAGCGGCACCTTTGTTGGCGAAGCCTGCCCCGGCGCAGGCCGGGGTCGTCTTCCTCAGTGTATCAAGAGTACACCTGCGTCGCCTCCTCCTAGCCGCCGCGGTGTCATCTTGAATGCAAAATGGAATAAATATGGAATATTTTTCCTGATAGGTTTTTTTACGTTAGTTCGCCTTATTGTCGCGCCTTTTTTCGGGCTGGGTGTGGACGAAGCTCATTATGTCTTATACGGGAAATATCTGGATTTCAGTTATGTTGATCATCCGCCGCTGGTTGGTTGGGTTCATGCGCTGATCTTCTATCTTCTGGGGACAAATGAATTATTGGCCCGTCTCCCGGCTATTTTAATTTTTGCCGCAACATCTTATTGTGCCTACATCTTCCTGCTGCGCATCACGGAGTCGGTGAAGATGTCGTTGATTGCCGTACTGGCTTTGAATTGTTCATTTATGCTCAATGCCCTGGGATTAATGCTGCTTCCCGATTCTCTCTTGTTGCTGTTGGTTTTTTTACTGATTTTCATTGCCGAAAGAATTTCCCGGGAAAACAAGCCCCGGGACTATATATTACTCGGGATTATCTTGGGGTTGATGGGGCTTAGCAAATATACAGCCATCTTGCTGGTGCCGCCTTTAATAATCTTTTTCCTCATCAAGAAAAGATACGATATTGTTTTTTCACCCTATATGTTCGGTGCGGCGCTGATTGCGCTCATCATGATTAGTCCGGTGCTATACTGGAACTATACACACGAGTTCATCAGCTTCCGGTATCAGAGCGGCCACGTATTAGGAACATTTGCCGCTAGTGCTAAAAACTTCCTGGCCTCGCTTATCGCGCAATTTGGCGCTTACAGCCCGTTTTTATTTTTAATTGCCTTTTACGGTTTTATTCGATCATGGCGCGCAAATAATGATTATCTGCGGTTGGCCGTTCTTTTCGCCGGTACGATTATGATTTTTTTTCTTTTAACTTCCTTATCCGAGCGAACTTTGCCGCACTGGACTGCTATTTTTTATCTGCTCTTTATACCAATCGGGGCTTATAATTTATTTATATCTTCCCAAAAATGGAAAAAGAACTTCCTCTATTTTTCTATCGGTTTCAGTTTGGTTCTGACATTATTTGCCTATACGGAACTGGCTGCAAAAATTTTAACCCTTCCTGATTACAAGTCACCTTTTCGCGATATTTATGGATTTACCACGATAGCCCGCGAAGCAGATGTGCTTTTGCAGAAAAATACGTCGGCAAAATTCAAGGCCATAGCAGTCAGCAACTGGACCATGGGCAGTCGGACAATGTATTACAGCTTGCCTTACCGGAATAAAGTGTTTGTTATTGATGATCGACAGGACCAATTTGATGTCTGGCAGAAAAATGCGCCGCGGGGTTATGATCTTCTTTTTCTCAATACCCATTTTCATGAATTAAATATTGAAAAATACGCCCGTTGTGATCGTGTCGAAGTGGCGGGGAAAACAGATATAAAGCTCAATGGCGCGAAAGTGGATACAGTCGAATATATCTGGTGCCATAATTATCAGGGAGTCAGGCCGTGAAAAAAAGATGGATTGCTGCCATTGTCCTTCTTATATGCTTTGTGCTGGCGGCATTGTCATATAACTACTGGGATATTCCCCTGGCTTATTATTGCCGGGCATTGAGCCAGCCTGTCCTGAATATCGCCCAAATCGTTACAATTGCCGGCGAATCACAATGGTATTATTATTTACTTGTACCTGCATATCTGGTTTTACGCTTTATCCGGAAAAATCAGTTATGGTCGCAGAGGATTTTATTTTTTTTCGTATCAATATCGGCCTCAGGATTGTTGAGTTCGTTAATTAAGTGGCTGGCGGGGAGAAACAGGCCGATGAATCTGTTTAATAGCGGACAGTTTGGCTTTGATTTTTTTCGGACGATACACGAATCAACGTCTTTTCCTTCCGGTCACACGGTTACTGCTTTTAGCCTGGCTGCCGCTGTCAGCATTCTCTTTCCACGGTTCCGCATTCCTGCTTTTGCTGCCGCTGTGGCCATAGGAATGAGCAGGATTATGATAACTGCACATTATTTGAGCGATGTATTGGCCGGAGCGGGAATCGGCATATTATGCACGCTTGCGGTCAAATACTATTTTGATCGATATAATGTAAATCTCGCTCGCAAAGGGTATTAAATGCAAAAAAAATACATCTTATTTTTGATACCCCTGATTCTTTACATCGGCCTGCTTTCCCTTATGCCGCAAATGGAACCGGATGAGGCCCGTTATAGTTTAATTGCCAGTGCCATGAATGAATCCGGCAATTACATAACACCGCACATAAAAAGTACGATATATCTGGAAAAGCCACCTCTTGTTTCCTGGGCTACGGCCATTTCCTTTAAAATATTCGGGGAAAATGATTTTTCGGCGCGCTTGTTTGCGGCTATCTGCGCCTGGGGCTGTATCCTGCTTGTCTATTTCATAGGCTCTCATTTCCGCGATGAAAAGACGGGGCTATACGCCGCCGCCATCCTGACGGTTTCCTGCTATCATTTTTTTCTGGGCCGGATCAATATTCTGGATATGCCTTTGACTTTTTTTATCTGTCTGGCCATCTGGCTGGGTTATCTGGCTTTAAAGCAGCAAAATAAAAAACATCTTTTTTATTTGTTTTATTTTGTCTGTGCCCTGGCCTTTTTAACCAAAGGCATTATCGGTGTGGTCTTTCCGTTTGGAATTCTGATTATCTGGCTAATTTGGACAGCCCAGTGGCGCAAAATATTTCGGTTCTTTTCACCGGTCGGCATTTTAATTTTTATAATTGCTGTTTCTCCCTGGCTGATTCTGGCACAGAAGGAAAATTCCGATTTTCTGTGGTTTTTCTTTGTAAGGGAGCATTTCCTGCGCTTCACAACGAAAATGCACGGCAAGACAGAGCCTTTTTATTTCTACCTGCCCATACTGATTGGCGGTGTCCTGCCCTGGGCGGTTTATTTAATTCAAGCCTGGAAAAACAAATATGTTACCGAATCATTATTTCGGAAAGATGACAATAAACTGCTGCTGGTCTGGCTTTTATTGATTTTTATTTTTTTTACAATTTCTTCATCCAAGCTGCCGACCTATATTGCCCCCATGTTCCTGCCGATTGCGCTTTTTGCCGGTTGTATCTTCCGGAAATATGAGGAAAATATTGCATCTGAAGGCTTGGGGCAGGGGAGGATATTTTTTCGTGTGATGGTAATAATCCAATCGCTGATTCTAATTATTGCCTTGTTCCTGCCGCCCATATTTCAGCAATATTCCGATGCGGAAAAAGGATTGGTTATTATGATTTCCGGTTACTGGTGGCTTTATATATTCCTGCCGGTAACGGCTTTAATATTGATGACATTTTTGCCGGATTTGATTGTCCGCAGGTACCGGAAGGGGTGGTTTTTTACCATCTACATGCTTGCGGCTTTGTTTTTGGGCAGCATCCTTTTTGCGGCCAATGATTTTCTGGCGCCTTATCGCAGTGCCAAAGTGGCGAAGCAGGCTATTTCCCGATATTTGCCGGCGGGACGTGATTTATATCAGTACCGCGTCAATTTTTATGGTATAGATTTTTACAACAAAATTCGCACCCCTATTGTCGAGGATTTCGGTGAACTGTCCGAAGGAATAGTCAAGCTTGCGCCGGAAGAAAAAAAGCGCTATTTTCTGTCGCCAAGTGAATTTTTTGAATTATGCGGAGAGAAAAAAGATATCTATTGTATTACGCAACATCAGCAAAGGTTGAAAGAGATCAGAACAAAAATGCCCAAAACCCAAATCCTCTGGGAAAACGGGGCTTTTTATCTTTTGCATATTAGGAATTAGCAACAAGGAGTAAAATTGAAGATTCGAGACGAATTTTTACCATTCAGCCGGCCATCTATCGGGGAGGCCGAAATCAATAAAGTAGTGACTTGTCTGAAATCCGGCTGGATTACGACGGGTGCGCAAGCAAAAGAATTCGAAGATAAATTCTGTGCCTTGACTTCCGCAAAACAGGCCATAGCATTGAACTCGGCGACAGCGGGCATGCACATAACCTTATCCGCGTTGAATATCGGGGAAGGCGATGAAATTATCACACCTTCACTGACATTTGCTTCTACTGTCAATATGATTGTTTTGCGGGGGGCAACTCCGGTCTTTGTTGATGTTGATTATGGCACTTTGAACATAAATGCCCGATTGATTGAAGAGGCGATTACGCCCCGGACAAAGGCGATTATCCCGGTGCATTTTGCCGGCGCACCGGCGGATATGGATAAGATTAATCAATTGGCTGCCAAGTATAATCTGGTCGTAATTGAAGATGCCGCTCATGCTGTGGGTACTTATTATAAAGGCATACACGCGGGCGGTTTCGGGAATCCTGCCATTTTTTCTTTTCATCCGATAAAAAACATTACCACCGGTGAAGGTGGCATGATTACACTCAGCGATCCGGTTTTGGAGAAAAAAATACGTCTGTTGAGATTCCACGGCATTGAGCGCGATGCCTGGAAAAGATATGGCAAGGGGGGAAACCCGGTCTATGATATCGCTGAACCGGGCTATAAATATAACTTGCCTGACTTACTGGCGGCTCTGGGACTGGCGCAATTGGAGCGCTTAGAAGAGTTAAACCGGAGGCGCTCGCAGTTGGCAAAGCTTTATAAAGAAGGGCTTGCGGGGATTTCCGGCATTGATTTGCCGCAGATTCCGGACTATGAACATACGCATACCTGGCATTTATATATCATCAAGGTATGGGCATTGGAGCGGGATGAATTGATGAATAAGCTTGCCGACTATAATATCGGTTATGGATTACATTTTCCCCCGGCTCATTTATTGAAGTATGTTCAGGAAAAACATTCCGCTGAGATTGGCCCGCTTCCGGAAACCGAACGGGCGGCAGATAAAATCATCTCATTGCCGTTATTTCCGGATATGCAGGATGTTGATGTCCAATATGTTTGTGAAGCAATAAAGGAGATTGTTAATCATGGCCGATAATGTTCAGGTGTCTGTTGTCATTCCGGTTTATAATGAAGAAAAAAACCTGACGATGTTGCGGGACAGGCTTTTGCCGGTAATGCAGGGATCAGGAAAAAGTTTTGAAATCATATTCATTGACGACGGCAGCCAGGATAATTCCCTCGTGATCCTGCAGGAATTCACCGAGGATAAGAATATCAAAGTGGTGGAATTAACGAAAAATTATGGACAGCATGCAGCTATAATGGCCGGCTTTTCGGTATGTTGCGGCAATGTTGTTGTCACTATGGATGCTGATTTGCAGAATCCGCCGGAAGAAATACCAAAACTGATAAAAGTCATGGAAGAGGGTAATTATGATGTTGTCGGCACTATTCGCAAAGGCCGCCAGGATTCTTTTCTGCGAATCCTGCCTTCCAAAATAATCAACATGGTGGCAAGAAAAATTACCGGCGTGGGAATGCATGACTGGGGATGCATGCTGCGTGCTTATCGCCGTGAGGTAGTGGAGCGGATGATCCAGTGCCACGAACACGCAACTTTTATTCCTGCGCTGGCGACGGTGTTCGGTAAGCGGACAACGGAAATAGAAGTAAGTCATGAAGAAAGATATGGCGGCAAATCCAACTATCCTCTGCGGAAATTAGTTAATCTTCAATTTGATCTGGTGGCGTCATTTTCCGATTTTCCGATTAAATTAATTATGTACGGTGGAATTGCCTTGTCCTTTTTAGGCGTATGCTTCGGCATTGTCCTGGCAGTTGCCCGTTTGGCCTATGGTGCTGTCTGGGCGGCCGAAGGTGTGTTTACACTTTTTGCCATTTTATTCGTATTTGTCGGGCTGCAGTTTTTTGCCTTAGGAGTGCTGGGCGAATATATCGGCCGGATATATTTAGAAGTACGCAAGCGTCCGGAATATGTAATTGAAGACATTTATTCGGCGAAAGGAAAAGAATAAGATTGAAAGCAGTTGTCTTTGCCTACTCCAATATGGGCATCGCCGGATTGGAAGCGCTGGCCCGAAATGATTATCATATTGCCGCTGTGTTCACTTCTGCAGATGATCCGCAGGAAAATTGCTGGTTTGAATCGGTGAAACAATGGGCAAACCAGAGGAATATTCCCGTGTACACCGAGGAGAATATTAATTCCCCGGAGTGGATAGAGAAAATAAGAGAACTGCGACCGGATGTAATATTTTCCTTCTATTACCGGAAAATGATCGTAAGCAAGATTCTGGCTATTCCGCAGATCGGAGCTTTTAATTTACACGGTTCTCTGCTGCCACGTTATCGAGGCCGTTGTCCGGTAAACTGGGTTATAATCAATGGTGAAAAGCAAACGGGCGTTACATTGCATTACATGATCGATAAACCGGATGCCGGCGATATAGTCGGGCAAAAAGAAGTGGTGATTGATTTCGCAGATACCGCTAAAACTTTGTACGATAAATTGTGTAATGCCGCAGCATTGTTACTCGATGAGTTGCTGCCCCTAATAAAGATCGGCGAAATTCCCCGCAACAAACAGAATTTAGCGGCGGGAAGTTATTTTGGCGGCAGAAAGCCGGAAGATGGTCGTATTGACTGGAATAAATCAGCTGATGAGATTTATAACTTGATTCGTGCCGTCACTGAACCATATCCCGGTGCGCAGGCCATTTTAGAAGACAATGAAAAAATTATTATCTGGTGGGCGCAGCCGGCCGAAGGTTCCAACAACCAGACTCCGGGTACTGTAAATATTATCCGTGAAGAAGTTCTTGTACAAACCGCTAAAAATGCTGTAAAACTCGAGCATATTGAAGTAGCAGGAAAACATATTTGCGGCCGTGAGATCGCCAATTATTTTAGAGACGGGAAGGTAAGCAGGTTAAAATGAAAATATTAATACTAGGTGTAAACGGATTTATCGGACATCATCTGATTAATCGAATACTTGCGGAAAAAAAAGACTGGACAGTTTACGGAATGGATCTGGGTTCCGACCGCTTAGGTAATGCCCTTCATGATCCTCGTTTTCATTTTGTGGAAGGCGATATCGGCATCAACAAAGAATGGATCGAGTTGCAGATCAAAAAGTGCGATGTGGTCATCCCGCTGGTGGCCATTGCCACTCCGAAAATGTACGTCGAAGACCCGATTGCCGTTTATAATCTTGATTTTGAAATGAACGTCAACATCATCAAGCAATGCGTAAAATATCATAAGAGGGTTGTTTTTCCTTCGACATCGGAAGTATATGGCGCTTGCAGCGATCCGGAATTTACGGAAGATGAAAGTTATCTGGTTGTCGGTCCCATCCAAAAAGAGCGCTGGATTTATTCTTGCTGCAAACAGTTGATGGATCGGGTGATCTATGGGTACGGAACCCGCGGACATCTGGAATTTACTCTTTTTCGCCCTTTTAACTGGGTTGGTCCGCGTCTGGATTCGCTCTATGCCGCCAAAGAAGGAAGTTCGCGAGTGGTTACCCAGTTCATTGCCGAATTGCTGATGCGCCGTCCGATCAATCTGGTTGACGGTGGGATGCAGAAAAGATGTTTTACGTATGTCGATGACGGTATCTCCGCCTTAATGAAAATTCTGGAAAACAAAGATGATGTCTGCAAAAACCAGATTATCAATATCGGGAATCCCGATAATGAATGCTCGGTGAAGGAATTAGCCGATATATTAAAAGAACTGTTTATGAAGCATCCGGATCATATCAATGACAAAATTTATTCCGAGATTGTGGATATTTCTGCCGATAGCTACTACGGCAAGGGTTATCAGGATATCTACACCCGCAAACCGAGCATTGAAAAAGCAAAAAAACTGTTGCAGTGGGAACCGAAAATAGGCCTGGAAGAGTCAATGCGGTTGACTCTCAATTCGTTTCTGGAAGAAAACAAAGATGTAAGTATATAATCAAATGGGCATGCTCGGATTAAAAATTGATGTCGATACCTATGAAGGCATGAAACAGGGTGTGCCCCGTCTTTTACAAACATTAAAGGAATTTCAGGTAAAAGGCACATTCTTTCTCTCCATCGGACCGGACAATTCAGGACGAGCTGTTCTGCAGTTAATAAAAAATCCGCTTTTCCTCAAAAAAATGATGCGGACCAATGCCGCAGGTCTTTATGGCTGGAAGACAGCTTTATATGGTACTTTGCTTCCGGCGCCGAGAATTGCGCTGTCTTTTCCTGATATGGTAAGTGCGATAATTGCCGACGGGCATGAAGTTCAGTTTCACGCCTGGGATCACCGCCGCTGGCAGGACGAACTGGCTTCCAAATCCCCGGGGTGGATTCGCGAGTGGTTCAGCCGGGGCATTGAATCTTTTACAGAACTGACGGGGTACAAACCCGACGCATTTGGCGCACCTTCCTGGTTGATTGATGATCGGGTATTGGCAATAGTTAATGAATATAAATTCGCTTATATCAGCTGCACCCGAGCGAAAGCACCGTTTATTCACGAAATCGCTAATGTTTTAGAAATACCTTCCGATCTGCCCTGCTTTGAAGAATTGGCTGCACAAAAAGACGTGGCCATAATTACTGATTTAATTAAGGATGACGGCATCCATGTTCTGCCGGTGCATGCCGAAGTTGAAGGCGGAATCTATAACGATAAATTCCGGATGCTTCTCCAGAATGCCATAGCTTTGGGTAATAATGTAGTGCCGTTAAGAGAAATTAAAAACAAGCTGGTGCTGCAAGATGTTCCGGTGCGCCGCTACAAAATGGAATTACTTCCCGGCCGCCATTCCGCCTGCGCCGTATAGATAAATATTTTCAGTAATCCGCAAAGAGAAAAGAAGATATTGAGGCCATAAAAGAATACCGGTTCAATCCAAAAAGATTGAACCGGTATATATGCATAGTGAGCTGATAGAACAGCAGGAATTAAAAATCCTTGAAGTCCCCGTCATTAAAGGGAATCAGTTGCTCCGGGGAAGCAGCTTTCTGGGATGCCCGGCTGGTGTTGGCATGCTGACGGCCGGTTTTCTTTTCCGGCAACGCCAGTGCCTTACGTGCCGAATGGATTTTTGTAATTTTAGTCTTCGCATCCCGGGAATTCCGGTCATTTCTGGCTGAACTGGCTGATGGGCCGGAGGTGTTTCCATGAACAACCCTTGCCAAATCTGCCACAAAAGATTTCATCTGCTCGGCCTGGGCCGTTAATTCTTCTGCCGCTGCTGCCGATTCTTCCGAACTGGCTGCTGTGGACTGTGTCACCTTATCCATTTCGGAAACTGCCAGATTTACCTGGGAAATACCATGCGATTGCTCTTCGGTTGCGGCGGAGATCTCGTCGATGAGAGCACCGATCTTTCCGGAGATGGCAATGTTTTCCTGGAAAGCAGCCCGGGTGGCACTGGTCAATGCATTGCCCTTGTGTACAGCTTTGATCGTGTTTTCGATCAGTTCATTCGTATTTTTTGCCGCATCAGATGCGCGCATGGCCAGATTCCGCACTTCGTCGGCCACCACGGCAAAACCGGCGCCGGCTTCACCCGCCCGGGCCGCCTCTACTGCGGCATTGAGTGCCAGAAGATTTGTCTGAAAAGCGATTTCATCGATAGTCTTTATGATTTTGCCTGTTTCCTCGCTGGAACGGGTGATTGCGGCTATAGCCGTACTCATATCGTCCATATGCAAACTCACTTTTTGCACGACCTTGGAGGCTTCTCCCATCATGGCTTTGGCCTGATTGGCATTGTCAGCGTTCTGTCTGGTCATGGAGGACATTTCTTCGAGCGAAGCCGATGTTTCTTCCAGTGATGAAGCCTGCTCCGATGTTCCTTCTGCCAGGGACTGACTCGAAGATGCTACCTGACCGGCCGCTGTCGACACCTGATTGGCGCCATCCGTCAATCCGGCTACAGCACGATTGATCGGTCCAGTAACAGATCTGGCAAGAAAGAAACCCAACACCAGGGCGATGATTGATCCCAGAATCATTCCCAGGATGGTGATAAGTTTAATGAAGACGGCCTGGCTGGCGGCTGATTGAGTAGTATCGGCAATATGTTTGTCAACTATCGGCCTGATTTCGCCGAATATTTTTCGGACATTTTTTAAATTCTCCAAGGTATCCGTCTGATAAAAGGCCATCGCTTCTTTGCGGAATTCCGGACCTTTTTTTAATTTTTTTTCCAGCTCCTGAGCTGATTGATGCAATTTTCGATGTGGTTCTTCCATCTTAATCAGCTGGTCCTTGATCTCCGGTATTTCGCTTTCTGCAGCTTTTCTGCTTTCCCCGTAATACCATTTGCCAAAACCGCATTTTTGCGGGTCTTTTTCCACTTCTATTTCTGTGGCACTTTCATTGAGCTGAAATCGGCTTACGCTCATAGCCCAATTCAGATGATCCATTTCCCGCTCCAGGAACTGCTTCGCCAGGCCTTGGCTGTTGTTTAACTTCCGGGAAACTTCTACAGAGTTGGATACACCAAGCCATCCTACAAAACCGACAATCAAGGTAATTGTTGCAACGACTGCAAATCCACCAATCAGTTTAGTACTTAATTTCCAAGCATTCATCAGTAATTCCTTTGTATGGTAATATTATTTGATTTTCGGAACTGGACTTCCTGTGTACGCAAGCCTGCAGAAATTCCAGTAATGATTAGTTTCCAACAACCGAATGGAACGGCACTGTATATGCTTGATGTCAGCCGGTCAAGAGAAATATTAATATCCGGTTTAACGGCTTCTGGTAAAATAAAAGATATTATTCAGATCAACCGCACTTTGTTATCCTACTCTCTGTCCAGGGTTTCGCGCAATTTAGCCGCCAGATCATTTAAAGAAAACGGTTTTTGAATGAAATGCACGCCATCATCCAGAACTCCGTGGTGGGCTATGGTATTGGCTGTGTATCCGGACATGAAAAGGCGCTTGATGTCCGGATACAGGGACAGGATGTTCCGCGCCAGGTCCCGGCCATTCATTTCGGGCATGACCACGTCGGTCATGAGCAGGTGGATTTTGCCTCTGTGTTCTCCGGCCAGGCGAATGGCCTCTCCCGGCGTACCTGCCGGCAGCACGGTATAACCCAGATGTTGAAGCATCAGAGTGGTCATTTCCAGGATGGCCGGCTCGTCTTCGGTAAGCAGGATTGTTTCGTTGCCTGGTGCGGCGGTATCCGTAATTTCATCTGCGAGCAGCAGCCCGGCTTTGCCCACATGACGGGGCAGGTAGATCCGGAAGGTCGTTCCCTGTCCGGGTTCGCTGTATACATTGATGAAACCGTTGTTTTGTTTAACAATACCATAGACGGTGGCCAGCCCGAGGCCGGTTCCTTTGCCCATGGCCTTGGTGGTAAAGAAAGGTTCGAACAGTTTATCCAGAGTATCCTTGTCCATACCGCTGCCGTTATCACTTACAGCGAGCAGGACGTATTCTCCGGGAATAAATCCCGGATGATTGGCGCAGTGGGCTTTGTCAAAGATGGTGGCTCCCGTTTCAATGATGACCTTGCCCACGCCGGAAATAGCGTCCCGGGCGTTGACGCACAGATTGGCCAGAATCTGGTCGATCTGGGTGGTATCCATCTTTACCGGCCACAGGGCTGCATCGGGCAGCCAGACGAGATCAATGTCCTCGCCGATAAGCCGTCTCAGCATCTTGAGCATGCCTTCGACAACTTCGTTTAAGTCCAGCACCTGCGGCGCTATTGTCTGCTTGCGGGCGAAGGCCAGCAGTTGCCGGGTGAGATCGGCGGAGCGCTCGGCGGCTTTCCTAATTTCCTGCAGGTCTTTGTAGGAAGGTTGCGCGGGATCGGCCTTCATCATGGCTATTTCCGCCCGTCCCAGAATAACTCCCAGCATGTTGTTGAAATCATGGGCTACGCCACCGGCCAAACGTCCCACGGATTCCATCTTCTGGGCTTGGGTCAACTGCTCCTGCAACTTCTCCCGTTCTTCTTCCAGCCGTCGGCGCTCGGTGATGTCGATGCCTACGCCGAAAAAGTAATCAAATTCGTTTCCTTTCTTGAAGACAGTTGTGCCATGCCATTCCACTAAAAGTCGTCTGCCGTCTTTGGCCAGAATGTAATTTTCGTTTATCGTATTTTTTTTAAGATGCGTTAATTGCGCAAAAACTTTCGAGAGTGACTCCCTGTTACTTTCCGGCACAAAGGTTGTCAGATAGTCTCTGCCGACAACCTCGTTTTTGGTGTAGCCAAGAGCCTGTAAAAGCGTATCATTCATCATGATAATCTTTCCCGTGGAGCTGATGGCAACGAAAAAGGTGGGAGAGTTATGCACCAGGGTTTGGCTGAATTCTTTTTCTTTTTGCAGTTCTTCTTCTATCCGCTTGCGTTCGGTGATGTCAGTTATCAATCCCTCCAGCGCCAGCAAATCTCCGCTTTCGGAAAAGACTCCCTGTCCCTGCTCCCAAACCCATTTTATCTTGCCGTCTGTCGTTGTTATCCGATAGGTTATCTGATATTTGTTCTTATTTTGCACACCGGATTGAACAACATCCCATACATGTTCTCTGTCTTGGGGATGAATAAGATCAGCAAAAGAGATTCTCTGGTTCTTTACCAGGTCGGCCGGTTTATATCCGGTGAGTGCAAGGCATCCTTCACTGACAAACTCCATGGTCCAATCTTTATCATTTAGACAACGATAAGCCATTCCCGGCAGGTTGGACATCAGAGTGGAAAGCCGGCGTTCATTTTCCCTGATGGCTTCTTCAGTCCGCTTGTGCTCGGTGATATCCCTTACAAAGGCCTGGATTAAGAACGCATCGCCAACTTTAATGCTATTCAAACTAACCTCTGCATCAAACGGGGTACGGTCATACCGGCAATGCCTCCATTCGAAAAATTGAGGTTTCCCGAGGAGAGCGGCATTCATATTTTTCAGGGCCTTTTCTTCTGAGGCACTGCCATCTGGTTGAAAAGGAGGTGAAAACTCGTCAGGATAACAGCCGATAATTTGTTCCCGACTGCAGCCGAACACCTTCAGGGTTTCATCATTACAATCGATGAACTTATAATCTTTCAATATGAACACGGCATCATTCGCATTATTGAAGAGTGTACGATATCTTTCTTCACTTTCCCGTAGTTTTATCTCCGCTTTCTTGCGCTCAGTGATGTCGCGGAGAGAACCTGCCAGTCCTATAAGGGTGCCGGCGCTATCGTAGAGGAGGTGCGCCGAGAGTGACGCCATTGCTCTGGAGCCGTCACGCTTGATCAGCGTAAGTTCATAATCTCTCACATATCCTTGTTCGGCCATCGCCTTCAGGAGAGCCGCTCTGTCGCCGGGCGTGTCGTAAACCAATGTCGCCGGCTGACCGATGAGATCTTCGGGTTTCCATCCGGATAAGCGGTAAACAGAGGGGGATACTAATGTAATAATGCCGTTCAGATCGGTTTGATAATAGAGGTCTTCAAACGACTCAAAAATAGTCCGGAATTTTGTTTCACTCTCCCGTAACTCATCTTCCGCCTGCTTGCGGTCTTTAGATGCTTTTGCCTGCTCGCTCTTCATTTAGTCCCCTTTACACCGTCAGAATCGCTGTCCTTGACGAATTCGGAATAGTGTATTTTCATGCACTCGGGGCAGATACTGTGGCTGAATTGAGCATCGGAATGGCGGCTGACATAAGCCTCGACCTGGTTCCAGTAGCCCCCGTCATCGCGTATTTTTTTACAGAACGAACAGATGGGCAGGATTCCCTGCAGGGTTTTGATATGATCGAGAGCCTGTTTCAATTCCAGGATTTGTGCAGCCAACTGCTCCTGCATATTGATCATGCGACGTCCGGCCGCGACACGTGCGCGGAGTTCGCCCGGATCAAACGGCTTCGCCAGATAGTCGTCGGCCCCTGTGTCCAGCCCGGCAATGATGTCGGCTTTCTCATCTCTGGTGGTCAGCATGATCAGGTAGTGCCTGTCTGTAGTGGCGAGCAAGCTGGACGAAGATGACTGATCGCTTTCCAGGGCGCGGACACGGCGGACGATTTCCAGACCATCCATTTCCGGCATCATCCAGTCGAAGATAGCCAGACGAGGGGCATCGGGCTTCTGCAGTTCATTCCAGGCTTCCAGACCATTGGTAGTTTCCACCACCTCATGGCCTCCTTTTTTCAACACGGCGGCAAGCATGGCGCGGGACGTGAAGTCGTCTTCGGCGATTAAAATGCGCATGGTTTAGCCCTCCCGGTCACATATATTTTTCAATCTTCTTCAATATCTTTTCTCCGTCGAACGGCTTCACAATATAGTCATCAGCTTCCACCTGAATGCAGGTGATAATTGTATCTTTATCTGCTTTAGTGGTCACCATCATTATTTTTACCCGTTTTTCTTTGGGAATATTCTGGAGTTTTTCTATTTGCCGGATATCATACACGGCTTCTGTTCCGTCCATTCCGGGCATCATAATGTCCATACAGATCAGATTGTAAGGTTCGCCTGCCGCCAGTGCTGTTTCTACGGCTGCCACAGCTTCACTGCCGTTGACGGCAATGTCGGAATTGCCATAGCTCTTCAGAATTCCCTGAAGGAGCAGGCGGCTGGTCGGATCATCATCGACAATAAGTATCTTCATATATTTCTCCTATAATTTCCAGTTTCCAATTTCCATTTTCAGCGAATCGAACTGCTCTTCCAGGTCGGCCAGGCGCGCAGAGGCGGCGCTCAGATTACCGGACTTGGCCGATTTCTCCATCTCGAAGGCTACGGCTCGCAATTTTTCTCCGCCGATATTGGCGGATGCTCCCTTGATAGTGTGGGCCTGGCGTTCGGAGCCTTGGACATCGCCTGATTTTAAAAATGCTTTCAGGGAATGAATCTGTTGGGGGATATCCGCCAGGAAACTAGCCAGAATACTTCTGGCCAGATCTTCGTCATCCATCATGCGTTTCAGCATCCCAGCCCTGTCCCAGACGGGAATTCGGTACTTTTTACCATTTGCCGTTTTCCCTTTATCAGTTACCGGTTTTTTTTCAGCATCCTCGCCGTTATCAGATTGCGCCTTTTCAGTTTCTTCTTCTGAGGGCAGCCATTTCTCCAGCATGTCCCTCAATTCCTCGGGTGATACCGGCTTGGACAGATAGTCATTCATTCCCGCCTCCAGGCATTCATCCCGGTCACTCTGCATGGCGTGAGCCGTCATGGCGATGATGGGAATGGTGGAAACTTTTGATTTTTTTCCGGTTGCCAGTTGCCAGTTGCGAATTGTCCTTGTGGCGGTGAGCCCGTCCATCACGGGCATCTGCACATCCATTAATACCAGGTCGTAGGGGACGGTTTCCAGTGTTTTGACGGCTTCCGCCCCGTCGGCTACGGCGTCGGCAAAAATGCCGAGCTTATTGAGGATACCTAATGCTACTTGCTGATTGGTTATATTGTCTTCCGCCAGCAATACACGCGCGTGTCCTTTTTTCGATATACTCAGTAAATCGCGGGCCGAATGGCGTGTGATGATTGTTTTCGGCTGAGGGGTGAAAGAGCCCCTGTCGGCCAGCAACATAGACAGAACATTAAACAGATCCTGATGCCTTGACGGCTTATTCAGGTAGGCCGAAAAGCCAATATCCTGCAGGCGGCGGGAATCGCCCCGGGAACCCAGTGATGTTAACATTACCATCCGGAGATCCGTCAGACGGGGATCGGCTTTTATAGCCCTTCCCAGGGCTTCGCCGTCCATTTCGGGCATCTGCATATCGATTATGGCGATCCAGAAGGGGTCACCTTCATCTTGCGCCAATTGGAGAGACCTGAGTGCAGCGGGAGCATCGATAGCTTCCGCCGGGCGCATACCCCAGGCGGCCAGCCGCGTTGTCAGAATTTCCCGGTTGGTAGCATTGTCGTCCACGATCAGAACCTTCACATTATGGAAGTTAGCCGGCAGATGTGCGGTGATTTTTGATTCTTCGGCCTGTTTGTGCAAACGCACAGTAAACCAGAACTCCGAGCCCTTGCCTTCTTCGCTCACCACTCCAATATCGCCGCCCATCATCTGGACCAGTTGTTTGGAGATGGCCAGACCCAGACCGGTGCCGCCGTACTTGCGTGTGGTTGAGGCGTCCGCCTGGGTGAACTTGTCGAAGATCAGGCCGAGCTTGCTTTGAGGAATGCCAATGCCCGTATCGCGCACGGCGAAGCGCAGAAGAATAGGTTGGGAAAGCTTGAAGACTGATGGCTGAAGACTGAAGGATGTATCCACTGACTCCTCATCCACCAATGAAATGCGGATGGCCACCTCACCCTGGTGGGTGAACTTGATTGCATTGCCTGCCAGATTTATGAGAATCTGACGCAAACGTCCCGGATCGCCACGGAGCAATACAGGGACTTGGCGATCGGCAGAGTAGAGCAGCTCCAGACCTTTGTCGTGGGCGCGCAAAGCCATGATCGCCGCGAAATCCTCGAGGAGGTTATCGAGATTGAAATCTAGAATTTCCATATCGAGTTTTCCCGCCTCGATCTTGGAGAAATCCAGAATGTCGTTAATCAGGCTCATGAGGGATTCTCCGCTGCTCCGGACAGTTTCGGCATAGCGCCGCTGCTCACCGGTCAGTTCCGTGTCCAGTAAAAGCCCGGTCATCCCGATCACCCCGTTCATGGGTGTGCGGATCTCGTGGCTCATGTTGGCCAGGAACTCGGATTTGGCGGTGCTGGCCAGTTGTGCCTGCTCAGCCATCTCGTTGGCGCGGGCGGTTTCATCCGCCAGAATACGATTCATCTCGCGCATTTGCTCCTCCGCCCGCTTGCGGTCAGTGATGTCACGCATAATGCCCACAGCATGCCAGCTCTTGTTGATTTGGATAGCGGAAAGCGATAACTGAACAGAGATTTCCTTTCCATCTTTCCGCCGGGCCTCCAGATCAAGCGTTTTACCCACGGCGGCGCCCTCTCCGGTCTTCAGAAACTTCGGGAAGGCGGCCCTGTGTGCTTCCAGATAACGCGCGGGTGCGATGAATGAATGCAGGTCTTGACCAAGGGCTTCCGCGCTCGTATAGCCCAAAATACGCTCGGCGGCGGGGTTCCAATATGATACCCGACCTTCCGTGTTCATCATGAGGATGGCATCCTGAGCTGAGTCGGTGACGGAACGCATGCGGATTTCGCTCTCCCGCAGTTCCGCCTCCACACGTTTGATATCAGTGATATCGTGAACAATACCACGAAAGCCGATGGGATTATTATTAGCATCAAGTAATAAAGAAGCGTAAAAATCAATGGTTCGGATGGCGCCGTCTTTCCTTCTGATATCCCATTCCAGATTTTGTAAAGGAACCCCCGTCTTGTATGTCTGGTTATAGGCGCGATAGACTTTTTCTGCTGCCATCTCTTCCGCTGAGTAGATGCGGAAATTAGTGCCCAGCATTTCATCCCTGCTGTAACCGAATATTCGCAGGAAGGCCTCATTGAAAAAAGTGTAGTTGCCGGCAAGGTCTACTTCCTGATAACCCTCTTCCATTTCATCCAGAATAGTGCGATAACGCTCTTCGCTCTCGCGCAGTTCCGCCTCCACCAGTTTGATGTCGGTGATGTCGCGGATAATACCACGGAAGCCTGTGGGGAGGTTATTGGCATCGTGTAACAAAGAAGCGAAAAAATCAACGGTTCGTATTGCTCCGTCTTTCCTTCTAATATTCCATTCCAAATTTTTTAAAGGAATTCCCGTTTTGTATATCTGGTTGTAGGTATGATAGACTTTTTTTATAGTCGCTTCATCTGTAAAGTACAGACTGAAATTACTGCCCAGTATTTCATC
This sequence comes from uncultured Smithella sp., assembly GCA_964469905.1. GTDB lineage: Bacteria > Desulfobacterota > Syntrophia > Syntrophales > Smithellaceae > MVRV01. The sequence goes on from CAYXZW010000001.1 coordinate 34,825, forward strand.
TTTGTTGTAACCACCGATTTTCAGAAACGCCTCATTGACAAAGGTGAAGTTGCCGGCAAGATCTAATTCCTGATAACCCTCTTCCATTTCATCCAGAATAGTACGATACCGCGATTCGCTCTCCCGGAGCGCCGCCTCCGCTCTATTGCGCTCGGTGATGTCCCGGGCAATACCTCGAAAGCCGATGATATCCCCTTTTTGGTTTTTCAAAGGAAACCCGGTGATTTCAGCAAATCTCAGGTTTCCTTCTTTATCAATAGTCTTGTAGAAAATATTTCTTTCGGGATTGCCGGTTCGGTAGATATTGTTGAAAGAATTACGCACCGTATCATGGGCCTCTTTATCCATGTAAAGTCCAACATTTGTTCCGATTATTTCTTTTTCAGAATATCCTAAGATACGAAAGTTTGCCTCATTAACAAAAGTGTAATTGCCGGCAAGGTCTACCTCAAAATAAACATCATCCATTTCGTCGAGTATAGACCGATATCTTTCCTCAGACTGCCGGAGAGCATCTTCCATGCGTTTGCGTTCGGTCATATCCACCAGCATTCCGATCAGTCCTCCCGGGTTACCGTCGGCAAGGCGGAATCCATCAACAGAGTAAAGTGTCAGGTGTGTTTCTCCGTCGGCATAAATAATTGGCATCTCATAGCTTCGCCGGCTCACCTCGCTAATGACCTTCATATCCTCGTCCTGAAAGCGCCGACGTTCCTCTATAGGCAGGTAATCCAGATCCAATACTGTTTTACCGATCATGTAGTCTCGCGTGGTGCCAAACTCCCGCTCATAGGTGCGGTTACATCCGACAAAACGGCCATTGACATCTTTAGTAAAGATCGGGTAGGGGATGCTGTCAATAAGTGCCTGCTGAAAGATTAACCGGTCGGCCAGATCCTTTTCCGTCCGCTTGCGCGCTGTTATGTCGCGCAGTGATCCTTCAATCCCGGCAGGTTTTCCCTGTGCATCAAAAATAATATGGGAGTTGGTGGAAGTTACAACCAGTCTGTCATCTTTGGTTTTCAGACGCAGCTCATAATCAACTACTTCTCCCTTTTCTAGGACAGCTCTAAAATAATTATCTCTATCCTGAGGGTCAGAATAGAAAAGACTAACGGGTTTACCAATCAATTCACCGCGCTCAAAACTTGTGTATTTTTCTATCGAAGGACTGATTTCACGAATTATTCCTTCCAGGTCGGTCTGGTAATACACATCCTGAGTATTTTCAAAAATGCTGCGGAATTTATTCTCGCTTTCGCGAAGTACTTCGTCAAATTTCATTCGCTCGGTGAGATCGGTGAGGAAGTTTAATGACGCTGGTTTGCCTTCCCATTCTATCATGGTAGCATGGATTTCAAACCACCGGATGCTTCCGTCTTTAGTCAGAACTCTGAACTTGTATGCTGCGTGAATATCTTGTTTGCCGGCGATCCGCTTTTGATAATTTTCCACCACCATATTAACGTCATCAGGATGGATGAATTCTCGAAATGGTGTGGAGTATATATCTTGTCGGGAATAGCCGAGCATTGCGGCAATAGCTGGATTTCCATATCTGATCATGCCTTCCTGGATAACGATTATGCCCTGGCCTGCGTTCTCGATTACTTTGCGATAACGTGTTTCGCTCTCCTTGTGTTTTATTTGTTCACGAACAGTAAAAAGCCCCGTGGTTAAGAGAATCAGCAATGTCAGTATCAGGAAAACAGGTAAGGAGGCATTAACAACGACATCCCATTCCCATTCACGGGCGTCAATATCCATGCCTAACAGGGCAATCACTTTGCCTGTAGCCGGGTCGGTAACAGGAACCAGGGCGGTAATCCACTTCCCCCAGCGATCGTCAACCGGCCCCTCGACCGCCGCAATTGTGGTGTCGAACACACGGCGATAGCTTGCTGGTGCCTCCTCATAAAGCTGCCCGGGCGGGGAGTAGTCCCTCGAGCCGGCGGGTTCGGAATCAACATAGATGAATATTTTGCCGTCGGTTTTGCGGCCCAGAAGATAGATAAAACGGCATTTATCGTTGACCTGACGGACCAGGGAGAACTGCTCTTTAAGGCGCTGGTAATCTATTTTTTTAATGTCGGCGGCGTTGCCGGTAAGAGTCTGGACGCGGTTGATGTTCACGGCCTGTGCTACCAGGCTAGCATTCAGCAGCAGTGCGTTGCGCATCTGCCGGTCTGCCCGCTGCAGCGTCCACCAGGTAACAAGTAGTCCGGCGATCAGTATTATCAGCAGCGCTAAGGCTATCCACCGGCCGCTTCCTTTATTCAAGGTAAGAGCTTTTCTATCGGTCATCAGAAAATAACCTTCGGTAGATCGTTTACAGTTTCGTCTTTCATCCATTCCTTGCCGCCGAGCATTCTGGCAACAACCATACTGGCGACGTTGTCGCCCGTCGCGTTGAGCATTGTTGCCGGGGCATCAACCAATGTGCCGATCATGGTAATAATCGGGAAGGCCTCCGGAGGAAAACCATATAGGGAGATAATGAGAAGCTCGCCAATTGTCCCGCCGCCGGGAATGCCACTGACAACAACACCGGTCAAAAGAGCAATCCCCAGAGCAGTGAGAATAGTTCCCGCCCCGGTAAAATCCATCTGAAACAATCCGAATAAAAAAGCAATTTTTAAAACAGCAGCCAGACAGGACCCTTCCATATGAATGGTTGCCCCGATGGGAATAATCACTTCGCTGATATCTTTCGGCACTCCGGTCTTATTGGCGGCGGCCAGATTGGCCGGAATTGCCGCCATACTGCTGCCGGTGGCCAGTGCGGTGAGGGCCGGAGGGATGATATTTGTCCAGAATCTGCGCACCCCCGTTGTTTTGCCGGCAATAAAGGCATAGAGAGTAAAGGCCAGAAAGAAATATAAAATGGCAGTGGGGTAGTACAAAATCATTGCCCTCAGGTAAGAGCCGAGCAATTCCGGCCCGAAGACGCCGACCAGATAGGCAAAATAAGCACCTAAGCCAATGGGGGCATAATACATGATGAAAGAAATAAGCTTCATCATGACTTCGCTGGCGGAAGAAAGAAAATTGGAGAAGGCCTTTCCCCGCTCACCCACGGAAGAAGTGGCCAAACCAATCAAGATGGCGAAAATAATCATTGCCAGCATGTTTTTCTTGGAAAGCAGATCAGGAAAGTCGGAGACGGTAAAAGCCTTCACCATCTGTTCGGAAACTCTGAACGGTTCCATGTTCACTGCCGTTCCCAGATTGATATTCCCTCCCATCGCCGGTGGGTAGAGCGAAACAACGATAATCATAATTACGGAGGCAATCAGGCCGGTGACGATGAAAACCAGCAGCATCGCCGACATGATTTTGCCCAGGCGACGGATATTGGTCATTGAGGCAACGGCAGAGGAGATGGAAAAGAAAACCAGAGGAATAATAACCATAAAAAGGAGGTTGAGAAAAACATCGCCGAACGGTTTAAAGATGATGGCCTCTTTTTTATAGATAATTCCCAGTAGTGATCCGATCATGATGGATATAATCAGGATCATTGAAAATCCGTAGGAGCGCAGAAAAGGCGGTAGTTTTTCTTTCTTGTTATTCATTCGATTACAAAGTCGAAATATGTTGAGGGGTAAGGCTCATTGTTCAATGTATAATGCCACCATTCCTTATCATAATTGCGAAACCCGTGTTTCTCCATCAGCGATTTCAAAAGCATTCGATTAATTCTTTGTTGCAGTCCGATGCTTTTATTTTCTGTATGGGAAAGTTCATGAAAACAATCAAATCCTGTTCCCATATCAATGCTGTTGTCCCGGAAGCGCTGACTGGCAGGCAGATAGCAGGCAGCCAATTTTTGACCAGGAATATATTGTGCCTGCTTCGTGAGTGGCAATGGTACAATGGTCAGATCAACAGTACTGCCGCGGCTGTGGCCTGATTTGCTGTCGATGTAGCCGTCTTTAAATAAATTTCTTTTGTCCACGGTAGGATAAAATTCCTTCCGGGTTTTTGTATTATCAATCTCCGTTGCCCATTGCACGAAATGGTTAACAGCCTGTTGCGGGCGATAACAGTCGTAAATCTTTATGGCCAGGGAAAATTGGCCGAGGTCCTTCTGCACCTTGGCCAGGGCGGCAGCCGCTTCTTTAGTAATGATGCATTTGCCGGCGTTGTATCCGTTAACCCTTTCTCCCACAAAGCTGTGGGAGCCGAAATACCGGATATCGAGTTGGATGTCCGGTATGACGTCCGCAATATCGACAAAGCCTTCCGGTCTGTTGTCGGCGACACAAACATTGGTAAATTGTGGAACACACAGGGCAATTAAAATAAAAATACTCAATGCGAATTTTGTTTTCATGGAATTAACCTTTCCAAAATATTTTCTGTTCCCATAATAATCAGAGGCAAGGCTCGCGGATCAAGCCAGCCGAGAATTCGGATGATTTCCTCTTCTGCAACGGCTACACATCCCTCTGTTCCAATGTTTTCTGCGCGCCAAATGTGCAAGAAGATTGCGCTGCCCAGACCTTTAATAACCGGGTTGGTATTATATTCAATAACAATCCCGTATTTATAAAGATCATCATCACGCCTCATTTTTTCATACGATACAGCTTTTGTATCAGCTTGCTTAACCCAGCGATTGTAATCAACGGCATGGACATCATCAATCCATAGATCATCGGTCAATGCCTGCCGGTAGGGCATTTTTGTCTTTACGGACTCAGCATAGCCGAATGTCAGTCCCAGAGTAAAAATGCCGGAGGGAGTTTTGCCATCACCCTCACGTTTTTCTCCAGGCCGGGCAAAACCGTTTTTTCCGATCACTCCATTAAACGATTCCCGAGCTTTATTCCATTTGTCGCCCCGCTTTTCCAGAGCGTATATTTTAACGGCAGAAGACGACGGAGAATTATTAGTCACCAGCAGTATCTGCGATGATTTATTTGTCTTTAGCGCAGAAACTATTGCTTCCATATCAGTGGCGTTGGCTGGCTTTATGCACAAAAAAAGCAGGCAAAACGTAACCAGGCTGATGAAAGAAGAAGATATAATTAAAAATAAATATTTTTTAGACACTGTATTCTATTATTCCTTTAATGCTAATTTAGTCGAAAGACGGCGATTATTCAATAAGAATTATATAATTGTCCTGTATTAGTAACAGCTTTTTCCTGTTGCAGTTTAATAATGATAATAATCAGGGAGGAACAAATCTTTCTTCTTTTTTTGGTCTAACTATTGTAAGCTAGATCATCAAATTAAGAGGTTCAAAGCATGGTTAACTGCGGTATGATGAAATATCCGGAAAAGGTATTCAGTTCGACCTCAGCATTCGTAGCCGTGTTTAATAATGCAAGCGAAATTGTCTGGATAAATAATGCCTTTGAACAGAAATTAGGCTACAGTCTGGATCATCTTCAAAATAGTCCCGATTTGTCTTTCCTCGCCGTAAATCAGCATGAAAAATTTTCCAGCATCATCAAACAGGCATTTTCCGGAAATAAGCTGGAATACTTTGATATTCCGGTAATCTGTGCGGACGAAACCGTTAAAGATATTCGTTGGAACACAATACTTTTTCGTGATGAGGATAACCAGCTGCAAGAGACCGTCGCGGTATTCGGGACGGAGACCGGTAGCGGAAACCTAAATAAATCTGCTTCCGGAAAACTGGAGGATCGTTATCGGATAATTTTCGACAATTCCGGAGTCGCCCTGCTGTATGTTGACGAAAAAATGAAAATCACTCTCGTCAACAAAGAATTTGAAAACATAACAGGTTACTCCAGAGATCAAGTCGAAGAGAAAATGAGCTGGACGGTTCTGATTCCAAGCGCTGAAGAACTTGAACAGATGAAAACATACCACCGGCTCCGCAGGATTGACCAGTCTTTGGCACCGGAGGTTTATAACAGCCGCTTGCGGACCCGCAGCGGTGAAATACGTGACATTACGCTGCATGTTATAATGATTCCCGGAATCACCGACAGCCTGGTCTCCTTTGTAGATATAACGGAGAAGAGGCTGGCAGAGGAAGCTATTCGTAAAAGTGAAGAAAAATACCGCACGCTCGTGGATAACATGCAGGACATACTGTACCGGTGTGATCTGGAGGGAAATATTGTTTTTGTGAGCCCGTCCGGTTCGAGACTTCTGGGATATGGCAGCGTGCAGGAATTGATCGGCAAAAATATTGCCCGGGATTGTTACTATAATCCGGAAGAAAGAGAATTATTTTTAAATAAAATGAGAGCAGACGGTACCGTTAGAGATTATGAAATAATGTTAAAGAAAAAGGACGGCAGTCCGGTGCCTGTTTCCACTAACAGTTATTTTTTCTATGATCAGGACGGACATGCCTTGGGTATTGAAGGAGTATTAACCGATATCACCCGAAGGAAAGAGACGGAAAGGATATTACAGGAAAACGAGGAAAGACTTCGTGGTATCACCGGCAACATTCCGGGTGTTGTTTATCAGTTTTATGCCCGGGACAACGGTGAATACGGGTTGAGTTATACCAGTGAGCCTATACAGGAAGTATTTGGATTGACGACGAAAATCAGCGACACATTTCCGGCATTTCTTGCTCATGTCTATGAGGAAGACCGGGATGGCTTTTCAGAATCCATCCGTAAGGCCGTGGAAACGGAAACTTCCTGGAACTTCGAAGGCCGATTTGTCAAGCCGTCAGGCGAAATGATCTGGTTCCATGGCCTTTCCACGCCGACCCGTCATGAAGACTCTCTGGTTTTTGACGGAATTCTCCTGGATATAACCCGGCGCAAGCGAGCGGAGGAAATGTCCCGCCAGTCCGAAGAAAAATTTCACAAAATATTTATGATGGCGCCGGACTGCATATCTATTACACAAATGGCCGATGGAAGAATTATTGATATAAACAAGGGATTCGAGGAGATTACGGGATGGAAAATAGATGAAGCTATTGGGCGAACTTCCCGGGAAATTAATTTTTGGGTAAATCCTGCAGAAAGGGATTTCATGGTGTCAGAATTAAAAGAGTCCCGAGATATCATGCATCGGGAGTTTCAATTCGGGCACAAGGATGGTTCAGTGCATACCGGTATTTATTCTGCCCGTCCCATAAAAATCGCCGACAAAGAGTGCCTTATTTTCGTCTTACAGGATATTACTGACCAGAGACGCCTGGAAGGGGAACACCATAATTTAGAGCGACAGTTGTTTCAATCTCAAAAGCTCGATGCAATCGGACAACTGGCCGGTGGTGTAGCGCACGATTTCAACAATATTCTTATGGGCATTCAGGGCAGTGCGACCATGATGCTGATGGAGTATGATCCCGCACATCCTCATTACCAAAAATTAAGTCAAATAGAAGAGCAGGTGAAGAGAGGCGCTAATCTGACGAGACAGCTTCTGGGATTTGCCCGGGGAGGCAGATATGAAATAAAAACAATTTGCGTCAATGATGTGATCCGGAAAATCGGCCAATTTTTTGTTGAGACTAGAAAAGAAATCGAAGCCGACTTTCACATGCAAAAGGACGTGTATCCAGTCGACGCGGACGTAGGTCAACTCGAGCAGGTGCTGCTCAATATTTTTATCAACGCCGGGCAGGCCATGCCTAAAGGAGGGCGTATTCATATTTGGACGGCTAATTTGAATTTGTCCGCAGCAGATGTCAAGGCACTGGATATTAAACCAGGGAGTTATGTTTATATTTCCGTAGCGGATACGGGGACAGGGATGGACGGGGAAACTCTCAATAGGATCTTCGAGCCGTTTTTTACAACAAAATCAAATCAAGGCGGATCTGGCCTGGGGCTGGCATCGGCCTATGGAATAATACGGAATCATGGAGGGGCCATTAAAGCGGAAAGCGCGCCCGGACAGGGTGCTACATTCAAAATCTATCTTCCTTCCTCGGAAAAGAATATTATTCGTGAGGACCAGGCAATGGATAGAGGTATGCTATCCGGGAAGGGAGGAATTCTGCTGGTAGATGACGAGCCCATGATCCTGGAGCCGGCAGTGGAAATACTTACAATGCTGGGATATACCGTGTATCCGGCTGCCAGTGGACAGCAAGCAGTGGCTACTTATCTGGAAAAGCAAGACAAGATTAATCTGGTTATACTGGATATGATTCTTCCCGGAATGAGTGGTTCTCAGGTCTTGAAAATGCTCAAGGAAAAAAATCCCGATGTGAAAGTAATCCTTTCCAGCGGTTACAGTTTACAGGGTGAAGTTCTGAAAGTAATGGAAATGGGATGTCTGGGCTTCATTCAGAAACCTTATAAATTTTCCGATTTGTCAAAAAGTGTGCATAAGGCGATATATGACACTGTAAATACAGGAGATAAAGGATAATAAAACTGATTGACACTGATTGTGCATAAATAGTATAAGCTGCTGAAAATTATTAACGAGAAACTGGTGACAGCATCTCGCTCATTTCCAAGCTGTTTTCAGGATAACAATTCCGGATTTTCTTGACATGCTTTGTCTCTCACGGCATAGCTGCATGTAAAAAAAGATGGATATTTTTTTCGTAATTAGCGGATGAAGAGGAAGGTAAATATGTCTGTAGAATATAGAAAAATAAAAAAAGTGTTAATTGCCAACAGAGGTGAAATTGCTTTACGAATAATCAGGACAGTAAAGGAACTTGGTATGGAAGCAGTTGCCGTATACGAAAAGCCTGATTCAGAATCATCCTATATCCGTCTGGCTGATGATGCCATACTGATAGGGGATCGCCCCCGTAAAGAGTATCTGGATATTGATAAGATAATCTGGGCGGCACGTAAAGCAGGAGCCGATGCTATTCATCCGGGCTATGGCTTCCTCTCGGAAAATGCCGATTTTTCAGCAGCTTGTAAAAAAGCTGGCATTATTTTCATCGGTCCGCCACCCCAGGTAATCCGGGATATGGGCAATAAAGTTGTTGCCCGCAAAATTATGGAAAAAGCAAATGTGCCCACAATACCAGGCACGGGAGATCTGGCACCGGGAGATGCCGGAATTGAACAGGCGAAAGAATTTGCTGCTAAATATGGCTATCCGTTAATGCTCAAAGCCGCTGCCGGAGGCGGAGGGCGGGGTATTCGCAAAGTAAAAAACGAGGAAGAACTGAAAACTCAGCTGCCGCAGGTAAGGGCGGAAACGCGTTCCGCCTTTAATGATGACAGTATTTATCTGGAAAAATGTATTGAAGCGCCGCGCCATATCGAAATACAGATCCTTGCTGATTATCACGGCAATGTTATTCATTTAGGTTCGCGGGACTGCTCAATCCAGCGGCGTCATCAGAAACTGCTCGAAATAGCGCCGGCCGATTTACCGGCTGATGTTCTCGAAGCCATGTATGATGCTGCCATTAAAGGGTCAAGGCAGGCCGGATATGTAAATGCCGGAACTGTCGAGTTTCTGGTTGATTCCCGGACCAATGAATTCTGGTTTATGGAGATGAATACACGCCTGCAGGTTGAGCATACTGTTACTGAAGAGCTGACCGGTATTGATATTGTCCGGCAGCAAATCAAAATCGCCGAAGGCAATGCTTTGGATATTCCGGCCGGACGAGTAAGCATAATGGGCAAAGCCGTACAGGTGAGAATTAATGCCGAAGATCCCAAAAATAATTTTATGCCGGAAGGCGGCAAGACACTCGAAGTTTACCAGTCACCAGGCGGCCCCGGTGTCCGTTTGGATGGCGTTGTCTATCAAGGCTACCGTATTCCTACCGATTACGATTCTTTAATGGTTAAAATGACTGTTCGCGGTTATGATTGGGAACAAACCATTCAGAGATTGAAGCGATCTTTGAATAACTTCCTGATAGTCGGTCCGAAGACAACAATTCCCTTTTATCTGGCCATTTGCGATGAACCGGATTTTCAGGCCGGAAAGTTTGATACAAGTTACCTTGAAACACATGATGAAATATTTAATTATCCGGAGCAGGAGAGGGAAGTGGCTAAACTGGCAAAATTAATAGCGGAGATTCATGCCCGGAAAATGAATCCTTACGCATATTGATCAATTTCATTAAGAAAGCAGGGTTTATTGATTTATGGGAAACGCAACACAAAATGTATGGGAACAGAGAGTAACTCCCGGTGAACTGAGAGAAAAGGGAGCCAAATACATAATTGATAAAGTAAGGCGCAACAAGGGTTATTACGTGACTAATACGGAAAGAGACCTTTCTCAATCCGATTTTAAAAACAGAATTATGCCGCATACTCAGCTTCTCGTAACCAGAGAACGTAACGATTCCGGTTTCTTTTCCCTGGAGATATCCGGTGGAGCGTCAGTACATGTGGATATGCTGCGCAAACAAATGAATCCGCTGGAGAAATTACAGGTTCTGGCTGAAAATATGCCCGACACTTTATTTCAAAACCTTTGTCGCGGTATTAATTTATTCGGCTATCGACCCTATCCGGAAAACGTTATTCGCCTGACGGTTAAATCCTTTGCCCGTTATGTTCATGTATGGCGTGTATTTGACTTTTTGAATTATATACCCAACATGCTGGCAGTAATGGAAGAAGTTAAAAAAGCCGGATGCATTCTGGAGCCCTGTATCTGTTTTTCCACAGGCCCCGAGCATACAGACGAATATTATGTGAAAAAAGTGGGCGAAATCCTGGCTGTTACCGGCGAAGATATTATCCTTTGCATCAAGAATCACGGTGGCCTGGGGACTCCGCGCCGCATCGGGCAGTTGGTAAAAGCGATTCTGAATCAATATCCGGAGACGATTATTCATTATCATGGTCATAATTCTGATGGCAATGATGTAGGGAGGATAATTGAAGCCGTGATTAACGGAGCAAAAATCGTTGATGCCTCCGACCATGCTTTTACGGGATTCTTTGGTCCACCGGCAATTATTACCGTAGTTGATACGCTGGAAGAATACGGATTTAAAGCTGTCGGCTTAAACAGGCAGGCGGTTATTGATGCCTCGAATATTTTACGCCCACAGAGAGAATATTACCGCGACTTTGAATCACAGTTCTTTGGTTTTGATCCCACGGTACAGGTGCACAAACTTCCCGGCGGAGCAACCGGATCGAGCTTTGAACAGGCCGTAAAAGGTGGTTTTTTGTCGCGGATGCCGGAGATTCTCCAGAAAGAGTTGCCCCGTGTTCAGACGGAATTGGGCAACTGGTGGAGCGTTACTCCCGGTTCGCAGATTCTCTGGACAACAGCAGTAAATAACGTTTTGAAAGGTGTACGCTACAAAGATGCCAGCGATGATCTAAAAAATCTAATGCTGGGAAGGTACGGAGAGTTGCCATTTTATAAACCAGCCGATGAAATTTATCAGGCAGTGTTCGGGAGTGATTGGCAAAACTATGTGAACTGTAATTACTGCTATCAGAAGATAGAAAATATTGATCTGGATGTCGAAAAGAAGGTTCTGGAGCGTCGCCTGGGGCGGCAGGCAACAGAAGACGAACTTGTTTTATATTTACAGCATCCTAATGATGCCGTAAACTTTTTAAAATTTGAGGCTAAATACGGAAAAACATGGATATTACCCCCTCAAATATGGTTTAAAAAAGGCGGGTTCGGTTTAGGTGAAAAATTCGAAATTACAGATGCTTACGGTGCATTACATGCAATTGAAATAGGCCCGCAGCGTAAAACAAAGACCGGCGATGCCGTAACTTATTTTAATATAGACCATCATCCGGAGCCAATCTATACAGAAATGGAACAAGATAGTGAGGGCAAGACAGGTTCCGGCGACCAACTCAAGAAGAAAGTTTCTATTTCCGTGAAGGAACTTAACGACTTAGCAAAAGCCGGTGACATACGTTCTCAAATGATGGGAACGGTTAGCGAGATTCCCGTTGCGGAAGGAGACGATGTTTCGGCAGGTGATGTATTAATTGTCCTGGAAGCGATGAAAATGCTGACGAACGTCATCTCGGAGTTAAATGGAAAAGTGACTGAAGTTATGGTTTCGCCCGGCGATAAAGTTGAACTGGGTGATTCTTTGATGACGATTACAAAGGCCTAATTGTTAAATATCAATATATTATATTATCATCAGAGCATTACAACCTCAACTAGGTAGTTCTTGACTTTTTATTTTTATTTATGGTAATCATTCAATCTTAACGGCTATTACAAATGATATCAAATTGGTAAGGAAAAGAATAATGCCGGATAATTTCTTTACATTGATGATTATTCCACGACGGAAGAGCGCAGTAAAAAAATTATCTCTCTCCCGATCATTGGTGCGTGGTTTGTTCATCGGTTCGGTTTTTGCGGTTCTCTTAACTCTTTATGTTATTTACGATTATGCCAGTATTAAAAGAGATAAGGCTGAGCTAGCCCGGCTGCGAGCACAAACCAAAGAACAATCTCAGCAAATTTCCGACTTGGCATCAAGAGTTGACGAATTTTCCGACCGGATGGAAGAATTTAAACAATTTGATAAAAAATTAAGAATATTAGCTAATTATCAAACAGGAAGGGATAAGAAATTACCCCTGGGGATAGGTGGATCAAATAGTGACAATGCCCGGATAAAAGATTTAATCAATTCGGATACGGGAAACCTGATCGCTGAAATGCACAAGGGCGTCAGTAAGTTGAATGATGACGCCAATATTCGGGAAAAAAGTTTTACTGAGTTAATGAGTTTTTTGCGGGAGCAGAAGTCTTTGCTAGCCTCTACACCCTCAATCTGGCCGGTAAAGGGCTGGGTGACATCGGAGTTTGGCAATCGGGAATCGCCTTTTAATCCCGGATCTGAATTCCACAAGGGGGTGGATATTGCAACACGGATGGGCAAAGAAGTAGTTGCTGCCGCAGATGGTCTTGTAATCGAGGCGGTTTACCAGAGTGACGACGGAAATATTGTTAAGGTCGATCACGGACGGGGTTTTGCAACCGCTTATGCTCATCTGTCCAAGATTGCAATCAAGCAGGGTGTTCGGGTTAAAAGAGGCGATCTGGTAGGTTATGTCGGTGATTCCGGGCGCAGTACCGGTTCTCATCTCCATTATGCTGTTTACATTAATAAAGTTCCGGTCAATCCACGAAGATATTTAAGGTAATCGATGGCTTAGAAGTATAAACAATAATCGATTCTTTTATGTGCTGAAAAGTTTCGCCTGTAAGCAAATGCTGGAAATATTGATTACAGAAAACTGTTAAATTCACCGGTAACATTACCGGTTTTTTTTTTGAAGGTGATTAATGCTGGATAAGATTCTGAAAATAATCGTTGGGACGAAAAACGATCGTGAATTAAAACGCTTGTCAGTTCTTTTAGATGAAGTAAATGGTTATGAACCATCAATTACATCCTTGACTGATGCCGAACTCCGGGTAAAAACCAAATATTTCAGAGAAAAATTGAGTAACGGTTTTACCCTCGATGATATTCTGACTGAAGCATTTGCTGTGGTACGGGAAGCATCAAGGCGGACTCTTCTGATGCGTCCTTTTGACTCACAAGTGATTGGTGGTATCGTTTTGCATGAAGGCAAGATAGCTGAAATGAAGACGGGCGAGGGAAAAACACTTGCTGCTACTATGCCTTTATATCTCAATGCACTGGAAGGAAAGGGTTGCCATGTTGTTACGGTAAATGATTATCTGGCAAAAAGAGATTCGGCCTGGATGGGGCCCATTTACAATTTTCTGGGCTTAAGCGTCGGAGTTATTATCCATGGGCTGGATGATGATGAGCGCAGGCAAGCATATGGCGCCGATATTACCTATGGTACAAATAACGAATTCGGGTTCGATTATTTGCGCGATAACATGAAATTCAGCCTGGAAGAGTATGTCCAGCGAGAGTTTAATTATGCTATTGTAGACGAGGTGGACAGCATTCTGATTGATGAAGCCCGCACGCCGTTGATTATTTCCGGCCCGTCAGAAGAATCAACGGACAAATATTATAAAATAAACCAGATAATACCACGATTAAAGAAAGATCATGATTATACAATTGATGAAAAAAGCCGGACCGTTATTTTAACAGAAGCAGGTGTGGCTCACATTGAAGGATATTTAAATGTCCAGAACCTTTATGAACCACGGAATATAGAAATTGTTCACCACGTAAATCAGGCGCTTAAAGCACATACATTGTTCCGGCGGGATGTAGATTATCTTGTTAAAGACGGAGAGGTTATTATCGTCGATGAGTTTACCGGAAGAGTGATGCCGGGAAGACGTTACAGTGACGGTTTGCATCAGGCGCTGGAAGCTAAGGAAAAAGTCAAAATTGAACGGGAAAATCAAACACTGGCTTCCATTACTTTTCAGAATTATTTTCGGATGTATAAAAAGCTTTCCGGCATGACCGGAACTGCAGATACGGAAGCGACCGAATTCAAGAAAATATATAATTTGGAAGTATTGGTTATTCCGACCAACATGCCCATGATTCGTAATGATCATAATGACTTAATTTATAAGACGGAACAAGAAAAGATAAAAGCGGTTATTGAAGAGGTTAAGAGCTTAAATAAAGAGAAACGGCCGGTATTGATCGGAACAATATCAATTGAGAAGTCGGAATTGCTCAGTAAACATCTGACCCGGTCCGGAGTAAAGCATCATGTTCTCAATGCCAAGAATCATGAAAGAGAAGCGGAAATAATAGCTCAAGCCGGTCAGGCGGGAATGGTAACAATATCCACAAATATGGCCGGCCGGGGTACTGATATAAAGCTTGGTGAAGGAGTGGCCCGACTGGGTGGCCTGCATATTCTGGGCACCGAGCGCCATGAAAGTCGCCGTATCGACAATCAATTGCGGGGACGGTCCGGTCGTCAGGGTGATAACGGATCATCGCGCTTTTATTTGTCTCTGGAAGATGATTTACTGCGAATTTTTGGCGCCGAAAGAATATCGTCAATTATGGATCGTGTGGGTATCGAAGAAGATCAGCCGATAGAACATAAATATATTTCCCGGGCCATAGAAAACGCGCAAAAACGTGTAGAAGGGCAAAATTTTGATATCCGCAAGCATCTTCTGGACTATGACGATGTAATGAACAAACAACGTAAGGTAATATATGAACAACGTAAAAAAGTGTTGCGTGGAGACAACTTATGGGTAGATGTTGAGGAAATGGTTGAAGAAGTTACCGATAACCTTCTTTTAGAGTACATGGATGAAAAAAAGCATCATGAGGAATGGAATCTCAAAGGGCTTGATGACGCCATCTTCCAACAATTCAACTTGAGGTTGAATATAAACAATTCAACCGAGCTAATCTCTGGTGATTCGATAAGCGAGTTGATCAATAAAAAAGTACTGGAGCTTTTGCGCAATAAGGAGCAAAATTTCGGCAAAGAGCTGATGGATTACTTATTGAAGGTAATCATGTTGCAGGCTATAGATTCTCATTGGAAAGAACATCTGCTGTCCATGGACCACTTAAAAGAAGGAATAGGTCTGCGCGGATATGGTCAGAAGGATCCTGTGCGTGAATATCAGCGCGAAGGTTATGAAATGTTCATGGAAATGATTTCCCAGATGAAAATGGACACATTGGTTAAGTTATGTCTGGTGGAAGTAGAGCGCGAAGAAGAAGTTGAAGAAATACGACACAAACAAAAACAAGATTATATTTTAAGTCGCGGGGAAGACTTACCGGAGGCGCAGACGATGAAGAGGGATGGGCAAAAGATTGGTCGTAATGATCCCTGTCCCTGTGGCAGCGGGAAAAAATATAAAAAATGCTGTGGTGCTTAAGGAAATATTAAAAGGAGCAGGCATTATGGTAAAAGAAAAAATGAAAATAAATGTACCCGGGTTTCTGGCCAATGGAATTTCTGTTGGTATTAAAGACGATAAGAAGAAGGATCTGGGGCTGATTTATTCCACAATACCGGCAAAAGTCGCTGCCGTATTTACGCGGAATACATTTAAAGCGGCTCCGGTTTTAATTGATACTGAGCGCGTTAAAAAAGGATTAGCTCAGGCAGTGATAACAAACAGCGGTTGCGCCAATGCTGCTACGGGAAAGGAAGGCTATTCCGATGCTCTGATTGTATCCGCTGCATTATCAAAGCAATTGAAAATAAAAGAAGAACTTGTTCTGTTAGGGTCCACAGGCGTTATCGGGAAAAGATTGCCCGTAAAAAAGATAGAAGGCGGAATCGGTAAGCTTGTAGGCGGTTTGAACGAATTCGGTATTGAAGATGCGGAAGAAGCAATGATGACAACTGATAAGTATCCTAAAATTGCAATCCGCCGGGGAATTGTGGGTGCCAAGGACATCACCATCTGCGGTATTGCCAAGGGTGCCGGAATGATTGAGCCCAATATGGCAACTTTGCTGACCTATGTTATGACTGATGCTCTGATAGATGCTAAAGCATTAAACACGGTATTTCATCAGGCAATTGATTCCACCTTCAATACAATAAGCGTTGACGGTTGCATGAGCACCAACGATACAGCTATCATCATGGCCAACGGGTTGGCCGGCAATAACCCGCTGGAAAAGGCACAAGCCCGTTTACAGAGATTCCGCGATATGCTGTCGGATGTTCTAATGGAGCTTGCTCAGGCGGTAGTCAAGGATGGTGAGGGAGCAACGAAATTTATTACAATCATGGTGGAGGGTGCAAAATCACGCTCTGATGCCCGACGGGCGGCCTATTCCATTGCCAATTCCAATCTGGTGAAAACCGCATTCTTTGGTGAAGATCCTAACTGGGGGAGGATAATCGCCGCTCTGGGTTCTTCTGGTATACCTTTAGAAAAGGAAAAAATCAGCTTGTCTATTGGTGGATTAACCGTATTTGCTCAGGATACTCCGGCCAATATTAATTTAAGTAAATTAAAAGGAATATTCCAAAAAGATAGAATTGATGTGCATGTCCAGTTAGGAGGCGGCGATAAGTCATATTGCGTTTATACATCAGACCTTTCTCATGATTATGTGAATATCAACGCCGATTACTCAACATAGGGTTGTTGCGAAATTGCCACCGACCGTTATTTGGCCTTGAATATTTGATTTATATATGTTAAGTGCCGCCAAACTTCACACATCTCCGGATTGCAGGCATGTTGCTTATATTATTAAGTGTGCTTTTGCAAGTTGAAGGGGATGGAGGAAAAAAACAAAAAAAGGAGAAAAAAATGTCAGCAATTTCAATGAAACTGTTACTGGAAGCAGGTGTCCATTTCGGACATCAGACCAACAAATGGAACCCCAAAATGAAACCATATATTTTCGGGGCGAGAAACAACATCTACATTATTGATCTTCAACAAACTGTCGGCATGTTTCAGACTGCTTACAATTTTATTGTCGATGCAGTATCTGAGGGTAAAGAAATTCTCTTCGTTGGAACAAAAAAACAATCACAGGAAGCCATAAAAGAAGAAGCTCTCCGCTGCGGCATGCCCTATGTGAATCAGCGCTGGCTCGGTGGTATGTTGACGAATTTCGTTACAATTAAAAAGAGTATTGACCGTCTGAATACATTATCCAAAATGTTTGATGATGATTCGATAAAAGCATTTCCCAAAAAAGAAATAACTCAACTGCAAAAAGAGAAAGAAAAACTCGAGAATGTATTAGGTGGAATCAGGGGCATGAAATCATATCCATCGGCAGTTTTCATTGTCGATCCCAATCGTGAGCATATTGCTGTTCAGGAAGCCAAGAAATTATCAATTCCCATTGTTGGTATCGTCGATACAAATTGTGATCCTGATGATATTGATTACATTATTCCGGGGAACGATGATGCCATTCGAGCAATTAAACTGTTCGCTTCTAAATTTGCCGATGCTGTTATCGAAGGCAAAAAGCGTTTTGAAGAGAAAATAACTGCAGAATCGAATAAAGAAACACCGGTAGCTGTGGAAACGTCATCCGTCGAAAACGATATTCCGGAGAGTGTTGAAATGGAATAATAGTCTCTTAGCTAAATCAGAGATTAATATAATTATAAACAAGACACAGTGATCTTGAAAGTATTTTAGGAGGTAAGGAAATTGGAAATATCTTCAACAATGGTAAAAGAACTGAGAACAAAAACCGGTGCCGGAATGATGGATTGCAAAGAGGCTTTGGCAGCATCTGACGGTGATTTCGAAAAAGCTATTGATTTTTTAAGAGCAAAAGGATTGTCCGCAGCGACGAAAAGATCTTCAAAGGCAGCAAAAGACGGTACAATAGCTTCCTATATTCACATGGGTGGCCGGATTGGCGTAATGGTCGAAATTAATTGTGAGACTGATTTTGTGGCGAAGACCGATAATTTCCAGACAACGGCAAGAGACATCGCCATGCACATAGCGGCATCAAATCCACTATATGTCCGACCGGATGAAATTCCTGAAGATGCGTTAAATCGAGAAAAAGAAATTTATCGCAGCCAATTACGTGAAGAGGGTAAGCCGGAGAAGATCTGGGATAAAATTATTGATGGTAAACTGAAGAAGTATTATGAGGACGTATGCTTGACAGAGCAGAAATTTGTCAAAGATACCGACATTACAGTAGGCACGCTGATTAATAATCTTATAGCCAATACCGGCGAAAATATCATTATTCGCCGTTTTGCCAGATTTCAGCTCGGTGAGGAAATCAAAAAGTAAATGGTGACAAAAAAGAAAGCCGTTTATCAAAGAATTTTATTGAAGTTAAGCGGAGAAGCCCTTTTAGGTAAACAATCTTCTGGGGTTGATCCAGAAGTTGCGAACTTTATCGCCGACGAGATAAAATCTCTTGCTGATCTCAAGGTGCAAATCTGCATCGTTATCGGTGGGGGAAACATATTCCGTGGTTTAGAAGCAAGTTCCAAAGGGATGGATCGCACCTCGGCCGATTATATGGGTATGCTGGCTACGGTGATCAACAGCCTGGCTCTGCAGAGTGCATTGGAAATGCGCGGCATTCCTACGCGTGTTCAATCTTCTATAGAAATGCGGGAAATTGCCGAGCCTTTTATTCAACGCAGAGCAATTCGCCATTTGGAAAAAGGTAGAATTGTTATTTTTGCCGGTGGCACCGGCAATCCATATTTTACAACAGATACGGCAGCATCTCTCCGGGCAATGGAAGTTAATGCCGATGTCATTATGAAAGCCACAAAAGTTGATGGTGTTTATGATAGTGATCCGGTAAAAAACAATAAGGCGGTTATGTATAAAAATATTAGTTATATTGATGTCTTGACAAAGAATCTTAAAGTAATGGATGCAACTGCAATTTCTCTTTGCCGGGACAATAATCTGCCAATTATTGTCTTTAATATGCAAAAAAAAGGTAATATTCGGCGGACAATTTGCGGTGAAAAAATTGGTACTTACGTAGGAGGATAATATGAAAGATCAGATTTTTCAGAAGCTGCAAGATGACATGGAAAAGACAATATCCTCACTGGACAAGTCATTCAGTCGCGTTCGGACAGGCCGGGCGTCAGTCTCTCTGCTGGATGGAATAAAAGTTGATTATTATGGTACCCCGACGCCTATTGCTCAGGTGGCAACACTTTCGGTGCCGGAAAGCCGCCTAATTGTCATTGCTCCATGGGATGCAACGGTCATAGGTGCTATTGAGAAAGCAATTCAAAAATCAGATTTAGGACTGATGCCTTCGAACGACGGGAAAATTATCCGCCTGGCTATTCCGCAATTAACTGAAGAACGCCGCAAGGAATTGGTTAAAGTAGTGAAGAAAATGGCCGAAGAAGCCAAAATAAAACTGCGCAACTCCCGCCGTGATGCCAATGAAGAATTGAAAGATTTTAAAAAGAACAGCAAAATGGCTGAAGATGAGCTATTTGCAGCACAGGAAGAAGTTCAGAAACTGACGAATAATCGTATCGAAAAAATCGATAAGATTCTCGCAGGAAAAGAAAAAGAAATCATGGAAATTTAAACAATATTTGATATTATATGACAAATGGGGAGCCTCGAAAAGCTCCCCATTTGTTTTTGAGTATACTCTCATCTCAAAGATTGAAAAGAATTGCCCTGTTTGATAGTATCAATTAATAAAATTAGGTTTACTATTTGATGAAAATTGACATGGACAACCTGCCTCAGCATATCGCCATAATCATGGATGGAAATGGCCGTTGGGCCAAACAGCATGCTATAGGGCGAATTCGCGGACATAAAAAAGGAGCTCAAGCTGTCCGCACGGTTGTGAGATCATGTCGTGAAATTGGCATAAAACAACTGACACTGTTTGCCTTATCTACAGAGAATCTGGGACGACCTCAGGAAGAAGTAAGTGCTTTGATGTCTCTTCTCGAGGAGTATTTATCCAAAGAATTAAAGGAATTGCATAAGCAGGAAATAAGACTCACCACTATTGGAGAAATAGATCATTTGACGGCGACGGCTCAAGAAAAGATTTTACAGGCAAAAGCCGTTACGGCCAATAATGATCGGATGATTCTGAACCTGGCTTTGAGCTATGGCGGCAGAGATGAAATAATATTTGCCGTAAAAAAAATGCTGCACGATATTAAACACGGAACATTAAAAACAGACGATATTAACAAGGATATGTTTGGCGGTTATCTGCAGACTGCCGGTATGCCTGATCCCGATTTATTAATTCGTACGAGCGGTGAATACCGGATCAGTAATTTTTTACTTTGGCAAATGGCCTACACGGAGCTTTATTTTACCGACGTTCTTTGGCCGGATTTTAAAAAGGAAGATCTTATGCGGGCAATTGCGGATTATCAGAAAAGGGAAAGACGTTTCGGGCTCACCAGTGAACAGATAGACAATAACAGCATAAGGATAAATCAGGACTGACTATGACTAATTCCCTTTTAACAAGATGGCTCACCGGTTTGATATTCGCTGCTGTAATCTTTGTTGTTATTGTTTTTGCACCTCCCGTCATTCTGGCTTTGTTAATAGTGCTGATTGCTGCCGGCGGGATATGGGAGTATAATAACATAATATTTGGGAAAGGTTTTTTAACGGAAAAGATTGAAGGAACTGTTTTTGCGGTATTAATTCCTTTTGTTGTGTATTTTGGCGACAGTCAAATGCTTCTTGCTACCCTTGCTTTCTGTATATTGGCCACGTTTATTATTTTTTTAGGTTCCGTTAAAGAGGCATCCTTTGATGTTGTGTCTGTTGCCAAAGTCATTTTTGGTTTGATGTATATACCGTTTTTGCTTTCGCACTTTATTTTGCTCAGAGGCTTGGATCAAGGAGTTTTATGGGTTTTGTTTGTCCTGGTTTTAGCATTTGCGGGTGATATAACGGCCTTATATATAGGTAAATATTTCGGCAAAAATAAATTGAGCCCCTTAATCAGTCCTGGTAAGACGGTAGAGGGTACAATCGGATTATTTCTGGGAAGTACCGCAGCCTGCCTGATTTTTGGTTATTTCTTTTTTCCCTGTGTATCTTTATTAAAAATTGGCATTCTTGCTTTTATCGGCAGTATTATCGGTCAGCTCGGAGACCTCTGCGAATCGGCAATAAAAAGAAATTACGGTCTGAAGGATGCCAGTTCGCTACTACCCGGTCACGGCGGCTTGATGGATCGATTGGATTGTCTTCTTTTCATTGCTCCCTTCGTTTATTATTATCGAATTTATGTGATTGGATAAATGAAAAAAATAACAGTTTTAGGATCAACTGGTTCAATTGGTGTCAATGCTCTGGATGTTATCGAAAGCAACCCCCAAAGATTCCAGGTCGTAGCGTTGGCTGCGGGTACAAATATTCAATTGTTGAAAAAACAAATTGAAAGATTTCGGCCGCAGGTAGTTTCTGTCAGCTCCGAACAAACAGCTTATGAACTGAAAAAAAATTTGTCCCCAAAAAATAGGACAAAGATTGTTTCACAAACAGCAGGGTTGAGGGAAGTAGCGGCATTTGCCCAGGCCGATATAGTTATCTCCGCCATATCCGGAGCAGCCGGTCTTATTCCCACCCTGGCAGCCATTGAAGCGAAAAAAGATATTGCTTTGGCCAATAAAGAAACAATGGTTATGGCCGGTGATATCGTAACAAAAAAAGCCAAAAAAAATGGTGTTAAAATCCTCCCGGTAGACAGTGAACACAGTGCTATTTTTCAGTGTTTACAGGGACAGAATTATAATAATATTAGTAAAATTGTATTAACCGCCTCCGGCGGTCCTTTCTTTAAGTATAAAAAAAGTGATCTGAAAAAGGTTACTCTTAAACAGACACTCAAACATCCTCAATGGAAAATGGGAAGGAAAATCACCGTTGATTCTGCGTCAATGATGAATAAAGGGCTGGAAGTGATCGAGGCCAAATGGCTGTTTAATCTCGATATTAATAGAATTGAAGTTTTAATTCATCCCCAGAGCATAGTGCATTCGCTAGTGGAATTTGTTGATGGGGCGTTATTAGCTCAAATGGGGATTCCGGATATGAGAACTCCGATTGCTTATGCCTTGACGTATCCCGAAAGGATTAATAATGAGCTACCGCTTTTAGATCTTGTGAAAGCAAAAAATCTGGAATTTTATCAGCCGGATGTAAAGAAGTTTCCCTGCCTGCGACTGGCTTACGAAGCCGGTATTTGTGGAGGCACAATGCCGGCTGTTCTAAATGCAGCCAATGAAATTGCTGTCGAGGCTTTTCTGAAAGAGAAAATTAAATTTGTTGATTTACCGAGGATAATTGATAAAGTTCTTAACATGCATACGTCCGTTAACGAACCTTCACTGGTGGATATTTTACATGCTGACGAGTGGGCACGGGCTATAACAAAAGAGTTATTAGAAAGGATTACATTTTGATAAGTTTATTATCTGTTATCGTATTGCTGGGTGTGTTGATTTTCATTCATGAATTGGGACATTTTCTGGCAGCTAGAATCGGTGGTGTCGGAGTGCTTAAATTTTCGCTCGGTTTCGGCCCGAAAATAATTGGCAAAAAAATCGGAGAGACGGAATATGTGCTCTCCTGGATACCTTTAGGTGGTTTTGTTAAGTTATTGGGTGAATCCGATGACCAGACGCTCTCTCCTGAGGATGAAAAAAGGTCTTTTCTTAAGCAGCCGACCTGGAAGAAGATGCTGATTGTCCTGGCCGGTCCTGTTTTTAATTTTCTGCTGGCTTTGGTTATATTCTTTATTGTTTTTATGAACGGTGTACCGAATCTGACCACTGAAATCGGTGAAGTACAAAAAAACTCAGCAGCATATAATGCCGGTCTGATCAGCGGTGATAAAATAATTGCCATAGATGGCAAAGCCATCCGGCATTGGGAGGATTTACGGCCGATTATTGCCGAAGGAAAAGGCAAAGAAGCGGAAATTGTCGTCGAAAGAAACACACAGAAAAAACAATTATTAATCAAACCAATGGCCGCCAAATCCAAAAACGTATTTGGCGAAGAAATATCTACATATCTAATTGGAGTTTCTCCTTCCGGCAAAACAGTTGTAGAGAGAAAGAATCCCTGGGAAGCCTCTATTGCCGCTTTGGAGAAAACCTGGGAATTCAGCAAATTGACCGTTCTTGCCGTTGTAAAAATGGTGGAGGGTACAATTTCGCCGCGAACGCTGGGGGGGCCGATCTTTATTGCGCAAGTTGCCGGAGCTCAGGTAAAAGAAGGCATTATTCCATTTATTCTTTTTATGGCATTGCTTTCGATCAACTTAGGAGTTATAAACCTTTTTCCCATTCCTGTTCTCGATGGTGGCCATATCATGTTTTATGCAATCGAAATGGTAATGCGAAGAGAGATAAGTTTGAAAGTAAAGGAATTTGCTCAGCAGATAGGATTCGCCGTTTTAGCCATGTTGATGATTTTCGTAATTATGATTGATATTGAGCGGATGAACTTACCCATAATCAGTGATATATTAAAATATTTTAAATGATATGTTAACTCTAGCAATCGATACTTCTTTTAAGACCGTCGCAGTTGCTTTAATGCAGGATGATAACATCCTGTATGATGCTGTTATTAATAATGCTTTAAATCATTCAGAAACGTTGCTTCCCGCCATAGATGATGCATGCAGACAGTTAAGATTAAAAATTGATGACATTGATTTATTTGCCTGCACTCTGGGGCCCGGCTCATTTACAGGACTGCGTGTTGGTGTCAGCACTCTGAAAGGGTTATTATTCGCATCGGGCAAACCTGCTGTCGGAGTCTCATCGCTGGCAGCCCTTGCTTTAAATGTAACAGATAATGATGCTTTGATTTGTTCAGTAATGGATGCCGGTCGTGGCCATGTTTATACTGCTTCTTACAGATACAATGATAATGGATTATTGCGGCAACTGAACCCGGAAACTGTTGTTGATCCACGGGATATTTCACTGGATCATGATCAGGCTATGGTTTTTGTGGGCGACGGCGCAATTAAATACCATGATCTTTTTACGCAGAAGAACGGAAAAGTAAAGATTACCGAAACTACAAAGCAGTATATAAGAGGTTCCGCAGTTGGTGTTCTAGGTCATGAAAAATTTCGCCATAAAGAATTGCTCAATCCCGCTAATTTTGTTCCTGTTTATCTGCGGCCTGCGGATGCCAAGCCTGGTAAGCCGTTGTTCAACAATAAGCCGCAGTAAAGAACAAGGGGTTGCAACCACCGCTAAAGGGTGGCAAGACCCCTTGCTCTAATATAATGGTCTTGCCACACGCATGAGTGATTGTTTTGTAACGGCCCCTAAGAGGTGATTTGAAAAATGAATAAATCAATTCAATTCCAAAAATGCTCTGCCAGTGAAGAATCAAGGTTAACGGCGCTTAAAGACGTTTTAGAAAAAACTAAGAAACCATTTAAAAGTGGTGACAGCGTAGGGATCAAACTGCACTGGGGTGAAACAGGCAATAAAAATTATCTTTCGCCGGTTTATGCCCGGGAAATTGTGAAATGGCTTAAATCCGAAGGCATAAAACCATTTATTGTTGATACGACAGTCCTGTATTCCGGTGGGCGCCGCGATGGTCATGATTCGTTAAACACGGCCGCAAAGCACGGTTTCACCGAAGAATATTTAGGCTGCAAGGTTATAATTGGTGATGGATTGGATGGAAAAAGCGTAATTGATCTGCCTGCCGGTTTTCAGCATTTTGCAACTGTGCAGACAGCAAAAGTTGTGCAGGATGCTGATGGCTTCGTGATTCTTTCTCATTTTAAGGGACATATGGAAGCTGGATTCGGTGGTTCGATAAAGAACATGTCCATGGGTTTTGCTTCTCGAGCACAAAAACAGCGCATGCATGCGGATGCCAAACCGAAACTCATTCAGAAGAAATGCATAAAATGCGGCGAGTGTGTTGATGTCTGTCCGACTGAGGCGGCAACAATGGCCGAAAATAATTTTCCTGTTTATGACCCGGTCAAATGCATCGGCTGTGCCCAGTGCATTGCCATGTGTCCTGAGACTGCACTAAAGATAATATGGGATACTGATATTAATGTATTTCAGGAGAAACTGGTGGAAACTGCTGCCGCAGTATGGAAAATAATTAAAAATAAAACTGTGGTTATCAATGCAGTAATTGAAATTGTGTCGGAATGTGACTGTCTGCCGGGAAACCATCCTAAAATTGCCGAAGATCAAGGATTTCTCAGCGCTTACCATCCCGTTCTGGCTGATGCCGAAGCAATCAAGCTGACTGGCGCCGCGCCTTTTGATCAAGCACACCCAAATATACCCTGGCAGCGGCAGTTTGAATATGCCAAAGAAATAGGGTTTGTTTGATTCTCTGATGATATGTTTGAAACGCTTATTCCTGCTGGTATTAGTATTATTCTCCTGCACCGGCTTGGAGCAGGCGACTGCTGAACTGCAACAAAGTTCATCATTCCTCCTTTTAAAGACTACAAAGGCGCCGATATCAAATATAAAAATTATTAATATTTTCCCCCACGACCCGGAATCTTATACCCAGGGTTTAGTCTATCATCAAGGATATTTATACGAATCCACCGGCTTAAAAGGCAAATCTGTTTTAAAAAAGATGGAAATTAAATCGGGAAAAGTAATCAAAATAATTAAGCTACGGGAAAAATATTTTGGCGAAGGCATGGCCATTCTGGACAATAAGATTTATCAGCTTACCTGGCAGAATCAAACCGGCTTAATTTATGATTTATCGAGCTTCCGGGAAATGGGGAAGTTTTATTATTCAGGCGAGGGGTGGGGATTGACCACCGATGAAAAATCTTTAATTCTGAGTAATGGCACTTCTGTTATCACCTATCTGAATTCAAAATCATTTAAAGTTATCCGCAAAATCATTGTGCAGGATGGTGAAATGCCGGTGAACAATCTCAATGAATTGGAATTTGTCCGGGGAGAAATCTGGGCTAATGTTTTCCAGGAAGATGTCATTGCCCGTATTTCACCGCAAACAGGCAATGTATTAGGCTGGATTGATCTGAGCCAACTAAATTCATTGCTTCCCCATTCAGAAAGAAAAGATGTTTTAAACGGAATTGCTTACGATCTGGAAGGTGACAGATTATTTATTACCGGAAAATTCTGGCCAAAATTATTTGAAATTAAAGTGCAAAATCAGAATCAGCATTAATTATCCCTCAACTATATTCCCTTGACCCCAGAATCATTATCAATTATAAGCCGTCTAGCAAAAGCAAACGGCATAAGGAGCCGTAACAAAATACCGAAAATGAATAAGTATTTTCGCCAGTAGAGCGATTATTTCGTAACAGCTCCTAAGCGCAGTTTATTTAATTAAAACATTAAGCAAGTGGAGGAAATCATGAAAATAGTTTTATTGGGTGCTCCCGGAGCAGGGAAGGGTACAGTGGCTAAACTTTTGACCGAATATGACGGGTCTGTCCAGATATCTACCGGTGATATTTTACGCGCCGCCGTTAAACAAGGATCGGAATTAGGAAAGAAAGCCAAAGATTATATGGACAGAGGAGACCTTGTACCCGATTCTTTGATCATGCAGATTATGGAAGCACGCCTGCAGGAGCCGGATTGTCAAAATGGATTTATCCTGGATGGTTTTCCCCGAACAATACCCCAGGCCGCAGAGCTAAAGCAGTTGCTGATAAAGCTGGGAATTAAAATGAATTTTGTTGCCAATCTGGATGTGCCCCGCGATGTTATTTTAGATCGGCTTACGACCCGAAGAACCTGCTCCAATTCTTCGTGCCAGGAAATTTACAATGTTAAAAGTAATCCCCCGGCCGAAGGCGGCAAATGCAAAAAATGCGGCAGCCCGGTTATTCAGAGGGCCGATGAAACGGAAGAGGCAATTACCAACCGCCTCACAACTTATAATAATAAAACTGCTCCGCTGATTGGTTTTTATGAAAAAGAAGGATTGCTCAGGAATTTCCTCTCTCTGAGCTCGAAAGATACTGTTGAAGAAATTAAGAAAGCGCTAAAAAGTTAGTGTGGTAAATGAATATTCTCGGCGACCTCATAAAAAGATCCAGAGAAGGCGCGCAAATCACGAGGAATGAGGCGTACTATTTACGTACTCCGCAGACGAGGGATGCAGCGTAACGCCGTATATGGACTTTTTAAGAGGTAGCCATGATTGATTATGAAAAAGAACTAAACTCCGAGCAGTATCGAGTTGTAATGGAAGCAGGCGGGCCACTTCTTGTTCTGGCCGGAGCAGGAAGTGGTAAAACCCGCACTTTGACCTATCGTGTTGCCCGCTTATTGGAAAACGGCGTTCCACCGGAGCGCATTTTATTGGCGACATTTACCAATAAAGCCGCGCGTTCCATGCTTAACCGGGTGGAAGTCATTCTGAATTCCTATACCGGGAAAATTCTTGGCGGCACCTTTCATCATATCGCGCACATTCTTTTAAGAAGCTATGCCTATCGCTTAGGTTATAAAAGCAACTTTACAATTGTGGACAGTGAAGATTCACGCCAACTCATTTCCACCTGCATGGCTCAACTAAAAATTGATCCCAAATTATCAAAATTCCCCCGAAGTAACGTAATTGCGGAAATTATCGGTTTGGCTCTGAACACTCAATGCAATTTAGAAGATTTGTTACAAACGAGATATCCCTTCTTTCTGCATCTGGTCGATGAAATCAATCAAATTGCCTGCCTTTATGTGCAAAAGAAGAAAGAACTTTCGGTAATGGATTTTGATGATCTGCTTTGTAATTGCCGGGCATTACTCGCGGATAATCCTGATTTGTTAAATTCACTCTCTAATAGATTTGAGCATGTCCTGGTTGATGAATACCAGGATACGAATATTATTCAGGCCGATATTGTGGATATGCTGGCGTCAGCCCATAAAAACCTGATGGTTGTGGGTGATGATTCGCAAAGTATCTATTCTTTTCGCGGAGCCAACTTCAGCAATATCATCAATTTTCCCAATCGGTATCCGGACTGCAAAATATTCAAACTGGAGACTAACTATCGCAGCACGCCGCAAATATTGCACCTGGCCAATTTAAGTATTACCAACAATGAAAAGCAGTTTCCTAAAGAATTGAGGGCTGTCCGCCAAAGCGGGATGAGACCGGTGATGGTTTCAGCGCAAAACGTGCTCAAGCAGGCGGATTTTGTTGCCCAGAGAATCACCGAACTGAGCCGTAGCGGAATACCGTTAAAAGAAATTGCCGTCCTTTACCGAGCCCATTATCATTCGATGGAATTGCAGATGGAATTCGTCCGGCGCAATATTCCTTTTGATATTCGTTCCGGTATCCGTTTTTTTGAACAGGCCCATATCAAAGACGTAACTTCCTACATGCGGATAATTGTGAATCCGCAAGATGAGCTGGCCTGGCGGCGCATATTGATCATGTATCCCAAAATTGGCAAGGTTACTATAGAAAAACTCTGGAAATATTTAGTTAAAGAAGAAAATCCGTTGGAGGCAATTTTTAGCGATAATTTTCTGAAAATTACGCCCAAGCAGGCCAAACCGGGTATTGAAGAGTGCCGCAATACGATTCAGGCCCTATTAGCACTGCCGCCGCTGGAGCGCGTTCCGGAGAAAATAATTGAAGTATTGTTAAACAAAACGGGTTACCGCATTTATTTGCAGGATAATTATTCGGATGCTTTTTCCCGGGAAGATGATTTAATTGGGTTGGGTAATTTTTCGGCTAAGTTTCCCCGCATGGAAGATTTCTTAAATGAATTAGCCCTGCTGACTAATATGAACAAGGAAGAACATGAAGAACATCAACAGGAAGATAAGGTTATCTTAAGTACAATTCATCAGGCCAAAGGGTTGGAGTGGGCGTATGTTTTCTTGATCTGGTGCGCCGATGGCATGATTCCGTTACAACGGGCGTTGAAAGAACCGGGCGGCGAAGAAGAAGAAAGAAGACTTTTTTATGTGGCTGTAACCCGAGCGAAAGATCAACTCTATTTGAGCACTCCCCTTATTGATTACACACGTTCTTCGGGTGCGTTAACACTTTCACCGTCACGATTCATCAGAGAAATAGCGCCGCTATCTTTGCACGATGAGATGCGTCCTTTGGAACATTGGACATTGTATGATGAATAGTGGTGAATGCAGTCTAATACTATTTAATGAGAAAAATAGGAATTAACAGGTAATCCGCCTACATCTTTGTCTATCCTTCCCAGGAGTTCATTGATCGTGTTCTCCACGCTTGCCACACTGACCGAAATTGCTTTCTCGGGACAGGCCTGTGCACAGACGCCACATGTTTTACACACTTTCTCATCGATATGAGATTTCCCTTCACGTAGAATTGCCGCGCCGGTCAGGCAAACCTTTGAACATTTGCCACACCCAAGGCACTTGGTTTCGTCCACTCTAACCGTTACGCCCTGGAGACGGTGGAATGTGCTTTTAGCCTCGGGAGGAAGGTATCGATAGTAGTCAAATTGTGTGCAGCAACACGGACAGCAGAAACAAACAGTCAGGAAAGGTCTGTTTTTAGATACATTCCAGATTGTATTATCTGCGGCTACATGTCCGATGAAAGGAATCAGACCAGCATTGACCGCTTTGTGCAGATGCGCTATCGCTTCTTCAATAGACGCATGGTGTGCCACGGTTATATCCTCTTCGGCTGTTGCGGAGCCGATATGCATGCATCCGATATGCAAGTCGAAATTCCTGCACTTCCAGGCATCCCGGCATGTACACCGATGAGTAATCACACGGTGTTCCGAATTTCGGATAATGCTCTCCAGAATGATGACCGGTAAGGGTATGCTTTCGATACCCACTTCCACATTAATGGGTATATAGGAAATATTCAGTGTTTCCGCCGTCGTTCCCTTCACTCGACCTTTGTAAATAGCCTTGCCTAAGATAGGGAACGAGGGTTTAATATAAAGGATCTTCCAGACTTTAGCCAAGACAGTGAGATACCATTTTGGTCTTGTGCCCATTATTGATGCCTTTCATTTGTTAAAAATAACTGTTCATTAAGCCGTCGAAATTACAAATATACTCAATTATTTGCTATTTATTTCAGACTATTTATTGGAAGTTGTGAAACTCCTTTGATCCATTTAATAAGATCGGAATACAGGGATTCCTCGCTCTCTATCGATAAGGTGATTGCCGTATTCGGACATTTATCCACACAGCGGCCGCAACCGGCACAGGATAGGCCGATGTTGGCCTTTTCGTCCACAAGACAGATATTAGCTAGAAAACACTGATCCAGGCATTCTCCACAGCCCCTGCACTTTTTGGGGTCAACGAAAACAGAAATACCGGGAAGACGCTGGTAGGCGCCATCGAGTGAGGGGCCTCTGTTTTTCATGTATGTCCGGTAAAGACAATTATGATCATCGCAGTAGCAGATAAACATGAGATTGCGAAAACTCGTTCCAAAGGCAACGGGATCAATCCAGACATGGGCTACATTGGCAACCAATCCCGCCGAGGCGGCGCGGTCCACATGACGGATCGCTTCATCTGTAGTGACCGTCCTGCCGTGGCTGTGATGGATGCGCCGGACAGCCGGACCAAGGGCCATACACCCGATATTTGGTGGGGGAGAATCAACTTTATTATTTCTTCGGCAGATGCATTCATCAAAAATAAATATTTCATCCACCTCATTCAGGAGTCTTTGAATGACACGACGCGGCAGGACCACGCTGTCCGGGCTCTTAACCTCGATATTAATGGGAATAGACGTTAGTTCATTGTGTGGCCTCATAAAGAAAGGATAAATCAGCCATTTAAGGACCGGAACGTTGCTGTATCGTTTGCCGGCTCTAATCAAGGGCCAGAAAAGTTTAACGGCTGTTTTTACCCAGGTTCTTCCCGGACCATGACTAATAAATTGCATCCTGTGTTTCCCCGCTTGTATCAGGTAACTTTTATTGTATAAGACCGGAGACCATTATTGATGTCAAGAGATTATTAATTTTACTGGTTGTCAATAGTAAAATCTATTTGTAATAATATTTTCTTGATTTTATGTGTTTATATGATATGTAAAAGGCAAGCGGTGATTTAAAAATGTAAATTGCTCCGCTTTATAAATGTGCTAAAGCACTGAAGATTACAGAATCCTTCAATTAAACCCGTGCTTTAGCGCGGGTTTTTGTTTTTGCATGATTAACCCGCACATTATATTTCTATAAGGAGAAACAAGTATGCAGATTTCGTCGGAAGGTGTCAAAGTAGGTCATCCAGATCTGGTTGCGGACATTATTGCGGCTAATGTTGTCGCAGCAGTACTCGATGAAGAAAAGAAACTGAAGGTTACCTTGGCGAACATACCGCATTGCGGTATTGAAGTATTTTTAGGCAAGGGAATATGTTTGGTCGGTGGGGAAGTCAGGACAAGAGCGTACGTCGATATTGATAAGATTGCACGGGATTCCGTAATTGAACTCGGTTACAACCACGCAGCTGTAGGCTTAAACGGTCACTTAATGGGTGTGCTGAATGCCATTATTCCGCAGTCGCCCGATATTAATCAAGGTACCAGCTGTCTTTTGAACAAAGATAAAGAAATAGGTGCGGGCGATCAAGGAATTATGTATGGTTTTGCCTGCGACGAGACTCCGGAACTCCTTCCTCTGCCGTATGTTCTGGTTAATAAAATGATGAGGGCCTTTGAGTTCTCTCAGGATCCGATCTTTGCTCCGGATGGGAAAGGACAGGTTTCCGTTGATTATGACACCAAGACGGGAAAACCTTTACGTCTAGCTAAAGTGCTCATGTCTAATGCGATTGATTACCGTTTTGTCAAAGGTGCAAGGAGCAAAGTCAGAGAAAGAGCCAAGAAGATCGCCTTTGATTGCTTGAAAGAACACGTAGACAAAAAGACGGAATTTTTATTCAACCCCACCGGAGAATGGAATGCAATCAATTCCTGTAGCGCAGCTGATTCCGGAGTTACCGGAAGAAAACTGGTTGTGCAGTTTTACGGTGGTTATCCGGGTGCTCAGCTGGGTGGCGGCGCAGTTGTAAATAAGACGCCGGAAAAAGTTGATTGTTCAGCAGCGTTTGGCGCCCGTTACGTGGCTAAAAATATTGTTGCTGCCGGCCTGGCCTCCAAATGCTCGGTCCAACTGGCTTATGCTATCGGCATTGCCAAACCGTTTTCCATATATGTCAATACTTTTGGAACGGGAAAAATTTCCGATGATCGGCTGGAGAAAATTATCGAAGATCATTTTGACCTGACGCCGGAAGGTATGATCATAAAATTTGGTCTGCTCAGTGGTGATATTTACCGTAAAATTCCCCGTACATTCTTTATGGATAATTACAACTGGGAAAAAACAGATATGGTGAAAGAACTACAAAAAGCCGCCAAGTAGGAATTACAAAAAAGATTAAGGAAGCTGAAGCGTTTAATCAATACACTAACGCTTCAGCTTTTTTATTTATACCACTTGTTCAAATTCATACATATTGCATCATCAGATAGCGTTTCTTGATTTTTACTTGGGGTTGCTGTATAGATCTAACCGGGCAATAAAAAAATACAATAATACACCAAATGTTCAAACATATAAAGTTCTTAACAGTTCCTGTGATTATGAATTTGTATTTGTTGATGAAATATAACTCATGTAAAAAAGGGAACAAGGAGAAAATTGTTGGCCGGTAAAAACGATATTAATTCTACAGAAAAACTTCTTAATGCTATTCGTGGAAAGCAAGATAAGTATAGCAACTTAAATCAGTCTATAACTGACTATAACAAATCAATTGAGCTCAATCCCAATGATGCCACTGCATATTATAACCGTGGAGTAGCGTATTATAAACTTGGCAATAACAATCAAGCGATAAAAGATTATACAATGGCGCTGGAACTAAATCCGCAAGATGCGCAGGCATATAATAACCGAGGAGGGGCATATTATAAACTTAATAAAAATGATCAGTCCATAAATGATTTTAACAAGGCCATTGATCTGGACCCGCAATATGCAGAGGCGTATTATAATAGAGGGATTACCCATCATAAATCAGGCAACAGGAAACAAGCATTCGAAGATTATAAGATAGCTGCCAGATTAGGCTATCAGAAGGCACAGGATTACTTAAGACAGCAGGAGATTACCTGGTAAGACGTCGATTTAAATAACACCGCTGAAATATATAAATGAAAAGCTGAAGCGTCAAATTGCCGGAATTACGCTTCAGCTTTTTTTATTTAAGAGATGCTGGTTAAATCAGTGGCGACCATGCCGGGCTTTGCTTTTGGCTTCTTCGTATTCAGCGCGCAGTGCAATTTGATCCGTGTCATCCATCTCTTCTGCTCTCTTTACCCAGTCTTCAAACTGAATATCAATGCCGAAGATGCCAATCATTTCATCATTCGCATCAACAAGAGGTGCGGAGACAGTAAAACACAGTACGCCGGTCATTTTTGAGATAAAGAAATCGGTAACATGAACTTTGCCAGTCTGCAGAGGTTTAATAAACCATTCCCGATCTGATTGATCAGTGCCCACACCGTAGTTTTCGTATTTAACGCGGTCGGCAATGTTTGTAATGTTCTTTGTAGTTTTGCGGCCATTCATGTCTACTACGTAAGCAAATTGAATGGAAGGATGCTCATCAACAAATTTCTGCATCAAAGGTTCCTGTATATCCGGGTTCATGTATTTCATTTCCGTATGCTCGATGATCTGGCTGACGGCAGCTATGGCAGCTTTTTCTGCTGCAACTTTAATCTTCTCCAACTCGGACAAAAATAGTTCCGGTATATACTTGCGGACTTTTTTATCGAGTTCTTCCGGAGAAATACTTGTCTGGCGACCGGCATCATATTGCTCGCTAATCCATTTGTTGATTTTGGAAACTCCGGGATGCCTTTTATCAACACTGTCATCGTCTTTGAGGTTAAAACGCTGATTTATCCAGAAGGCAATACCGGCGTTACCCGATTTATCACTTATCATGGTGACAATAGGTCGTTTTAATATTTTGTTGGTGTCGAAGATGTTGTAGATTTCTTCACATTTAACCAGACCGTCGACATGAACACCGGCACGGGTAACGTTAAACTCCGAACCGATAAAAGGATAGTTATGTGGTATTTTTACGCCAATTACTTTTTCAAAATATTCGGCGATATCCGTTATAACCGTTGTGTCAATGCCATCATTATGACCCTTAAGGGCGATGTATTCCATGATTAAGGATTCGATGGGCGGATTGCCAGTCCGTTCACCAAGACCCAGCAGCGTAGAATTAGCTGCACTGCAACCATACAACCAGGCGGTAGAGGCATTGATCATTGCTTTATGGAAATCATTGTGTCCATGCCACTCTAACAGATGGCCGGGAACACCGGCATCCTCGATAAAAGCGCGAACCAGTTTGTCCACGCTGCGGGGAAGCGCAGCTCCCGGATATGTTATGCCGTAGCCCATGGTATCGCAAAGTCGAATTTTAATATCGCTGCCGCTTTCTTCCCGCAGTTTCATTAATTCCGTGGCGAAGGGTATACAGAAACCGTAAATATCTGCCCGGGTAATATCTTCAAAATGACAGCGGGGTATAATGCCCAAATCCAAGACGGATTTAACAATTCCCAGGTAATCATCCAGCGCCTGGCTTCGCTTTTTACCCAGTTTAAGAAAAATATGGTAATCGGAAACAGATGTGAGCAAGCCTGTTTCCTTCAATCCGGCTTCTTTAACTAAATGAACATCTTCCTTGGCCGCCCGGATCCAGCCGGTCATTTCCGGATATTGAAATCCGAGTTTCAGGCACTCTTCAACAGCTTCCCGGTCTTTTTTGCTGTAAAGGAAAAATTCTGTCTGCCGGATTACACCATTGGGGCCACCCAGTTTATGCAGTAGTTTGAATATTTCGACAATCTGTTCTACAGAATAGGGTGGACGAGCCTGCTGGCCGTCCCTAAACGTTGTGTCGGTAATAAAAATATCTTCCGGCGGACTGATCGGAATTATTTTATTGTCAAAAACAATCTTGCTGACTTCACTATAGGGAAAAATTTCTTTGAGTAAATTAGGCTCATCAAGATCTTTTAATTCAAATTTACTGAATTTGCTTTGTTGTTGATTGAGCAATATCTTTTCTTTATTCCATTTAATCATTTTTTTTCTCCACTGAATTACATTTAAACAATTTTTATTGAAAGTTCCATCAATTGTTCAATGCTAACTTTCGAAGGTGCATCCGATAAAAGGCAAGCAGCCTTCTGTGTCTTCGGAAAAGCAATAACATCACGAATAGATTCGGCCTGAGTCATAATCATGGTCAGACGATCGAGCCCGAAAGCGAGGCCGCCGTGGGGCGGGGCGCCGTACTCAAGCGCATCGAGCAGAAAACCGAATTTGGAGCGGGCATCTTCATCGGATAAGCCCAAAGCGGCAAATACCTGCGCCTGAACATCTTTCCGATGAATACGAATACTGCCACCACCGATTTCAGAGCCGTTCAATACAAGATCATAGGCGCGCGCCCGAACTTTTCCCGTTTGAGAAACAAGGAGCGGCAAATCCTCACGAAAAGGCGATGTGAACGGATGATGAGTCGAGACAAAACGTTTTTCATTGTCCGAATATTCCATCAGCGGAAATTCCGTAATCCAGGTGAACGCCAAAGCTTCAGGATCAATTAAATTCAATTTCTTGGCCAGATGTATTCTTAAATTTCCCAAAGAATCATTAACGACGCGAGGTGTGTCTGCTACAAAGAAAATTATATCGCTTTCTTTTAGTTCCATCGCTTTGGCAATTTTTTCGATTTCTTCCGGACGGAGAAATTTATATATCGGCGAAGTCCAATCAGCGGCATTAACTTTTGCCCAGGCCAGTCCTTTTGCTCCGTAAACAGCAACATAATCTTTTAAACCGTCCAGGTCTTTGCGCGACAGGCTGGCGGCCTGTTCCACTTTAATGGCTTTGATAATTCCGCCGGATGCGGCAACTTCCCCAAAGAGCTTGAAGCCGGAGTCTTTGACAATGTCTGTAAGGTCAATCAGCTCCATGCCAAAACGCACATCGGGGTTATCTTTACCATAACGGCTTATGGCATCAGCATAGGTAAGCCGAGGCAAAGGCAGCTTAATTTCCCGTCCCAGACAATCTTTAAATATTGCCGCCATTAATCCTTCCATCATTAGCATGATGTCATCTTCGGTAATAAAGGACATTTCGACATCAATTTGCGTGAATTCCGGTTGACGGTCGGCGCGCAAATCTTCATCGCGGAAACATTTTACGATTTGATAGTAACGATCAAAACCAGACACCATCAGCAATTGCTTGAATATTTGGGGTGATTGCGGCAGCGCGTAAAAAGTTCCCTTGTTGATGCGGCTGGGCACAAGATAATCGCGCGCGCCTTCCGGAGTGCTTTTTCCCAGAAAAGGAGTTTCCACTTCAATAAACCCGTTTTGTTCAAAGTAATGGCGAGTAGCTGCGGCCAGACGGCTGCGCAAAAACAAATTTTTCTGAACTACCGGACGGCGCAAATCCAGATAGCGGTATTTGAGACGAATGTTTTCCGAGATTTCATCATCATCAAAAGAAAAGGGAGGTGTCTTGGATTCATTCATTATCTCCAGATCCGAAACAATTACTTCAATATCGCCGGTTCTCAGGGCGGGATTTCCCATGCCTTCCGGTCTTGGATGCACTTTCCCCTTTACTGCCAGAACATATTCGCTGCGGATTTTGTGTGCCTGATCATGGACAGAATCTCCGGCATCGGGGTTAAAGACGACTTGAACGATTCCTTCGCGGTCACGTAAGTCGACGAAAATTACACCACCATGGTCACGCCGGCGGTGAGCCCAGCCCATGAGAATTACCTCTTTGCCTGCATCGGAAATATTCAAATCTCCACAGTAATGCGTCCTTTTATCTTTTGTTAAGAAACTAGCCAAAATCGTTTACCTCACTGTTAAAATATTAATTATTGTCTCTTGTAAATTCTCTAATGACAAAACCTGCTGGGTTTTTGTGTGCATATTCCTGAGTTCGACACGTTTTTCATCAATTTCTTTATCGCCGAAAATGAGTGTATAAGAACTATTTAATTTGTCGGCGCGTTTCATCTGGCTTTTTAAACTCTTATCGGAATAATCCATAGCCGCAATAATACCTGCCCGGCGTAATTGACAGGCCAGCATAAAACCGATTTTCTGTGCCCGGGAACCCAGCGCGGCTATAAACAAATCAGTCTTGTAATTGCTTTTTTCAGTATCCGGCAGTGAGGCCAGAAGACGTTCAATTCCCACACCAAATCCAATTCCGGCAACTTCCGGTCCGCCTAAGGAACTAACCAGGCCGTCATATCTGCCGCCACCCGCCAGAGAATTCTGCGCACCGAGAGATCCGGATTTAACTTCAAAGGCTGTTCGTACGTAATAATCCAGGCCGCGGACCATTGTTGGATTGATTGCATATTGAACATGCAAATCATTCAAATAGGCTTTAACCGCGTTAAAATGCTCATCGCAACCTATGCATAAATAATCTAATATTCGCGGAGCATCGGCAATGATAGCGCTGCAACTCTCTACTTTACAATCGAAAACCCGCAGGGGGTTTGTGTTAATCCTTCTTCGGCAATCAGGGCAAAGTTGTTCTTCTGACCCTTTTAAATAATTGACAACCGCCTGTGAAAAAGCAGGGCGGCATGCTTTACAGCCCAGAGAATTAATTTCCAGGGACATTTGGGTAAGTCCGGCCGATTCCAGAAAATGAATCAGCATTAAAATCACTTCTACATCAGATTGAGGCTTATCATCTCCAAAGAGTTCGACATCAATTTGGTGAAATTGCCGGAAGCGGCCTTTCTGCGGCCTTTCCCGGCGGAACATCGGACCCATCGTGAAAAGTCTGGTGACCGGTTCGGCCGCCATCATATTGTGTTCTATATAAGCACGAATGACAGATGCCGTAGCTTCCGGTCGTAATGTCAATAATTCTTCATCGCGGTCGGCAAAGGTGTACATTTCCTTTTCTACGATATCCGTAGTTTCACCAATACTTCTTTTAAATAATTCGGTTTTTTCCAAAATTGGTACGCGAATTTCGCGGAACCCGAAAGAGCCGAAAACAATCCTTGCAATTGATTCGACACGACACCAATTGGGGGTATCTTCCGGTAAAATATCTTTAAACCCTTTGATTACAGTAACTTTATCCATAAGATCCTTGTAGTTATTTAAAGGGAATTAATTAGCATACAAAGTGAAGCTTGGCAATAGAAAATGCGTTTTACCGGCGAGGACTTACCTGTGTTTAAGGAATGTTTGTGCGGACAATTCAGTGCTATCTGTTGTCAGAGTAACCGCACCATCTTGATCTGTCCGCAAAACGCGTACTTGCGCTGCCTGATAACGCTCCAGTGTCAAGGGATGGGGATGACGGAAAGAATTGCTTTTCCCAGCACTGATTACAGCATAACGGCAAGAAACTTTTTTAATAAAATCAATACTGCTGGAGTGCACTGATCCGTGATGCGGAACGAAAAGGATATCACTTTTTAAATCTTTACCCGAACGGACAAGTGTATTTTCAATTTTTTCTGATATGTCTCCAGTTACCAGAAAACGGATGTTGCCATATTGTATCTGGAACACCAGTGATTTGTCATTGATATCAACATCCGATAATTCTTTAGCTTCTAGTGTGGATTTATGAGGCGGCCATAACATATTTATATTTATATTTATATTGTTGAATTTATGAGCAGATAATTCTGACGTTAAAGAAACCATCTTGATTTTTCGCTCTGTAATTATTTTCTGTAATTTTTGATAATCTTCATCATCTCTGAACCATCCGGAACTCCAGAATTCCTGAACATCAAAA
The DNA here is from genome assembly GCA_964469905.1 of uncultured Smithella sp. Taxonomy (GTDB): domain Bacteria; phylum Desulfobacterota; class Syntrophia; order Syntrophales; family Smithellaceae; genus MVRV01. The sequence goes on from CAYXZW010000001.1 coordinate 74,024, forward strand.
TTGTCCAGGATATAAAGAAGACCAAGCATGTGATCAGGATGAGGATGGGTAAGGATTACCCTGTCAATTTTGTTGATTCTTTCGGCATAAAGATAGGGAGCAATAATCATTTTGCCGGTATCGAAAGAACTGTCGGCAAAACCGCCGCCGTCGATCAGCGTATTTTGCCCGCCGGGAAAACGCACCAGAAGAGCAGAGCCCTGACCGACATCTAAAGCGGTTATTCTTAAATTCGGGTTAAGTTTGTCCTTCCAGTTTAGATAAATGCCATCAATAATGAAAAAAATCACTACCAGGATAAGGGAGAATCGCAATATTGAAAAATGCCGCAGGAAATAGCCATTTTTGTTTGCGTTGCCTCTTTTAATGTCGGCAAATTGGATAAGAAGTATCAGGAATAGATAAAAAACAGAAATTTCCAGGATATTCGGTCTGGTAAAGCTAAATGAAGACCAGGGAAGTGCTGCTAAGTTATTAATTATTTCAAGGGATATCTGCACAAAAAAAGAAGCAATCTTAATTATGAAACCGGCAAGCACAGGAGAGAAGAATGCAGCCAGAAGAAAAAGCATGGCTATTGCCAGCGTCAATGTTCCCAGAAGAGGTACGGTAATCAGGTTGGCGATAATAGTCACCGAGGAAAGACGGTTAAAATGAAAGATGATCAAAGGCAAAGTACCAATTGTTGCGGCCAGACAAACTAGTATCGACATGTAAAGATAACGGATAATAATTTGGGTCCAGGCAGGAAGAAACGGGATTTTTTGCCAAGGAAGATTGCTGAAGCGCGGAACGATATAAATCATGGACAGAACAGCCAGAAAAGAGAGCTGAAAAGAAATATCAAAAAGAGCTTCCGGCGTTATCACCAGAATTATCAGCCCTGCCAGCGCGAGTGTATTGTATAGATCTCTTTGTATACCGAAGATCAATGCAACCAAAAAAACCAGTGCCATCAGAGCAGCCCTGAAGACAGTTACCCCCATGCCGGCAATCAAGGCATATATTAATACGAGAATAAAGGCTGCCGCCGCTGCTACTTTTATTATGTTTAATCTGAGCATCAGATATTCGGAAGATTTTAAAAGAATACTAATGAAGAAAAATGCTATCGCTGCAACCATTCCGATATGCAATCCGGAAATAGAGAGAAGGTGAGATGTCCCAGTCTTATTAAAGTTATCACGAATATCAGCCGGTATTCCAGTCTGATTGCCGATAGTCATGGCTTCAATAACTTCTCTTTGCGGCGAGGGGGCATTTTTATAAATAATCTGCTTTAAATATATACGGAACAATTCCAATTGTAATTTGAGATAACTTGCCGAGTTTTCCCGAAGTGTAATTATACCGGATGAATTGGCAATGAAGCCTGTTGCATAGATGCCCTGCCGGTTGAGATAACGTTCATAATCAAAGCCACCGGGATTCTGAAAACTATGGATTTTTTTTAACACGCAATGGAAACGAATAAAATCACCATAGGCGAAATTCAAATCAGCAGGTATTACCAGCCGAACTTGACCTGCAACCGGAATATAAATGCCATCTTTTATTAGTCTTACACACCGGACAATTAAAATGTTTTTAGCGGGATAAGATGACGGGCTTTCAATAACAATTCCTTCTATGGTTTTCCTGTCGGAATCGGTATGTTGCAATATATTGTGCTGTGAATGGATTAAATATTGTTTTTGCGAAATATTAAAAACGCCAAGGACAAATGCAAAAATGAAAATGAATAAAAAACTCGCAGTCAACCACTTTTTTCTTTGAGCTATCAATAGTAAAACCAGAGTGAAAACCAGAAAGACGAGCAAAAAATTATAAGGAAGATCGAAATAATTACCGGTAATAATTCCGGCAATCAGTCCGATAAATGGGAAAATCAGCGGTCGCTTCATCTGTGGCAAAGTCTTTCCCCGAGCGTTTAAGGGGCTGTTGAAATACCCTAAAGGGCACGCGAAGGCTTACCTGCAGCGCTTCGCTTCGTATCTTGCTGCTCACATACGTTTAAAGTACGCTCCGCTGCTCGATCCTCGCGCGCCTTGCATTTAACTTTTTGAACAGCCCGCAAAAAAATCATGTTAGCAAAAGTGTTAGCCAAAAAGACTAAAATATTATAGCATCATAATCGGTATGTTGTGTTAAAAAAAAGGATAATTCCCGACAATGATTGCGAATATTAAAACCCCACCGGAAGAAATAAATAAAGAACGCCTGCGGTTATTAATCATTTTCCGGTTAATTATTATCACATTATTTTTAGGGGCGGCAATTTTTATCGATATAAAAAAAACGGGATTTCCGGTCTCCGTAGGCACTCTCAATTTCCTTTATTTTATTATTGCAGCAACATATTTTTTCTCCATCGCCTATATTCTGCTTTTAAAAATATTTAATGATTTAAGAATAAATATCTACTTACAGTTGGCAGTCGATGTCATTTTAGTTACTCTGATCGTATATATTACGGGAAGTTTGCGCGGTAATTATTCAGTTTTATATACTTTGGTAATAATATACTCGGTAATATTTCTTGGCCGTAGGGGTGGCTTGATAATAGCTTCGGCGTCTAGCATCTTTTATGGTTTGCTGCTGGATTTCGAGTTTTACGCTATTATTCCTCCGGTTTCGCCTGTCGAATATAAAACTGACTTTACAGCCGAAGATGTTTTTGTTCGGATCCTGGTGCACATTGCATCTTTTTATATATTAGCTTTTTTAGCAAGCTTTGTGGTCGAACAGGAAAAAAAGACAAGGTATTTGCTGAAGGAAAAGGAGTCGGCATTCAATCAACTGGACTTGCTTTTTCGCAGTATAGTGGAATCGGTAGACACGGGTGTCATGACAATTAATTTACAGGGTATAATAAAAACTTTCAACCGGGCGGCTGAAGAAATAACAGGTTTTCCCATGGCTACAGTGGGAAACAGACATGTGGACGAGATCTTCCCGGAATTTACATCATTTTTCACTGCTGCAGTACTGAAAGAAAAACCCAGAAACAGAAGAGAAGTTGTCATTAAAGGCAATCACGGAAAATATATTCATCTGGGATGCTCAATTTCTCCGCTGAAGGATAAGCACGATAAGCAGATAGGCAGTATTTTAATATTTCAGGACCTTACCGAAGTTAAAGTAATGGAAGAAACACTGGAAAAAAGCAAACGGCTGGCTCTGATTGGCGAAATGGCTGCGGGTCTGGCCCATGAGATGAGAAATCCGCTGGCATCAATTACCGGTTCGATTGAACTCCTGAGGCAGAGTTTGAATTTAAAGGATACAGATGAAAGGCTGATGCAAATAGTATTGCGCGGCAAAGACCAACTCGGCAGCTTTGTCCGCGACTTTCTATTACTGGCCCGGCCGATTCCCGTAATCCGGGAATTAGTAGATGTAAATGAAACTGTCATGGACGTTCTGGATAATATTAAATTATCTAATGATTGGACAAAGGAAATAGAGATTAACTGCTTACTGGCCGAAAAGGTAACTGCTTTTGCCAATCGAGAACAAATCCGGCAAGTCATTCATAATCTGGTATTAAATGCAACCCAGGCGATGAAAGAGGGTGGAGTTCTTTCCATTACGACAAAATCAATGCAGCATCACAATAAAGAAGTTGTCGAAATTAAAATAACCGACACCGGCCCCGGGATTGAAGAAAAAGATTTAAAAAAAGTATTTGAACCGTTTTTTACCAATAAAGATAAGGGAACCGGTTTGGGCTTGACAATTGTCGGCCGGATTGTTGACGGATATAGCGGAAGAATTGAGATCAAAAGCAGCATGAATCAAGGTACAAATTGCACAGTGTGGTTGCCGAGTGGCAAAGAAATTGAAGGAGATAAATAGGATGGCGAGGATTCTAGTCGTTGATGATGATCAGGGAATGAGAGAGTTTATGGAAATAATGCTAACCAAGGAAGGTTATGATGTGACCAGTGCCGAAGGTCCGGTCAAAGCAATCAATCTTTGCGCCAAGATAGATTTTGATTTAGTGATCACGGATTTGAAGATGCCCAAAATCGACGGCATTGAGTTTCTCAAAACCATTAAAGATCAGCGTCCGGAAACGATAGTCATTTTAGTTACAGCCTATGCCTCGGGAGAAACAGCCATCAATGCAATGAAAGAGGGCGCTTACGATTATGTGGAAAAGGGTGGCAGCATTGAAGAATTAAAGCAAATTGTTCATTCGGCATTGCTTAAAAAAGGTCTTGTTGATGAAAAAAAAGAGACTAAAGCAGTAAAAGAAGAAGCATCGTTTTGCGGAATGATCGGATCAGCGCGGGAAATGCAGAAAATATATTCCACTATTAAAAAAGTAGCGGATACACCGGCAAATATTTTGATCCTGGGTGAAAGCGGAACAGGGAAAGAGCTGGTAGCGCGTGCCATTCATGACAATTCTTCGCGAGCTAAAATGCCCATAGTAGTAATCAATTGCGGCGGTATACCGGAAAATTTACTGGAGAGCGAATTGTTCGGCTATATGAAAGGTTCTTTTACCGGCGCGTATGCGGATAAACCCGGCCTTTTTGAAATGGCCAGAGGAGGAACTATCTTTCTCGATGAGATTGGAGAATTATCACCGGTTTTGCAAGTCAAGATTTTACGAGTTGTTCAGGAGAAAACTTTTCGGCGTATTGGCGGTGCGGAAAACATCAAAGGTGATGTCCGCATAATTTCTGCTACTCATCAAAATCTGGAAGAAAAAGTTAAAAAAGGAGATTTTCGTGAGGATCTTTATTTTCGTCTCAATGTTATTCCTATTCGCGTACCTCCACTTCGGGAGCGCAAAGAAGACATACCCTTGTTGACAAAACATTTTATTGAAAAATATGCGCGGGAATTTAATAAAGAAGTCCGAACCATATCTTCCTATGCCATGGAATTGTTAATCGACTATTCGTTTCCCGGTAATATTCGCGAACTGGAAAATATTATTGAACGCAGCGTCGCCATGGAAAGCTCTAATATAATTTTACCGGAGAATTTGCTTCTGTCGGGAAACAATGACGGTGCGGCGAACCTGCATATCGAAATTCCTGATAAGGGCATAAATCTTAATGAAGAACTGGAAAAGGTGGAAAAAAAGTTCATTGAAAAAGCGCTGCAGAAAGCCAAGGGGTCAAAAACACGAGCCGGTGAACTATTGCATGTAACATTTGATTCCTTGCGCTACCGAATTGAAAAACTCGGCATCGAATAAGTTAAGAATATTAGCGATAGACTACTCTAGTTTTTCATACAAATGATATTAATTAATCATACGAAAAGTATGACATATGAATGCAATAATTATTATATATGAGCCCTAAAAAACTCTTGATAGATAAAATCGCTTTTTTCACATTGTGAGCGTGGAGGCCATGCAGGCCGGGAAGACATCAGTCATCAAGACTGCGCCCCCCGGGCCACCACAAAACATCATTTCATAATTGTGCGTTTATCCATAAAATCATATCTCAAAAATTAACTATAAGAATTTCGCAGCATGATTTTGTTGATCTTTCCAACGCTGGTTTTGGGTATTTCCTTGACGATCTCTATCCTGTCAGGCACTCCATACTTAGGCAGTTTGCCCTCTTGGGCGCAAGAGAGCAGGAGCTTACGGAGATCATCTCCCATTGTTATGCCCTCAGAGGCCGGGTTGAGAACTGCCTTGTGTTCACTTAAAACGTTTTCCAAATCTAATGATTATATCCACTCACCACCAGTTTGTCAGAACAAGACATTTGCGCAACACCTCATTTTCTTCAATATGTGACCTTTAAATTATTTCGGGTGTGACACAGCATACGGGGGAGAGTCCCGCCTTCCCGGAAAAGGCACATGTTCCTGCTTTATGAGGGGGTGCAACAATCTCAAAAGACCTGCTTCTTGAGCAAATTGCGTTCTCTGGCTGCTTTTTCCAGCTCTTCACGGAATTTTGGATGGGCGATCTTGATGAGTTCCACAGCCCGCTCCGGCTCCGTCCGGCCATAGAGGTCTGCCACACCGTACTCCGTCACAATGTAACCGGCATAATGCCGCGGAACTGTAACACGGGCGCCATGAGATATATAGGGAACAATGCGGGTAACTGTATCGTTCAAGGTTGTCGAGGGTACCAGATTAATAGCCCGACCGCCCTTGGAGAAAAGTGCCCCGATGACGAAGTCGAGCTGACCGCCCGATCCGGTTCGCATCAGATTGCCAACCGATTCAGATACGATCTGTCCCGTCAGATCCACTTCTATGGAACCATTGATGGCGACGACATTTTCTTCCTGGGCGATGACAGGAATGCTGTTGGCATAGGCCGTGGGGCGGAAGTCGGTTACGGGGTTGTTGGACAAAAAGTCATACAGCGCTTTGTCTCCCAGGGTAAAGGCCAGGACGATTTTCCCCGGATTGACCTTTTTGTATTTGCAGGTCACAATCCCTTTCTCCATGAGCCGATGGGTTCCGGCAGGGGCCATTTCCGTGTGGATGCCCAAATCCTTGAGTCCCGAATGTTCAAGAAGGCTGCTGATCGCGGCGGGAACGGCGCCGATGCCTACCTGGAAGCAATCTCTGTCTCTGAGGAGTCCCACAACATTTTCGGCCATTTTACGCTCGACATCGTTGGGTTCGGGCGTCGGCATTGCCGGAAGGGGATTGGGATTCTCCACAAATGCAGTAAAACGACTGACCGGAAAATTTGTCTGGCCATAGGTGCGGGGCATCTGGGGATTGACTTCGGCAATGATCCATTCGCTCTGGGCCATGATGGCTTCGGTATAGAAGGTATCGAGCCCGAGATTGACATAGCCGTGCTCGTCGGGTGGTGCAACCTGGAGAATTATTCCGGTGCGGCGCTTATAGATGCGCTTGCGATGCATGTATTTAAGTCCCGCCTCGGAGCTCTGGAACGGCAGAAAGTTGGCCCATTCGGTTTTGGCGATTTCCTGAAGCTGGGGCGTACTAATGAAACCGAAGGCCAGTGTAAAAGTATCCCGATATTCCGGCTTAAATATCTTGTAGGGTCTGAGGGTGAGGTTGTTGATGTACTCCACGTCCTTGAGCTCATCTTTCCGATCGGCTATGGCATCCATGATCAGCATTGATGGCTGACCCAGACATAATGGAGTCCAGAAACAATCTCCTGACTGAACGATCTTTGCGGCTTCCTGTGCGGACATTGACTTGCGCTTGTATTCTTCCTGCCAACTCATATTTCCTCCCTTTTTTACGGTTAAAAACGGTTGAGACCAGTTGCATCTGTTCATGCCACTTCGTTCATTCTTGGTTTTTTATATGTCTGCGGCTGCCCCACCCCCTTCCTATAAAATGCCAGATTATTAATATTATTGATAAATTGATTGATTGAATATTATTGATATTTATATAATTCTCTGCCCGTGCACATACTTTTTCCTTTCCTATATTGCCCCTTCCTTGAATATATTATGGATTTTTTGTTCATTAAATTAACTGGGATTTTAAGAGAGAAAGACAAAATGAACAATATTAAAAAAACAGGCAGCTAATATGTATAAAAACCTAATATTGTGAAAGGGACAATAAATGGGATGTAAGGTTCATTTTTTTATTATTGAGTCCCAGTTTCTTTCGGATATGGTCACGATGAAGGGAAATAGTTGCTTCGGAAACAGCCATCATGTCAGCGATTTCTTTAGTTGTTTTTTCCTCTTTGATCAGGTTGGCCACCTGAAGCTCTTTCGGGGTTAAATTATGATGTCCTGAAGTCAATCGGTGAGAAAAAGGCGAGATGATATCCAGTAAATTGGCTTCCAGCGTATTAAAAAAAGCAAGGTCTCGGGCATCACTACGGTTCTTTTTTATCTTTTGCAGATAAGGCAGGACGAGCCGCTTAATATTAGATAGAACCTTTTCCTCCAGTTCCAGTTTATCCGCTTCCCGTTGCTTCAGCAATACCTTCAATGCTGTATTCATCTCTTCAAGATTCCGCGATTTCTTTTGTACTTCCCGCTCGCGTTTCTGCAAGATCGCTTCAATACGCTTTTGTTCCGTAATATCTGTCAGAGAGATGACGCTTTTCTTAGAATCGGGAATCATGGCCACTGCAAGTAAAACAATTTTCTTGTTACCATGCTTGTCGATGAGAGCGCATTGATAATTCCGGGGAGACGCTTCCGGATCAATTCTTCGCTGCCTGTGGTAATGGATCATCTTCGGAAGGTCATTGGAGTTAAAAAGCTCCGTCCATTTGCGCTTATTTTCCCAGTATTGCTTAGGTGCCCCGGAGAGCGTTGCAAATTCGGTATTAGCAAGGGAAATTGTCATATCCTCTTCGACGATCATTGTGGCAGTTCCCGTGTTTTCAAATATGGTCCGGTAGAGGTTTTCTGACTCCTGAAGTTTTGCTACAGCTAGTTTCTGCTCAGTGATATCAGCAAGGGATGCCACACTCTTTTTTGTGTCCGGAATCATATCTATAGTGATGAAAACATAACGGATATTCCCCCGACCGTCAATGAATCTGAATTCGTAATTCCTGGGTGCAGCCTGTTGATTTATGCGCCGCAGGTTATGGTAAGACTTCATTATTTCCATGTCTTCGGGAACGATAAATTCCGTCCAGCTCCTTTTACCTTCCAAATCTTCCCGACAATATCCCGACATATTAACGAATTCAGAATTAACAAGCGAAACGATTGTATCTTCTTCAATAATGATCGTGGCCGTTCCTGTATTTTCAAAGATAGTCCGGTAGAGATTTTTCGATTCCTCAAGCCTTGTAACTGCTTTTTTATGCTCGGTAATGTCGATGAAGGAGGCCACACTTTTGTGAGTATGTGGTATCATATCAGCCATGAGGATGACGTTACGGATGTCTCCCTGGCTATTAATAAAGCCGCATTCATAATGCCTGGGCGCGGCGTTGTTATCCTTACGCCGCAGGTAATGGTAGGTTTTCATTCTTTCCCTGTCTTCGGGAATAACAAACTCAGTCCAGCTTTTTTTACCTTCCAATTCCTTGCGGGAATAACCGGACATCCTGGAGAATGCCGAATTAACAAGAGAAATGGTCGTGTCTTCCTCGATAATAATGGTCGCCGCCATGGTGGTTTCAAAAATGGTGCGGTAAAGGATTTCCGAATCCTGCAGTTTCTCGATGGACTGCCGATGTGCAGTGATATCCGTGCTGTTTCCTAGAATGGCCGGACGGCCTCCATAGGTGATCACTGAGACCGTTTCCATAATCCACCGGACATCGCCCTGTTTAGTTAATATCCTGAAGGCATAGGGAGTGGTTGATTCACTGCGCAACATAGAGCGGGATTGGCGCAGGACATCCGCCTTATCCTCGGGATGAACAAGGCTGTTGGCATCCATGCCGATCAATTCCTCGGTGGTATATCCTGCATTGGTAGCGGCTTTGATATTGACAGTACAGAACTTCCCATCCTGGACGACATAGATGGCGGCAAATGATCTCTGCAAGATGGTATTGAAAATGTCACGGCTTTCTCGCAGAGACGCCTCCACTGACTGGTAATGGCTGATCATCTCTGTAAGCTTAGCGATTTGTTCCTCAGGAATCGAATTTTCAGACATAATGTCTCCCGTCAATGTCTATCCGAATTATTTTCTCCAGGATGATTATGGAATTTATAAGCACATTCTCTTTCGCGGTGGGAGTATATGAAGAGTGATTTTGTGTGTCAAGATGATTCTAGTCGCTGAACCCATTATGTCTAAAGGACACCAAATCGTATTGGGATGAATTTCTAAACAAAATTGAAAAACTTATTGACTAACTATAATTGAAATATTAAGGCTATCACAAATAGTGAAGGCTGACAAAGATGAGAAACAAATACTTATATATTCAAACATTTGGCTGTCAGATGAATGTTCATGACTCCGAACAGATGGCGGCACTGCTTGCTGATAGCGGATATAAAACGACGGATAACGTGAAACTGGCAGATTTGATAGTGCTCAATACCTGTTCCATCAGGGAAAAGGCCGCGCAAAAAGTTTACAGCGAACTGGGGAGGCTCGGCAAACTCAAAATTCAGAATCCCGAATTGATAATTGGTGTTGGTGGCTGTCTGGCACAGCATTTAGGAAGCAGATTTCATAAAAGAGTGCCCCACCTGGACTTTGTTTTCGGGACACACAACATTCATCTTTTACCGGAGATGGTAACTGCCGTAAGCAAAAAAAGGGAAAAGATTACTTTAATTAATTTTCATAAAGCTCTCCATTCCATTGGTATTTATGCACCGCCGGTAAACGGGCAACTGATTGCATTTGTCACGATTATGCAAGGATGTAATAATTATTGTGCTTATTGTGTTGTTCCCTATTTGCGCGGTCCCGAAATGAGCCGTCCTCCGGGAGAAATTATTGAAGAAATTAAGAACCTCGCTGATCAGGGCATTAAAGAAGTAACTCTTCTGGGGCAAAATGTTAATTCTTATGGCAAAAATTTGGAAAAGGGTATTAATTTTAGCGCGTTGATCAAGAAAATAGGCAAAGTATCCGGTATTGAACGAATACGTTTTACAACTTCGCATCCGCGAGATTTATCGGAAGAATTGATTAATTGTTTTACTGAAGAAGAAAAGTTATGTGAGCACATTCATCTGCCGGTACAATCTGGTTCTAACAGGCTTTTAGCCTTAATGAACAGGGGTTATTCCGTAGAAGATTATCTGAAAAATGTCGATCGTTTGCGTCAAGTTTGTCCGCAGATAAGCATAACGTCCGATATAATTGTCGGATTCCCGGGAGAAACTCAAAACGATTATCAAGAAACCATTGACATGATGGAAAAAATCAGGTTTGATTCTACTTTTTCATTTAAGTATTCGGAAAGGAAGGGAACTGCGGCTGAGAAGCTGGAAGGAAAAATTGCCGATTGCGAGAAACAGCGCCGGTTGAAATTCTTGCAGAATATTCAGGATAAGCACACGCTGGAAAAGAACACGCAATTGGAGGGCAGCCGGCAGAAAATATTAATTGAAGGAAAAAGCAAAAATTCCGAGAATGATTTAATGGGGCGTACCAGCTCCTGGAAAATAGTCAATTTTAAAGGGGAAACGGAATTAATTGGTAAAATGATGGATGTAACAATTACTAAAGCATATTTACATTCATTGCGTGGCAAATTGATTGAGGAGGTTGGGGAATGTTAATTGAAATGAAAGTATCAGGATTGACCATTGATCCCATTACAAATACACCCATCGTGATATTAAAGGACATGCAGGAAAACAAGGCCATTCCTATATGGATTGGTCTTTTCGAAGCCAGTGCCATTGCCACGGAACTGGAAAAAATTGTTTTCTCCAGGCCAATGACGCATGATTTATTCAACGAATGTTTGAAAGCATTAAATGCGACCGTCAGTAAAATTGAAATTGGCGATATCCGCAACAACACTTTTTACGCCAATATTTATCTAATCCGCGAAGGGCAGAGCTTTACTATCGATGCTCGGCCGAGTGATGCCATTGCTCTGGCTCTGCGAGCCCACGCGCCGATATTTGTCGACGAAAGTGTTATTGAAAAATCACGCAATATAGATTTCGGTATCAAGATAACCGACTTGGATAAGTTGAAAGAAGACAAAATCAAAGAATATTTGGAAAATCTTTCGGCGGAAGATTTTGGCAAGTACAAGATGTAACAAATATGAATGATATTATCCAAAACTTTCAAACTTACCTGATGGCAGAGCGAAATGTTTCGGAGAATACCCGGCTTGCCTACATGGGTGATCTGGAGGAATTTACAGAATTTCTTCAGAAAAATGGTTTTATCCAGAACAGAGATGGAATTGTCGGCATCGAGAAGGAAACAATCCGGGAGTATTTGGGATATCTTTTCCGGCAAAGAATTAAAAAAGTTACGGTGAACCGAAAAATATCTTCCCTGCGTTCTTTTTATAGGTACCTGAGCCGGAACGGTATAACGAAAAATAATCCGGTGGCTTTGATCCAGATATCCAAGACAGAAAAGTATATGCCTAATTTTCTATCAGTGGATGAGATGTTTGCGCTGTTAAAAGCTCAGAGTGACAATTCAATATCAGGCTTGCGCAATCTCGCTATGCTGGAATTATTTTATTCATCAGGTCTGCGTCTGGGCGAATTGGCGGGACTTAATGTTACGGACTTGGATTTTAAACAAGCACTGGTTAAGGTAAGGGGGAAGGGCAGAAAAGAAAGAATAGTCCCTGTTGGCGGGCAGGCCAGGCTTGCGTTGCAGGAATATTTGGACAAGACAACCGGCGACAGAAGAAAATTTGAGGATGATGTTTTTAACAGTCCCTTGTTTCTAAATATCCGGGGGGGGAGAATAACGCCGCGCAGTATAGCCCGTATTGTTGATGAAGCAACAAAAAAAAGCGGTATTGGCCGAAAAATCAGCCCGCATGCTTTGAGGCATACATTCGCTACACATCTTTTAAATGCCGGCGCTGATCTACGTTCGATTCAGGAATTGCTGGGGCATGAGAGCCTCTCGACAACACAAAAATATACAGCAGTGAATATTAACCGCATGATGGAAATTTATGATAAAGCCCATCCACGCGCTAAAAGTAAATGAGACTTGGCTTATTGCAAGGCAAAGCCGTAGCAAAAAGCCTTAGTCGAATTTATCCCGTGAGCGAAGCGATGCACGGGATCCAGAAAATAATAGGAGAGAAAATGCATATTCGAGGAACTACAATATTAGCGGTAAAGAAGGACAATAAAGTAACGGTAGCAGGCGATGGCCAGGTTACCTTGGATACAACCATTCTAAAACATGGCGCCAGAAAGGTGCGCAGGCTTTACAATGATGAGGTTATTGTCGGTTTTGCCGGAGCAACGGCTGATGCATTTACACTGTTTGATCGTTTTGACCAGAAGTTGGAACAATACAACGGCAATTTGCTGCGGGCAGCGGTGGAATTAACTAAAGACTGGCGTACAGACCGGGTCTTGCGGCATCTCGAAGCTTTAATGATTGCCGTGAGCAGGGAATATTCACTTATTATTTCCGGAAATGGCGATGTCATTGAATCGGATGATGATGTGATGGCTATCGGCTCCGGAGGAGCTTTTGCGCAGTCTGCCGCCAGGGCCCTCGTGCGTCATACCAGTTTATCTTCAACCGAGATTGCTAAAGAAGCAATGAAGATAGCGGCGGAAATTTGTATTTATACTAATGATCATGTAACATTGGAAGAACTGGAAGTTGATGGTGAGAAAACAATGGAAAAGAAAAGAAGCAAAGTTAAGGAGCAAAAATAAGATATGTCCGATAATGGATTAACTCCCAGGGAAATAGTCGAAAAACTAGATAGGCATATAATTGGTCAGGCTGATGCAAAACGGGCAGTGGCAATTGCTCTGCGTAACAGGTGGCGAAGGCAGAATGTGCCGGAAGAACTGGCCGATGAAATATCGCCGAAAAATATAATAATGATTGGACCAACCGGTGTAGGTAAAACCGAGATTGCCCGCCGGTTGGCGAAGTTGGATAATTCTCCTTTTTTGAAAGTCGAAGCTTCCAAATTTACCGAGGTAGGCTATGTCGGGCGTGATGTGGAATCAATGGTTCGGGATCTGGTTGAACTTTCCATTAATATGGTAAAATCGGAAGAACAGGATGTTGTTCAAGTTAAAGCTGCCGAAATAGCCGAGGAAAGACTACTTGATTTATTGCTCCCGGCAAAACCGACAGAAAAGAAAGTTGGCGATATTCTGACCGGTCCCAACAGTGATGAAATTGATGCCACCCTTACGGATGATCAAGCAAGAAAAGCTGATGCGACCAGGGAAAAATTAAGACAGATGCTTAAAGATGGCAAGTTGGACAACCGGATAGTAGAACTGGAAGTAACCGAGGCCAGAAGCGGTCCCATGATCGAAATATTTTCCGCTGTAGGTATGGAAGATATGGGACTAAACTTTAAAGATATGCTGGGTAATGCCTTTCCTCAGAAAAAGAAAAGAAGAACTGTCAAAGTACCAGAAGCTCTGGAGATACTGGCAGAAGAAGAAGCACAGAAGTTAATTGATATGGATAAAGTTCATAAAACCGCTCTGGAAAGAGTAGAACAATCGGGAATAGTATTTCTCGATGAGATCGATAAAATTGTCGGCAGTGATTCAGGACATGGCCCGGATGTTTCCCGGGAAGGTGTCCAAAGAGACTTGCTGCCTATTGTAGAAGGTTCTAATGTCAATACACGTTATGGTATGGTCCGTACGGATCACATTCTTTTTATTGCCGCCGGAGCTTTTACGGCTTCAAAACCTTCAGACCTGATTCCGGAGTTACAGGGGAGATTTCCGATTCGAGTAGAACTGGATTCACTGGGGAAAGAAGAATTTATACGAATATTGACCGAACCCAAAAATGCTCTAGTCCGGCAATATATCGAAATGATGGCCACCGAAGGAATTAAATTATCATTTACTGATGATGCTGTTGCCGAAATTGCTGAAGTTGCCGCACAGGTTAACGAGAAAACGGAAAACATCGGAGCACGCAGATTATATACAATAATGGAAACATTGCTCGAAGATATTTCTTTTGAAGCTCCGGACATGGTGGAAAAGGATATAACGATCGATGCCAAGTATGTGGATGAAAAGCTCGATGATATAGTAGAGGATGAGGATTTAAGCAGATACATATTATAAATGGAGTAAATATGGAACATATTCAAAATTCAATGGAACGGGCTGATATTCTTCTGGAATCGCTGCCTTACATAAGGCGATTTTATAATAAGACAATAGTTATCAAATATGGCGGACATGCCATGATTGATGATGAGTTGAAAGATAAGTTTGCCCAGGACGTTGTTATGATGAAATACATCGGAATTAATCCCGTTGTTGTTCATGGGGGCGGTCCGCAAATCGGCAGCTTTTTGAAAAAACTGGGCAAAGAATCAAAATTTATTCAGGGCATGCGGGTCACGGATGAAGAAACCATGGATATTGTGGAAATGGTTTTAGTCGGCATGGTCAATAAGGAGATTGTCGGCTTAATCAATCGCCATGGCGGCAATGCCGTCGGATTGAGCGGTAAGGATGGCAACTTGATTAAAGCAGAAAAGTATTTTTTAAACGATGAAAAGGCCAAGAACATCCCAACGGAAATTATTGATATCGGTTTGGTCGGGAAGGTAAAAAATATAAATTCGCAATTAATTGTTTCGCTGGCGCAAAACAATTTTATTCCTGTAATAGCACCCACCGGTATCGGCGAGAATGGCGAGACTTACAATATCAATGCCGACATTGTGGCCGGAGAAATAGCAGCCGCGTTGAAGGCGGAAAAGCTTTTATTGCTGACGGATGTCCAGGGTGTACTGGATAAAGACAAAAACCTGATCAACACCATGAATGATCAAGAAGCTCTGCAATTGATTGAGCAGGGTGTCATTGAAGGAGGAATGTTCCCCAAGGTTAAGTGCTGTTTAAAAGCGCTTCGGGGAGGAGTAAGAAAGACCCATGTTATCGATGGGCGTCTTAAACATGCCATTTTGCTGGAAGTGTTTACGGATAGAGGGATAGGAACAGAAATAGTTCTGTAATGGCTTTGGAAAAAGCCCCGGCATTCGCCGGGCAAGCATATGCAAAGTAAATCCGGCGAATGCCGGATGCGCTGCAACCTCTCCTCATTGCGGAGTATTAAGGATACGCCTCATTCGCGAGGCTTTGCGCGCCTTGCCTCTGGAACTTTTTGCAAAGCCATTGAAATTAATTAGGAGTAAAAAAATGAACGAAAAAGAATTAATGGCGCTGGCCGATGAAAATATAATGAATACCTATAAACGCTTTCCCATAGTCCTGGTCAAAGGTATGGGGCAGAAAGTCTGGGATGTCAACGGAAAGGAATATCTTGATTTTGTTTCCGGAATTGCAGTGTGCAGTTTGGGGCACTCCCATCCCCGGGTAGTCGCCGCGCTAAAAGAACAGGTCGAAAAATTAACTCATGTTTCTAATTTATATTATACCGAGCCGCAAACCAGGTTGGCTAAGATGCTTACGGATAATTCCTTTGCCGATAAAGTGTTTTTTTGCAACAGCGGGGCGGAAGCAAACGAAGCGGCAATCAAGCTGGCGCGCAAATATGCCCATGAGAAATCCGGGGATAATACATTTGAATTGATCACCATGAAGGATTCCTTTCATGGCCGGACGATGGCAACAATAACTGCTACCGGCCAGGAAAAGTTTCAATTCGGTTTTACTCCTTTACTGGAGGGTTTTACTTATGTTCCCTTCAATGATTTGAATGCATTAGAAAACGCGATCACGAAGAAAACATGCGGTATCATGCTGGAACCGATTCAAGGAGAGGGCGGGGTAATTATCCCCGATGTGCAATATCTGGCTGCCGTTCGCGAAATATGCAACCGGCATGATATTTTAATGATACTAGATGAAGTTCAGACCGGCATAGGTCGGACGGGCAAATTGTTTGGTTACGAGCATTCGGGTATCACACCTGACATTATGACTCTGGCCAAAGCATTGGGCAATGGTTTTCCGGTGGGAGCGATGCTGGCGACAGATAAAGTTGCTAAGGCATTTAGTCCGGGGAATCACGCCTCTACCTTCGGAGGAAATCCCTTGGCCATGGCCGCAGCTATTGCAACACTGGAAACGATTCTCCAGGAAAGCCTGCTGGATAAAAGCCGACAAACTGGAGAATATTTCCTGGTTCAACTGAAAAAGTTAAAAACCAAGCATAAAATTATTCAAGATGTAAGGGGAATGGGTTTAATGATTGCTTGCGGCCTTAATATTGAAGGCGGCGAAATTGTCAATGAATGTATGAAAAAAGGAGTGCTGATTAATTGTACAGGAGGAAAAACTCTGCGCTTTGTTCCGCCCCTTATTATTTCTAACCAAGACGTGGATCATATGATCAATGTTCTCGACGAGGTTATGGAGGTCAAATGAGAAAGGATTTATTAAGTGTTTATGAGCTTAACCTTACTGATTATGAGAAAATATTTGACGAAGCCCGCAGGCTTAAAAAAGCTTTAAAGGAAGGCAAACCACATGCATCTTTAAAAGGCAAAACACTGGGGATGATTTTTGATAAATCCTCTACCCGCACGAGAATTTCTTTTGAAGTAGGCATGTACCAGCTCGGAGGAATTGCCCTTTTCTTAAATTCGCGTGATACACAGATCGGTCGAGGTGAAATAATTGCTGATTCGGCGCGGATGATGTCGCGTTATTTAAATGGCATTATGATCAGGACTTATGCGCAGGCCGATGTAGAAGAGTTTGCCAGTTCAGCATCAATACCGGTTATTAATGGATTGACTGATCTTCTGCATCCCTGTCAGATATTAAGTGACTTATTTACCATCAAGGAAAAAAAAGGTTCTTACCAGGGAATGAAAGTAGCATACATCGGTGATGGCAACAACATTGCAAATACCTGGATTGACGCTGCGGCACGTTTGCCCTTTGAACTTGCTCTGGCTTGCCCGGAAGGGTATGATCCCGATACGCATATAATGGCCAGAGGAATGAAAGAATCAAAAGAAGGAATTGTCCTCTATCGCGATCCATTCGAAGCGGCAAAGAATGCAGATGTGCTCTATACAGACGTCTGGGCAAGCATGGGACAGGAATCCGAACAGGAAGAAAGAAAAAAAGTATTTAAGTATTATCAGATCAACAAGAAAGTTTTAAAAGAAGCAAAGAAAGATGCTCTTGTTATGCATTGTCTGCCGGCGCACCGTGGAGAGGAAATTACTGCCGAGGTAATTGATGGCCCGCATTCAGTGGTAATTGATGAAGCGGAAAACCGTTTGCATGTGCAAAAAGCAATCTTGGAAATATTACTCTAGGAGGAATTTAACTTGTCAACAGGATTTAAGAAAGTTGTATTGGCCTATTCCGGCGGATTAGACACATCAATTATTGTGCGCTGGTTGATTGAAACTTATAAGTGTGAAGTTATCTGCTTTGCGGCAGATTTAGGGCAGAAGGAAGAATTAACAGGTTTAGAACAAAAAGCACTCAATACCGGAGCAAGTAAAATATATATTGAAGATTTGCAGGAGGAATTTGCCCGGGACTTCGTTTTTCCTGCGCTTCGGGCGAATGCCATTTATGAAGGCACTTATCTTCTCGGAACTTCACTGGCACGGCCGCTAATTGCCAAGAAACAAATTGAAATCGCTCAAAAAGAAGGAGCCGACGCCGTATCGCATGGCGCAACTGGCAAAGGAAATGATCAGGTTCGCTTTGAACTGACATATCATGCATTGAATCCGGGAATTAAAATTATCGCTGTTTGGAAAGATGACAAATGGCAATTCGATTCACGGGAGTCAATGTTTGACTATGCCGAGAAGTATAATATTCCCGTGCCCTTGACCAGGGCCAAGCCTTATAGCTCAGATCGTAATCTTTTACATATTTCGCATGAAGGCGGAATTCTCGAGGATCCCTGGGCTGCGCCACCGGAGGATATATTTGTATTGACCAAATCACCCCAGGCAGCACCGGATAAACCGACATATGTGGAGATTGATTTTGAGAAAGGCAATCCGGTGGCCATTAATGGTAAAAAAATGTCTCCGGCTAAACTGATGGATTACATAAATATTATTGCCGGAGAAAACGGTATCGGCCGGGTCGATATGGTGGAAAATCGCTTTGTTGGCATGAAATCACGCGGTGTTTATGAAACACCGGGCGGCACAGTACTCTGGGCGGCGCATCGGGCAGTGGAATCGATTACGATGGATAGAGAAGTAATGCTGATGCGCGATTCCCTGACGCCCAAATATGCACAGTTGGCTTATAATGGTTTCTGGTATGCACCGGAGATGCAGACACTGCAGACATATATTGATGCCACGCAGGAAAATGTCACGGGAACAGCACGCATGAAATTATACAAAGGCAATTGTATTGTAGACGGACGTAAATCGCCCAATTCCCTTTACAGCGAAGCTTTTGCCACTTTTGAAAAAGATCAGGTCTATAATCAAAAGGATGCAACCGGCTTTATTAAATTGAATGCTCTGCGGCTGATTATTCAAAGTATAATTAAGAAGAAGTAATGATACCAATTATATCGAAGTGACATGGAGAAACAGCAAGGGGAGATACTACATGGCTGATAAGAAAAAACCGTGGGGCGGTCGTTTTCAGAAGCCGACAGCTAAGAGTGTGGAAAGGTTTACCGCTTCCATTCAATTCGATAAGAGATTGTATAGTTATGATATCGAAGGCAGCATCGCCCATGTGACAATGTTAGCCAAACAGGGTATCATGGCCAGGGAAGAAGCAGTAAAAATTACGAAAGCCTTGAAAAGCATTTTATGTGATATTGATCAGGGCAAGATTGCATTCAATCTTGCGGACGAAGATATCCATATGGCTATTGAACGGGAATTGATCTTGCGTACAGGAGAAACAGGAGGAAAGCTTCATGCCGCCCGAAGCCGCAATGATCAGATTGTTTTAGATGTTAGGCTATTTTTGCGCAGTGAAATAGATAGTATTCTGAAAGCATTAAACTCTCTGCAGCTACAGCTGGTAAAGTTGGCGAAAAGTGAAATTAAAACAATCATGCCCGGCTATACCCACATGCAAAAGGCTCAGCCTGTTTTACTTTCCCACTATCTGCTGGCATTCTGGGAGATGTTTGCGCGGGACGCCGAAAGGTTGAACGACTGCAAAAAAAGATTTAATGTATTGCCTTTAGGATCTGCAGCCTTGGCCGGCACAAGCCTGCCCATTGACCGCAATCAGACGGCTAAGCATTTGAATTTTCCGCAAGTAAGTCAAAACAGCATGGACACCGTCGCGGATCGTGACTTTATTGCTGAATTTATTTTCACAGCGTCGCTGATTATGATGCATTTGAGCCGCTTTTGCGAAGATTTAATATTATGGTCGTCCGACGAGTTCGGATTTGTGGAAATATCAGATGCCTACACAACGGGCAGCAGCATTATGCCTCAAAAGAAGAATCCTGATGTAGCTGAATTGATCAGAGGAAAAACAGCGCGAGTTTATGGAGACCTTTTTGCTATTTTGACCCTTATGAAAGGTTTACCCATGACCTACAATCGTGATTTGCAGGAGGATAAAGAACCTCTCTTTGATGCAGTGGATACCGTAAAGGCCTGCTTGGAAATATTCACGGAAATGATTAGTGAGACAAAATTCAACTCTGCCAGAATGTATGATGCGGCTTCCGGCGGTTTTTCGACGGCAACCGATATCGCCGAATATCTGGTAAAAAAGGGCGTGCCTTTCCGCAAGTCACATGAAATAGTCGGAAAAATTGTCGCCTATTGTCTGAAGAATAAAAAAACTCTGGATCAATTATCGTTACAGGATTATAAGGGATTTTTTGAAGGCTTCAGCGCAGATATACAGGAGCATATAAAATTGCAGAAAGCAGTAAATTCACGCAAGCATATTGGTGGCACGGCAACCGCAACGGTGATAGGAAGGATCAAAGAAATTGAAAAAAAATCGGGCAAAAAATAGCTTAATTATAATAATGCTCGGCGTATTATGTGCTTGTGGTTTCAAGGGGAATCCTGCTCCCTATCCGGCATTACCGGATAGCAAACCGGCTGTTCAAAAAATGGAGGCTCTTTCCAGTGGAGAAGCCATTGTCCTGCAATGGAATTTTCAGGATAAAAAAGGATTGATCAGCTATATAGACATAGAAAGAAGTGAAACAGGAACGTCCGGTAATGAATGTAAAGGATGTCCGCGAACATATACGAAAATCGGCCGAATTCCGGCCAAATCGAGTCGGTCGGCTGATAAAGAGCAAAGAGCACTGAGTTTTACGGATAACAATGCTATAAAAGAGAAGATATATAATTACCGTTTAATGCTTTGTGAAGAAAATGGAAATTGTTCAGAGTCATCAACAGTAGAAATTAATTTTAAGTAAAAGAACATGAGGAGGAAGTATTTATATGTTTAAAGGAGCTATCGTTGCCATTGTTACGCCTTTTAAAGACGGAAAAGTTGACGAAAATGCTTTGCGCGAGCTGATTGAATTTCAAATATCTAATGGGACGGACGGCATTGTGCCTTGCGGCACTACCGGCGAATCCGCCACTTTGACCCACGAAGAGCACGATCGTGTAATCGAGATTACAATCGATGCCGTGAAGAAGAGAGTACCGGTTATTGCCGGAACCGGATCAAACAGCACTGCTGAAGCCATGCGTTTGACTAAACACGCCTATGAAGCAGGAGCCGATTGTGCACTAATTGTTTGTCCCTACTATAACCGTCCGACTCAGGAAGGGCTTTATCAGCATTATAAAATGATAGCCGAAAATGTTCCTATTCCTATATTGCCTTACAATATCCCCAGCCGCACAGGCGTCAATCTGATGCCGGATATGGTGGCAAAGCTCGCCAAAATTAAAAATATTGTCGGCATTAAGGAAGCATCCGGATCAATCAAACAAATGAGCGACATTATTGACCTCTGCGGAAAGGATTTTGCGGTTTTGTCCGGGGATGATATTTTTACATTGCCTTTATTAGCCATGGGTGGCGCAGGCATTATTTCTGTTGTTTCTAATGTCGTACCAGCTGATATGGCCGGTCTTGTAGATGCTTTTGCCGCGAAGGAACTCGATAAAGCAAAAGCTTTGCATCACAAGATGAGTCCGTTAATTGAAGCACTTTTCATCGAAGTAAATCCGACCCCGGTTAAAGCAGCGCTCTCTTTAATGGGGAAAATACAATACGAATATCGTTTGCCGCTTTGCAGAATGGCTGATGCCAATATGGAAAAATTAAGAAAAGTAATGGTCAACTATGGATTGATTAAATAAAATCAATAGGGCTGTTTCTTAACGGATGAAAACCATGCCACGGAATTCCAATTACCAGGGCATTAAATGACTATAATGCATTAAGGAGACTTATTTATGATCAGAGTTGTTGTTACCGGAGCTGGCGGGAAAATGGGCAGTAGAATTATAAGTCTTATCTCCGTGATGACTGAAATTTCTGTCGTAGGCGCAGTGGAAGCCACAGGTCATCCAATAATTGGCCGCGATGTAGGTCAGGGACTGGGATTGGGGAGAACCGGAGTGCAGGTTTGTAATAAATTGGTCGACTGTATTGATCAGGCTGATGTAGTCATCGATTTTACCCACCATGAAGCCTCTCTTAATTATTTAAAAATTGCCGGTGAAAGAAATAGGGCGATTGTTATCGGGTCTACCGGGTTTACCTCTGAAGAAATGAAAAAGGTTAAAGAATTGGCGGAAAACACACGCTGTGTTCTGGCACCAAACATGAGCGTCGGTGTGAACGTAATGTTAAAAGTTCTGGAATACTGTGCCGGAATTCTTAATGATGACTATGATGTGGAAATTATCGAAGCTCATCATCATTTGAAAAAAGATGCTCCGAGCGGCACAGCTATGAAAATGGCGCAAGTTATTGCTGACAAGCTGGAGCGTAATCTCGATGAAGTTGGTGTTTATGCTCGTAAAGGTTTAATTGGCGAAAGAACAAAGAAAGAAATTGGTATTCAAACAGTTCGCGCCGGGGATATTGTTGGCGAGCATACAGTCATTTTTGGAGGAATTGGTGAACGGTTGGAATTCACTCATCGTGCTCATAACCGTGACAATTTTGCCAAAGGGGCCATTCGTGCAGCACAATGGATTGTCAAACAGAAAAATGGGCTGTATGATATGCAGGATGTTTTAGAGTTACGGATTAAAAATTAATTATTTCATGGTTATAAATCTTTGACAGGCATTATTTGTTATATCGGTATTGGTTCCAATTTGGGAGATGCTTTGCAGAATTGCAAAGATGCGGTGGATATCCTATCTCGGGTAAATGAAATAAAAATAACCCGAATGTCCTCCTTTTACAACTCAGAACCGGTGGGTATTGAGAATCAGAATTGGTTTGTTAATGCAGTTGCGGAAGTTAAAACAACGCTTGCTGCCCGCGATCTGCTGATTGTTTTACAAGAAACAGAAAATAAAATGGGCAGAAAGAGAGCAATCAAAGGTGGCCCGCGAATTATTGATCTGGATCTGCTTTTCTACGGTCAGAATATAATTAATGAAAATGGTTTGAAGGTGCCTCATCCGGAAATACAAAAAAGACGTTTTGTTCTGGAACCGCTCAATGAAATCGCTTCTTATTTTATTCATCCCGCCTATGGAGTGTCGGTACGTGGGCTTAAAGACCGGCTTACTGATCAAAAAGCAGTAAAATTAATAGATTGTTAGATCAAGGTATGACAATTTTATGTTAATTCGTTTCCTTATATTCGCTGTTTTGATTTATTTCTTCTATAGAGTAATCAAATTAATTCGTCAGAAAAAGTCAATCATAATGAATGCTTCACCGATAAAAGTTGCGCCCGCAGGTGGAGAAGATTTGGTGCAGGATCCGGCCTGCCATACTTATATTCCTGTAAGTCAGTCATATAAAAAAGAAATAGCTGGTAAAAACTATTACTTTTGCAGTAAAGAATGCTGCGAAACTTATATCTTAGAAAAAAGCAATGCAAGACGGCAATAGGAGGAATTATGAAGTTTTTTATCGATACGGCTAATATTGAAGAAATTAAAGAGGGCTTAAGCCTCGGTATGGTAGACGGAGTTACGACCAATCCATCACTCATTGCCAAAGAAAAAAAAGGATTTGACGTTGTAATCAAAGAAATTCTTAAAACAGTAGAAGGACCGGTTAGTCTGGAAGTTGTGAGCCAGGAAGCCAGGGCCATGTTCGCGGAAGGTAAAAAGCTGGCACGTTTAGGCGAGAATGTCGTGATTAAAGTTCCCATTTGCACCGAAGGTTTAAAAGCAACAAGAATGTTTGCGGATGCCGGTATTGATGTAAATCAAACTTTGATATTTTCTCCTTTGCAGGCACTGATGGCAGCCAAAGCCGGTGCTCGCTATGTCAGTCCTTTTGTCGGAAGGTTAGACGATATTGCTCATGACGGCATGGATCTGGTGGGACAAATGCTGACAATATTTGACAATTACGGATATGAAACGGAAGTAATCGTAGCCAGCATCAGGCATCCGCGTCATGTGCTGGATGCTGCCTTAATGGGGGCTGACATTGCCACTATTCCCTTTAAAGTAATTGCTCAGTTAGCTACACATCCGTTAACCGATAACGGGATCGTAACGTTTTTGGAAGACTGGAAAAAAGTTCCCAAAAAATAATAAAATTATTTTATACAGATGAAACAATATCGCCAGGCTTGGAATGATGACTGCGAAACGCGTAATATTTAATTTACCCAATACAATTACTTTAATAAGAATCGGCGTTGTGCCTTTTCTTTTTATACTGCTTGCAGACCCGGGTAAATTCTGGAGCCTTATTCTGGCGATTTTATTTGTCGCGGCAGCAATTACTGATCTGCTTGATGGCTATGTCGCGCGTAAATATCAGCTTATAACAACAATGGGTAAATTTCTCGATCCTATTGCCGATAAACTCATCGTTAATACAGCTATGATTATGCTGATCCCGATCGGTCGTATTCCGGCCTGGATTGTAGCTATTACAATTATGCGCGATTTGATTGTTGATGGAGTACGGAGCATTGCCTCTTCTGAAGGTCTTTTTATTCAAGCAAGCCGTTTAGGCAAGCAGAAAACCTTAGCGCAGATAATTGCTGTTACCGCTTTGTTAATTCATTATCCAATTTTTGGTATTGACGCCCATTTTGTCGGAACAATAATTCTTTATGTTGCCTTTGTGTTGACGATATACTCCGGCGCCAAATATTTTATAAAATTCTATCGGCGGGCGGGAAAATAATTATTTATAACCAGCGGGGAAAAACCTAAAACTGCCTGCGGATTTCCCGGAAATAAAATTATGTATTTTTCATTTTTTTGTTGACAAGAAGACTCCATTCGTTATATTGACCGCGATCTAAATGAGCGGGCGTAACTCAGTGGTAGAGTGCTACCTTGCCAAGGTAGACGTCGACGGTTCAAATCCGTTCGCCCGCTCCATTTTTTTTATGGCGGCATAGCCAAGTGGCTAAGGCAGCGGTCTGCAAAACCGTTATTCTCCGGTTCAAATCCGGATGCCGCCTCCAGCCAAATTCAGGAGTTTACTTTCCAAAGGACAACTCCTTTTTATTTCGATTCCTGCAATTCTTTAATTTAAAAAATCAGATTTTATGCCGGGCATATTACCAGGATATTGGGAAAAGGAAGATTTTGTCGGATACTGGATTAAAAGCACATAGCTGATTAGTTTATCTGATTAATATGGATTGTTAATGCAAGTTATTCAGGGTTAAAGTGATTCCAAGCGACGGGACTACATAGTAACCGAATAAAAACTGTGTCGTTGATCCGGTACCAATCATAATCATCTTCCGCAACAATTCAGTTGTAGGCAGGCTAATAATGCGGCACAAAATAGCCGCATTTTAGAATTCACTGCAACGGATTATATTTAAGCTAAATTGTTTCCCGGGTAATCTTCCATTCGCCGTCTATTTTCTTGAGCTCTAATTTCTTGGAGCTTTTGCTTTTAAGAATTGAGGAGCTGTAATATTGAGTAAAAGAGGCTGTTGCCATCGTTGAGTCGGTTGCAGTAATACGAAGATTCTCTACCCTCACGTTAATGTTTTTGCTCCGCTTCCGGACATCATTTTTATGAGACACCCAATCATTTAAGTTCATATTTCTCGATCTGAAACTGGCAGCATAGCAACTTCGGAAGCTTTTCATGTCACCGGATTTCCAGCTTGCAGCCCATTTGGCAACTAAGGCAGCAACTTCTCCATTGACGTTATCAGTTTTACTGGGAGCAGCAACAACCGGAGCAGGGGCAGTAGTTGTCGTTGAAGTTGCGGCAGGTGTAGTTGTCCGGGCTATGCTTTTATCAGTGGCGGGTGTAGCAGATACATCGTCAACAATATACCATCTGTTGTTTAACTTTTCCAAAACAAGTTTGGTATAAGCGCCCTGAAAAGAATTATCATTATTGACTGCTACGATTTGATCAAACATAATTATCGCGGTATTTTCCTGCCTCAATATGGAAACGTCGCGCGGCTGCAGAAGAAAATGGTTGCTTAATGGTTTTAGTGTTTTGAATTTACGGATAAGTTCTTCTCTTTTTTTGCCTTTAATTTCGGCACCCGGCAGATATAAGGCATCAAAAGACTTCATGTCCGCATCAATCGAATATCTATTCCACAGAGCTAAAATTCGCTCCAACTCTTCTTTTGCCGCCGGTGTTTGATTTTGCGAAATCCAGTTAATTGATTCTTGAATAATGACGGGAGTTTTATTGAAATGAATAAGATTCGTGAGGCGATGTAAATCGTTATCGCGTAAAACTACGCAGCCATTGGACTGTAAAGGCGCCAGGGCCTTGGTTGTTCCATGAATCCAGATATTATAGCCATTGCGTCCGGCTCGGCGATCAGAGAGCGTCGGATAATCAAGAGGAAAGGCTAGAGTTCCGTAAGTCTCCGGCGGGCCGGGTTTAAGCAATATTTTAGTTGCAAAAAAAACTCCATTGGGGGTTTTGGCGTCTCCCGTACTTTGTTTGGCACCTTGATTCTTGCCAGTGGAACAGGGCGATTCAAATATCTTGGAAAAGGTGCCATTTTTTTTGAAGGCATATATTTTTTGATATTGTTTATCAACAACCAGAACATAGCCGGAAGAAAGAGAAATTATTGAATCAGGAATATTGTCCGGACGGGAAGATACAGTGCAATATGATTGTGCCGGAAATAAGAAGAAGCAGAAAAAAAATATTGCAAATATCCCAGAACATTTTTTGTTTAACATATTAAATTATTCTATCCTTGCAGAACATATTTAGTACGAACTCCTTAGCAAAAAGTTAACTGCCATTCAAGTTATAATTGAAAAAAGATGACGGCGTATTATCTTCATCATCTGCAAAACAGCAAATGATTGCCCAAGAAAAGTTAATCAACAATATTTGGAGAAAGTCTAATCATTCTTGCTGTTAAAATGATAAAATAGGTTGATATAATGATGAAAATCGCGTAAAGATCGGATTAATAGGAGAAGCGTCTTGGTCGATAAAAAAGATGACATAAATTCCACCGAAAAACTGCTAAATGCCATTCGTGGCAAGTCACAGGAGGCTATTGCCGCGAAGGAGAACCAATCCGATTCTTTGCCGGAATATTCACCTGCGCTGAAAATCAGCCAAAGACTCGCCAATTTTTTTCCCGCGAAAGAAAAATATTCAGTTGGCGTGGATATCAGTCATGAATTTATTTATTTGGCCAAGACTATTTACTCGTCTCAGGCAAGTCCCCGCTTAATTGATCAGAAAATTATAAAATATGACGAAAAAACGGACAAAGAATCTCCGGAATTTAATTCTTTATTAAAATCTTCACTCCTTTCAATATGCGGCAATCCGGACAACTGCAATATTTGGACGAGCATATCTGCCGGTGAAGTCAACATGCAACATGTTAAAATTCCACCGGTTCAAAAAAAGCAGATGGAAAATGCAATATATTGGGCAGCAAAAAAAGAACTTTCCTTTGATGAAAAGGAATATGTCTTTGATTATGAAATCCAGGAAGACATTATTGATCAGGGGCTTCCCAAGCATTCCGTAATGGTTTATTCAGCACCTAAAGCGGAAATAGAAAAAATAAAAACATTGTTTTCCAATATCGGGATATCCTTATCCGGAATAACAATCCTTCCTTTTGCCATTCAGAATATTTTTCGCGCCAAATGGTTACGTTCCGGTGAAGGAACCACAGCCACATTATTTATTGGCCATGAATTTTCCCGTATTAATATTTATAAAAAGAATAATCTGGTGATGACCCGGGGAATCAAAACCGGTGTCAACAGTATGGTCGATGCAATTACAGAATCTTTTTTAGAAAAAAAAGGTGCTTCAAGATTGGAAAAGGCAGAAGCTGAAAAAATATTATTCAGTTTAGGCTCAATTGCAGAATCATCAAGTCCGACCGATGTTGGTTTCGGCATAAAGGAAGATGAATTATTTAAAATAATAATACCGGTAGTTGACAGATTAACACGCCAGGTCGAACGAACGATAGAGCATTACACATCGGCAATCGGTCAGGATAGAGTGGAAAAAATATATATTTCATCAGTAATGAATGTATATGATCCCATTTCCAGTTATATCGGTGATCAATTAGGCGTTAAGATGGAAGCCTTTGATCCTTTAAAGAGTCAAGCGGCAAGTCAGATAACAGAAACAATATCTCTTGCCGACCGGATGGCTCTTGTTCCGGCGATGGGTTTATCTTTTTCCCGAAATGAGCTGACGCCTAATTTAATTTTCACCTACAAGCAGAAGAATGCAGAAATCAACATAAGAACAATGAATCGGGGTATTATAGCGGCATTTGCCGCCGCTTTAATTGTCAGTATTGCCACAATTGTCTATCAGGGCGTGGATGCATTTGCTTTAAACAAGCAAAAAGGAAATCTAAAAAGAGAAATCTCCCTTTTTAATCCGGTGATTACAAAGGATAGTGTCACGAAAATTGCCGACGAGGTAAAGATGCAAAGAAAGATATCGCGGCAATATGCGCAAAGATATACGGGTATGGCAGTTATTGGAGAAATAACGACTTTAACCCCGGAAAATATTCGGCTGAATAATTTAAAAATTGTCACATCAGTAAATCCTGCTGTCAAGGAAAAAACCGATAAGGCGGCAAAAGAAGACACAACCGAAGGTGTAACACTGGAAGGAATTATTACCGGCGAGCGTAATATGCTGGATTCATATTTGGCGCAGTACATAATGAAATTAGGCAATTCCCCGATGCTGCACCAGGTTTCCGTTTATAAAAACAGCATTGTTAATTTTAAAAAAAATGATGTGTTGCATTTTACAATGAGTGCAAAAATTGGAAAGCAATAATTGTGGATAAATTTAAATTTAAGATACCGGAAAAAGTTCTCTGGACTCTCGGAATTTGCGCCGGTATTTTATTATTATTAATAATTGCCGGCATACTTCCCTTATCCCAATATAATGCGTCGATAAGAAAAGATATAAAAGAATTACAACAGGGGATTGAAGAGAAAAAAAGTCTGAATTCCACATATGCAATGCTGATGAAAAACATGGATAAGAAGGATTCGCTGATTTTGCCCAATCCTGCTAAAACCACTCTGCCGCGTCATGAAGCGAATAAATTTCAGGATGTTTTTAAAGAAATAACGGTAAAATCCGGATTAAAGATAGTGTCAATCTCGCCGGAGGTGAATGCACTAACCGGTTCATCCAACCACCTTTTGCACACAGCAATAGTTAAAGGTGAATTTGTTGATTTTCGGAAAATGCTGATAGGTTTAGGTTATTTACCTTATCTGGAAAGAATTGAAGAGATTTCTCTGCAGCAATATCCTGATGCGCTGGAATTCCGCCTGAAAATTTTGATAGCTTTAGGTAACTGATTAAATATGTTAAAGTTAAATAAGAGGCAAATTATAATAATTATCATCGCCATTGCGGCTATTGTTTTTGCCGCTTATTCATTTATGTCCGGCGGAAAAACGCCCAAAGATGCAAAAGAAAGCAATCCGGCGGGAAAGGATGACTATATAAGCCGTCTTGCCGGTGACCTGATGAAAAGTAGTGTTACCGTGGCTGATGCCTACATAGTTAGCAGGGCGGAAGCTGACTGGGGGAAAAATCCTTTTTGGGAGAAGGGTTCGTACCGGGAATGGGCCATCAGAGACGAGGTGAAAAGCAAAGATGATCCGGCAGCTAAAATTATATATTCCGGTTATATCGATGTTGGTAAAAAGAAAATGGCAGTTATTAACGGGTTGGAGTATAGTGTAGGTGATAAATTGGAGGTAGAAGGATATGTTTTAAAAAAGATAACAGCAGCAAAGGTTGTTATCAATAATAAAGCCAGAGGAAGTGAACTGGAAATTCTTCTGCAGGAATAAAAAATGGCATTGGAGGATATCTGCCTTGCAATACCCGGCAATTAGTAAAAATATTTTCACAAGTATTTTAGCAATCTTGTTCTTAGCGGCTTGTTTCGGTTGTGCCGATAAAAGTGTCAAGAAAGATCCTTTTTTTGAAAAATGGAACACGCTGGCGGAAAACTCTCATGGTCATTCTCCCAGTTCGGAACCGAAAAAAATTGATATATCGGCTCTGGCGGCAAAACAGGCCGAGTTAGCTGCCCGTGTGGCTGTCAGACAGATGCCTAACAAGAACATTAACCTAACCATGCGCTCCGCCGACTTGAAGGCTGTTTTAAGGGCAATGGCTAAGGCCGTTGACTTAAATCTTCTCATGAAAAACGATATCAAAGGCGAAGTGAGTGTAGATTTTCGGGGAGTGCCCTGGGATCAGGCCTTTACGGGTTTATTGCGAACATATGGTTTATCTTATATTTGGGAAGGTAATATTATCCGGGTGATGACGATCGAGGACATTGATCGGGATCTCAAGCAGAAAATGAGTTTGCGAGATATCCAGTGGGTGGAGCCTCTGATGCAGCCGGTAGTTATTAATATTGATTATGCCGATAT
Organism: uncultured Smithella sp.; assembly: GCA_964469905.1. Classification (GTDB taxonomy): domain Bacteria; phylum Desulfobacterota; class Syntrophia; order Syntrophales; family Smithellaceae; genus MVRV01. Next base: position 104,583 of record CAYXZW010000001.1, read on the forward strand.
TAAGAAACTCAAGGAGACGCTGGATGATTTTCTAACTAAAGATAAAGACGGAAAACCACGCGGATCAGTGAAAGTTGATGATCACACCAACTCTTTAGTTATTTCCGCGATGCAGGCTGATCTGATAAAAATGCTGCCGATTATCGAGATACTGGATAAACCGACACCACAGATACAGATTAAAGCTAATATTGTCGAGACAACTAAATCAACAGCACGCGATTTAGGAATTATGTGGGGTGGAAGTCGCACCGGCAATCTTGGCGGTTCAGAAAATCTTTATGTAAAGGGCGGCACAGGTGCGCCGGTGGGTGGTATCGGCGGTCAGGGCTTGGGAATCAATTTCCCGGCTCTAGCAGCTAATGCTGTAACAACAGCTTCGGGTACATTAGGACTAATGTTTGGTACAATTGGCGGGAATTTATTGGAAGTGCAATTGCAGGCTTTGCAAACTGACAGTAAACTGAATATTCTTTCCAGTCCATCAATAACAACATTGGATAACCAGAAGGCATTTACCGAAAATGGTCAAAGGGTGCCTTTTATCACTACAACTACAAGTGGTGGCTCAACAACTCAAACAGTTACCTTTGAGGAAGTTGTGCTCAGATTGGAGATTACTCCCCATGTTATTGACGGGAAAAATCTGAAGATGACAATTGTAGTAAAAAAAGACGAGCTTGACTTTACCAAATCTGACACCATGGGAGGCAATCCCATTATCATCAAGAAGCAGACACAAACTGTTCTTATTGTAAAGGACGGGGAGACAATTGTTATCTCAGGATTGACAAAGCAAAAGAATGAGGCTTCCGGAGCAGGTTTGCCGTGGTTCAAAGATATTCCTGGACTGGGCTGGCTTTTCAAATCTGATTCTAAAAATGAAGAAATGCAGGAAGTGCTTGTTTTTATTACTCCCCGTATCTTGCCAGCACATTCTCCCCAACAGAGCGCCTCTTCGGGAGAAAGCACGTTCAATGGTGCGGATAAAATGAAAAATAGCAAAAATACTGATAAGAATTAATATCAAACTTTGATATCGATGTTCTCTGGATTTTTCTAAATTTAAGGCGACAATTAATGGAATATTACAGCATTCTTAATTTTAAAAAAGAACCGTTTTCCAATTCACCGGAGCCGGAATTTTTCTTTGAAGCGCCAAAATATATAAGTTGCCTGCAAAAGCTGGAGCTGGCCGTAAGATTGCGCCGTGGTCTGAGTGTAGTAATCGGTGATATCGGCACGGGGAAGACAACATTATGCCGAAAACTAATCCAGCAATTGTCTTTTTCTCCCAAAGACTCGCAGACAATTGAAACACATCTTCTCCTCGATCCATCTTTTGATAGCACTATCGGGTTCCTGCAAGCCACCAGTTTAATGATTGGTGTGCCGGATTTTGAAGGGCAGGAAAATGAATGGCAATTAAAAGAGAAAATTAAAAATTATCTTTTCAACAAAGGAGTAAACGAAAATAAAATAACGGTTTTAATTATTGATGAAGGCCAAAAAATTCCGGAAAACTGTATCGAAATATTAAGAGAATTTCTTAATTACGAAACAAATAATTTTAAACTGCTCCAGATTATCATTTTTGCGCAACCAGAATTTAAAAAAGTGTTGAAAAAATATGCTAATTTGTCTGACCGGGTTAATTATCTCTATTATCTGAAAAATCTGAACTTTAAGCAAATGCGTTCCATGATTAAGTATCGCATCACCGTGGCCAGTAATTTTGAAAAATCTTTCGACATTTTTACCTACTGGGGAATGCTGGCGATCTATCTGGCGACCCACGGCTATCCGCGGAAAGTCGTCACTTTGTGTCATCAGGTGCTTTTGATGATGATTATCCGAGGCAAACAGAATGCCAATTTATTTCTGGTACGGAATTGCATCAACGACATGTATTCTCCGCTATTCCGCCGGATGAGGCTCGCTCTACTCAGCATTGTTCTATTTATCTTTGCAGGAGTTTTATTTTGGCAGGAAAATGCCGTCAACATTAATTTTTACAATCAATTTTCAGTGCCACAAATTATATCACAGGTGAAGGAGTTGCTGCCTTTTTCTGATGCTCCCGCACCGGCAGAAAAAAAAATAGCTTCGTCATCTGCAGCCGTTATTGCCGGAAATAGAGAGATATTGCCAATACAGGCTTCTCCAGCTCCGACCGCAAATCCCACAGATACAACGTTGCCGGCAGGCAATATCGCACCGGTCAATCCAACGGCAGCAGCAGTAATTCCCGAGAGTAAAATGCAGGAGCTAAAAATGCCTGATTCTCTCGGAACATTAACCATGAAGCAGGGAAGAACACTCTGGAAGACGATCGAAAATATTTATGGTGAGGCAACTCCGGAAATCATTGCCAAAGTCAATAAAGCCAATCCTCATCTAAATAATAAGGATAAAATTATGGTGGGACAAAAAATTAATTTCCCGCCGATTACCGCCAGCGTCAAGCCGTTTAAGGAAGGTAGCTTTATTGTTGTCCTGGAAAAAGGAAATGATTTGAAGCAAATGTACGATTTATTTCATGAAAATACCTATAAAAAAACATTGCCGCTCATGTTGTTTTTCCCTTACTGGAACAGCGGGGAAGGTATGACCTTCGCAGTTGTTCTTGATAAAAGTTTTGCTAATCCTCAAGCGGCAAAAGAAGCGATTAACAAATTGCCTGCTTCCATTGCGGCAAAAGCGAAAATTATATCTCATTGGGATGAAAAAACGGTGTTTTTCAACGGTCAGGTCTTGAAGAATTAACACGAGCGATCATCCAGAGGCTGTTTATGAAAATAAAAAAACGCTTAGGTGAAATGCTCGTCGAAAGCGGGCTTATAACAGAAGAAAAACTTCAGCAGGCACTGATTGATCAGAGAAAAGCCGGCTTAAAACTGGGACAATATTTAACCAGGCAAAGCATAGTTAATGAACAACAAATAATCGATTTGTTAAGTCAGCAACTCCGAATTCAAAAATATCACCCGGATAATTTCCCTTTAGATATTGGTCTGTCGCGTCAGATACCAATTGAAACAGCACAGAAATTCCAGATTGCTCCTTTAAAGAGGAAAGGTCGCCTCCTTACAATTGCCATGGTTGATCCCCTTGATATCAACGCCATGGATACTATCGAGGTTTTAACTAATTCCGAAGTAGAACCGGTAGTGTGTTCGGAAAGAGAAGTAAATCAAATTATCAATAGTTTATACGGAATGCAATCGGGATTAGGCAGTGTTATGGATAACATTGATATTGACCTGGAGACCGAAGAGCAAAACGAAGAAGCAGCCAGTAAAGAAGAAGTGCAAATTGCTTCACTGCAGGACATGGCGGGCGAGGCGCCGGTGATTCGTCTGGTTAATTCAATTTTTTCCCAGGCGGTGCGTGATGGAGCCAGCGATGTGCACATCAGTCCTCAACACGACAACGTGCAATTGCGCTTCCGCATTGATGGAAAACTGCTCGAAGTACCATCTCCTCCCAAAGTGTTTTTTTTACCAATCATAGCCCGTATGAAAATATTAGCCAATATGGACATAACGGTATCGCGAATTCCGCAAGACGGCCGGTTTACTCTTAAAGTGGATAAGAAAGAAATCAATGTTCGCGTTTCTTCCATTCCCACCATTTACGGTGAAAATATAGTATTGCGTCTTTTGGATATGAGCGGCGGGATTTATACCCTCGATCGTTTAGGCATGGTTGCCGAAGACATGGAAAAAATTGAAAAGATGAGCGATAAGCCCTATGGAATGATTCTCAGCACCGGTCCGACGGGGAGTGGTAAAAGTACCAGCCTTTACGCCATATTAAACTCGATCAACAAACCCGATATAAACATTATCACTCTGGAAGATCCTGTGGAATATAGAATTAATAACATCCGGCAGGTCCAGCTCAACAGAAAGGCCGGTATGACATTTGCCAGCGGGTTGCGGTCAATTTTGCGACAGGACCCGGATGTCGTTATGGTCGGTGAAATCCGCGATGCCGAGACGGCCGCAATCTCGGTACAGGCGGCGCAGACAGGTCACCGGTTATTTTCCACCATGCATACCAACGATGCAACCGGAGTTATCACGCGGTTTATTGACATGGGTATTGAACCATTTCTGATTTCATCAGTTTTGCTGGTATCTTTTGCCCAGAGATTGGTTCGTACTGTTTGCCCTTACTGCAAGGAACCATACAAGCCGCCCGAAAAGGCTCTGGCAGATTTCGGCATAACCCAGGAAGAAGCAAAAAATGCAACATTTCAACACGGAAGGGGATGTTATCAATGTAAAAATACCGGTTACAAGGGAAGAACCGGCTTGTTTGAAGTATTGGTAAATGACGAACTGATTCAAGATTTGATTATGAAGCGAAAATCCAGCCAGGAAATCAACCGGGCGGCAGTAGAGGCAGGCCGGTTGAGGACATTGAGGGAAGATGCAGCGGTAAAAGTTATGAAGGGGATTACCACATTGGAAGAAGCTGCTTCGGCAGTAATGACTTAAGAAAGGCATAAGGTGAAAAAATGGCTAATTATGTCTATAAGGCTATTGATCAAAATGGAAAAACAGTCGCTGGTGTCCTGGAAGCAGAATCCACCGACATGGTCAATACAATGTTAGCTGCGCGTGGGTTAATGCCTTCCCAGATTGTTGAAGAAAAAATCAGCAGCACTGAAAGCATTTTTTCTAAATTATCTTCGTTTGGCGAGGTAGTCAAAGTAAAAGATCTTATTTTATTTACAAAACAGTTCCGTTCCATGCTCGGCGCTGGTGTCCCGATATTAAGGTTGCTGCAAGTACTGGAAGCGCAAACGGAAAGTAAAGTATTAAAATCCGCTATAACAGAAATTGTTCAAGATATCCGGCAAGGTTCATCATTGGCTGATGCCCTAACAAAATTCCCCAAAATATTTTCACCGCTTTATTGCAGCATGGTTCGCGCCGGCGAAGCAAGCGGCAGTGTTCCTAATGTTATGGAACGGCTGATTTATATCATTGAACACGAAGATAAAGTTAAAAATGATATAAAAACGGCATTAAGATATCCCAAAATTGTTGTTGTTGCATTGGGTATAGCTTTTTTTATTCTTTTAACTTTTGTTGTACCGGTATTTGCCACCATGTTCGAAAAGGCCGGCTTGACTTTACCTATACCGACAAAAATTGCTGTTTTTATGTACAATACATTAAAAAATTATTGGTATCTGCTTATTGGTGGAGCAGTTATAATAGCTTTCGGTTTAGTTACTTATGTTAAGACGGAAAAGGGCAGGCTGATGAAAGACTCGTTAATACTGCAAATCCCCATAATTGGTCCTTTATTCCAGAAATCAGCAATGTCACGTTTTTCCAGTATTTTTGCTATTTTGCAGACGAGTGGCGTTCCTGTTATGCAATCTCTGACAATATTATCGGAATCAATCGGCAATGCCGCCATTTCCCAGGCCTTCGACCATGTTAGGGAACGCATTCAGGAAGGCAAGGGGATTTCTGCACCCCTGAAAACAGCAAAGTATTTCACTCCGATGGTAATTGACATGATCGCCATTGGGGAAGAATCCGGAAACATTGATGAAATGTTGCGGGAAATAACCAAGCATTACGATGATGAAGTTGCCTATGCCGTGCAAGGTCTGACCGATGCTATAGGTCCGATTCTCATGGTGGGCTTGGCAGCCGTTGTCGGGTTCTTTGCATTAGCCATATTTATGCCGATGTGGGATATGACAAAAATGGTTAAATAAAGCAAAAATGAAAAAAAAGAACATTAATATAAGTCTTTATGTGTTAATTCCAGTTATCTACACAGGCATCTCCATAATTACTATGATTATTGCCTATCAGTTTTTATACTATTACGAGTTGCCAAAACGATTACCCACCGTACAGAATTTTATTTATTTGGTCTGTCTAACCGGTGTGATCGTATATCTGATGAGTTATCTTATCCTTCGGACGATCTTCCAACCGTTATTGCAATTTATGACTAAAACGAAAAAGATGCCAATTTTTTCACCTGGCGCTACGGACAATGAAGAATCAACAGATGAATTAACAAAAATTAATCAAGTGTTTAAAGATGTTACCAATGTTTTAAGCAGCATCGAGGCCAAAGAGCTGTTTCCGCATATCATTAGTTCCAGTGCCTTAATGCACAGTATATTTACGAAAATTACAAAAGTAGCCCCTACGGAATCAACAGTTTTAATTACAGGTGAAAGCGGAACTGGCAAGGAGTTAATTGCCTCCAGTATTCATAAGCGTAGCTTACGCTGTCAAAAACCATTCATCCAGATAAACTGCGTGGCCATTCCGGAAGGTTTGTTGGAGAGTGAACTGTTCGGACACGAAAAAGGTTCTTTTACCGGTGCAGTTACGCAAAAAAAAGGCAAATTTGAGATGGCCGATGGTGGGACCGTTTTTCTAGATGAAATCGGAGATATGCCTATGGCCACACAGGCAAAACTATTGCGCGTATTACAGGAGAAGCAATTTGAAAGGGTAGGGGGAACAAAGACGATTGCAGTTGATGTGCGCTTTATTGCGGCAACAAATAAGGATTTGCCAGAATTAATTAAAGAAAAGTTGTTTCGAGAGGATCTTTTTTTTCGGTTAAATGTTTTTTCTATTTTATTGCCGCCGCTGAGGGAAAGACAGGAGGACATATCTATCCTGACCAATCATTTTTTAGAACATTCACCAAAACCGGCGAAACTATCGACTTCAGCATTGCAAATATTAATTGGCTATTCCTGGCCTGGTAATATTCGGGAATTGAAAAATGTTTTAGAACAAGCTTCCATATTGAGTGAAAATGGAATTATCGAAGATTACCATTTGCCGGACTTTGTTCATAAGAAATCGATGTTATTAACAGGTAATATCGGGGATAATATTACCCTGGATAGCCGTCTGGATTTGCTGGAGAGGGAGCTGATTATCAGTGCATTAAGAAAATCAGCTGGAGTACAGGTAAAAGCAGCACATCTTCTTGGTATAAATCAAAGAAGTCTATGGCATAGAATTAAAAAACATTCGATAGATGTAACTACTATTAAAAATCTCCAATAATTGTAGATGATATACAATTTATTGTTGTTTGTTCGTGCATTTTAAAATATCTTGATAAAAAAATAAAGGAAAAAGTATTGACACTTGAAAAATATATTGATATAATAATAACTTAAATAGTAATAATATTTTATAGCAAAAAAATAGCTTTTTAGAAATAATGGCATGAATGTTGATTAAAAGCATTATAGTAAAATAAAATAATTTTAACAAAAATTGTTAAATAAATGTCGAGAGAATAAACTAGGAGGAGAAGAAATTATGATCGGAAACCAAAAAGGTTTTACTCTGATTGAAATTATCGCCGTACTGGTAATTCTAGGAATTTTAGCTGCTACAGCCGTTCCTAGATATATTAGCCTGCAGGAAGAAGCCAGAGCAAGTGCTGCTCAGGCAGCAATTGCAGAAGTAAAAGCCCAAGCGAATCAGTATTACGCCATCAATACATTACGTAATGGTGCTCCACCACCAATCTCGTCTGTTCTTACATCTGTAACTGCTACACCTAATGTCGGACCTGATTATACAGTTGCCGCAGCGATAGCTGCAGGAAGCACCGGAATTACAATTTCAGTAAGTGCTGTCAGGGGTACGGCGATAACAGCAGTAGTTGGAACATGGACTATGCCCCAATAAATATCAGGGATGAACTATGTTGCGAAATGAAAGGGGTTTTACTCTGATTGAAATTATTGCTGTACTGGTTATTTTAGGTATATTAGCTGCAACGGCAGTTCCCAAATATATCAACCTGCAGGATGAAGCCAGAGCAAGTGCTGCTCAGGCAGCAATTGCAGAAGTAAAAGCCAGGTCAATGCTATATTATGCTGTCAATACTTTACGCAATGGTGCTCCGCCCCCAATCGCATCTATTACATCATCTTTAACAAGCGCTCCCGATGTCGGAGCTGATTTCGGTGTAACTGCGGCGGTAAATGGAACAAACGGTATTAATATTTCTGTGGGTACGGTAAAAGGCATTGCCATAACTGCTGTTACGGGTTACTGGACCATGCCCCAAGAAGAATAAAAATTAAAGGAGGAAGCATGTTAAGAAATGAAAAAGGATTCACACTGATTGAAATTATCGCAGTACTGGTCATTCTGGGGATTTTGGCTGCGGTAGCAGTACCAAAGTATATCGATATGCAAAATGAAGCGAGGACAAGTGCTGCACAGGCAGCAATCGCTGAGGTAAAAGCCCAAGCGAATAATTATTATTCCATTAATCTTTTGCGAAATGGTTCGGCGCCACCAATCTCGTCTGTTCTTTCATCTGTAACTGCCACACCTGATGTCGGACCTGATTATACAGTTGCCGCAGCGATAAATGCCGGAAGCACCGGAATTACAATTTCAGTAAGTGCTGTTAAGGGTACGGCGATAACAGCAGTAACTGGAACATGGACTATGCCCCAATAATTTAAAGTATCCTCATATGATAAAAAAAGCGTGATTTTAATCACGCTTTTTTTATATAAATTTCCTGATAGGTGTTTTTAAAAGAGAATAAATTTTCTCCACATCTGGAACATAAATGATCAGATCTTCTTCTCTTGTTAATTGTGCAATATAGTTATTTATATTTACAGAGCCCTTTAAGCAAAATAACAACTGCATTTCTTGATGAAGCAATTTACGGTCTTTCGTTTTTGCATATAATTCAATCAGAGCCATATTTGCCCAAGCGTTCTGTGGAGCTAATGATCTCAACGATTTCCAATAAAATATTGCCTTCCTGTAGTTATAATTTTTATAATTAGCTTCGGCCAGAATCATCAGAGACAAAACTGAATTTCTCTTCTGAGATAATACTGTTTTTGCTAAGGATTCAGATTCGTTTAATTTATTATCTTTCCAGAGGATAAAACTATATAATTCTAATAAGTCCAGATTGCGGGGATATTTTTTTAATTGATCAGAAATAATTTGTTTGGCACTCTGAATGTCATTTTGCCGGATTTTAATTTTAGCCATATAAATATAGTTTTGTAGATAGTCAGTCAGATATATAGTAGATTTTTGAAAATAGCTAAAAGCGAGATCATCATTTCTCTCTGAAAAATGCAAAAGACCGGAATTAAATTGTTGCGTTGCTAAAGCCTGTTTGTTGGCGAAATTATTTAATACCAAAGCTTTTTCATATTCGAATCGAGCTTTTTCCTTCTCGTTATAATTATAATATATTCTGCCTAAATTAGAATGAGGTCTACTCAATAGGGGAGATTTGTCTATATTGTCGAACCATAAAAGGAAATCATCGGAAACAATTTTATTGCGCCGGTAAGTGTTGTCTCCCGCACTTACCAATATTAAAACTATTCCCAAGGATACTATTATCTGAATTACTTTTTTATAAGAAAAATAGTCAATGGAGCAAACTATAAACTCGGCAACAGGAATAAATAAAAGCATCGCCGGCAAATAATTGCGATGCTCGTAAATTAATTCTAAAGAAAATACGGTGCCTTCAATTAGATGATTTAGGAAATAAAAGATAATGCAAAAAGACAATAGAGGGCGTTTTTTAGCGATATAAAAAGCACCTGCAATAATGAAGGTAATAATTAAAATTGCTGGTATTGTTGTCCATGGTTGGAATAGAGAACGGGAAATTTCTATATCATAGAGAAGAGTCAGCCGCGAATTAATGGGGTAAAATAGTAAAGACAGATAAAATAGAATGACACGAGGTTCAGTAAGCAGCCTTTGAACCATTGTGAAATCGCGAAGTTCAAATCCTCCCAGGGCAAGAGAAAAACCACCGGTATATATCCAACCGATAACCAGGGTGATGATAAAAGGTAATATGATAATCTTAAGAATTTTCTTAATATTATCTTTACTGACGCCCTGAATCAAAAACAAATCAAATAATAATATGCTTACCGGTAACATAACGGCGTTTTCTTTGGAAAGCACAGCCGCTAAACCCGCGAGAGCGCACCCGATAAAAAAACAAATAGAACCACCGGTTTTTTCAGCTGTCCGTGCTTTCAAATAATAATACATGGATAGAATGTAAAACATTCCTGACATGGAAGCCATGCGCTGAACAATGTAGCTGACAGACGTGACAAAAACGGGATTGATTGCCCAGAAAAATGTTGCCAGGAGCGCCACAGGGTAGGCGATATTTTCATATTGCTCTTTAAGCCTAGGGAGTTTCAGCGTGTTGTAGATAAATAGGAATAGGAAGACTGAAGCCAGGTAATGAATCGTAAAATTGACCACATGGTAGCCAAAAACATCTAATCCGTTGATATGATGATTCAATGCAAAGCTTAAATAAGACAAAGGACGTGAAGGTCTTTTTTGCTCTAAACCATAAATACAGTGCTTTATTTCTTCCCATGAAAAAGATTTAATCTGAATATAAGGATTATTAACTATATTGGCGGTATCGTCAAAATGCCAATCACCGTAAAAGCTGTTGGAATAAATTGCTAACAGGATTATAAAGAGCGAGATAAAAGTAAAAGCATATTTGTTTGCTTCTGGAAATTTCCATTTTAAAGGTAGTGTGAATCCGTTTTCTCTGGTCAGCATTGTTATTATATTAGATTAACATTCAATAGATTTGATTTGCACTTAATATTGTTGATATTTCAATATCAGACATCGTAATTTATTTAAACAAAAATATAAACTTATTATTGAGAAAAAGGCCACTTTGAGTTTCTGATTTATTGTGTTAGATAATTAAAAAATGAATTGGAGTTAGTTTAAACATTTATAAAAAAGCAAACGAATTTAAAAGCAAACAATGCAAAGTATAAGTATAATCAAATATCTTGTCGGGGCGCTGATTGTCGCCGGAACCTGTTATTTTTTTATCCGGGAATTTTATTATAACTTCGATTCTATTTCAAAATTTAAAATACACATAAATTGGTTTTATCTTCTCGCAGCACAATTTATACTTATTGGGGTTACACTTGCCGGAACATATTTTTGGCAGCGGTTGTTGAGAATAATCACATCACAGCAGATAAGCTTCCGGGAAAGTATGGCCATTGCTAACACATCTCTATTAGCAAAGTATTTACCGGGAAAAGTCTGGTCATATGCCTTCCAAATGCTGCTGTTGTCAAAAAAAGGTATTTCCGGGACAATCGTGCTTTATGCGAATTTGTTTTTGACAGTTACATCTTTGTTTGCTTCCGCTTTTCTGGGGTTGTTATATTTTGCATGCTTTAGTCCGACCAACAAGAGATTATGGCTGTTGCTGTTCTTTGTTTTTTTAATAATTTATCTGGGATTTATTTTTCTCAATCAGCCATGCCTGAAATTGTTAATAAAAATAGTCCAGAAAATTTTCAAAAAAACGATAAATTATACGCATATTGATGTCAGGTGGATTATCCTGTTTCAATTGGTGTATTTGCTGGCAAATGCAATTTTTGGCATTACCGGATACTTATTGGCGCTGGGGTTGGGATTTTCCGTATCGATGCAGGATATTTTTGCTGTCGCGGCGTCCTTAATTATTGCCGATATGATTGGCTTCATTGTTCTTATTGCTCCGGGAGGATTAGGTGTTCGTGAGGGAATAATGTTTGCTTTACTGGCTGCACTGGGAGACAAAAACATGGCTTTAATTCTGCCGATTGGGACAAGGATTATGGGAATGATTTCAGACCTGTTGCTGGGAGGAGTGGGATTCATGTTTTTAAAAAAATACTATTCCGTCAAAGATAGACGCGAGAAAGATAAAACATTAGCGTAATTTACTTTATAGCGGCAAACCGGATAAACATTTCTTCCAACTCCTGTTTATCAGACAGGCACAATGATTTTTTCCCTCCTGTTTTCAGGAAAGCGGCAATAATCTTTTTTGCCTTATCCTCCGAAAGTCCACAACCGTGAAGATACTGGATCTTGCGGGGGTCATAAAGCCATTCTTTAGGGAAGTTGCTCTCAATCAGCCTAAGATAATGTTGAGCTACTTTGATTGCCGACCAGTTTGTCGTTACGAATTCCCGTGCCTTCTTTCCTAATTCCTCACGAAATTTATTATCCACTATAAGTTTTTCCATAGACGCTTCCAGAAGATCAGGATGACAGAACATGCTCGGTGGCAAATTGCCCGCAGGGAGATCATCTTTTATCTGGTTTACGTAATAGCTTCCAACAACGGCCGGTTTACCGGCAAACGCGGCTTCGGTGGCAAAAACGGCCATCGGAGTATCCGAATAAATTTCATCAACAATAAAGTCACATTTTTGCAGCTCCTGCAAAACTTCCGCATTAGGTTTTCCCATGATCTCAACATAATCAATTAAAATTCCCTTGTTTTTTAACGATTGAACTCCCTTGCGAATGACGTCGGTTCCTTTTGGTTCCGGCTTGGAAGGGGCATGGAGAATGCGGATGATCTTTTCGCCCGAGTTATTATTTGATTTATAGTCCGAAGAAGTTGTGCTGGTTGCGATTTCGTGTGGGATGCCGATGCATAAACTGGATACGAAGGGAAGGGTATGAAAATGAGCCTGGGGCGGAATATTTATGATATGATCAGCGAACTTTTCGATAATGGAAATCATAATCTTCTGGATGCGGGTAACAAATATGCCGATGAGAATAGAAATCAACTTATCATTGTTGATAACGTAACCATTAAGATATGCGGGCCTTGCCTCAGAGCCGAGAAAGACATAGATAATTTTTTTCCTGAACAACTTGAGAAAGGGAAGGTCAATAAAAAAGAAAAAGGTGGAATTGGACGTGAATATAAAAACATCATGTCGTAATATTGCCCAGGGCAATAGGAAAAGACTAATGATGTTTTGCAGAAACACCACCCAGATGACGCGCATGATCCAGTTTCCGTAAAAACGCGTGCCGATTTTTTGGGCTACTCTGTTAATCATATTTATCATCGGGGGATTGTCGTCTTTGCCGTATTGATATGGATGACCGCTTAAGTTGACAAATACAGACTCAATCCCCAGAGCGTCAAATCCCTTTTTCAGATGATGAAAATAGCCGGCAATTTCTCTCAGGCCGATGAATATTCGTGGTTTTTTAATCATATTGATGTAATGATCCAATAACTTTATTTAAATGGTTTCTATCCGGAAAATTTACCAGCACTCCCATTCCCTGCTTTTGATATACCACCATGCTGCCGATGGCAACGGCAGAGGCATGGCCAATGTTACATGCGTCACCAATATGCGCAATATTCCCGCAACCACCGTGTGCAATCACCGGAATGGATACGGCATCGGCAACATGCTTTATCAGATCAAGGTCAAAACCTTTCCATGTTCCTTCGCGATCAATCGAAGTAAGCAATATTTCTCCGGCACCAAGATTCTGTACTTCCTTTGCCCAATCTACCGGCTTTTTCTTTTGATTGACTGTGCCGGAACGGCTGAATATTTCGTATTTTCCAAAAAAGTTTTTCTTCACATCAATGGCGATTATAATACTCTGGCTGCCAAAAGCCTGTGAGAGTTCAGAAATAATATTGGGATCTTCAAAAGGACAGGAATTTAAAACTATCTTTTCGAAACCGATGTTGAAAATTGTTTCTGCCATTTTTATGGATCTGATACCTCCACCATAAGACAACGGCATAAAGCATTCATTGGCTATTTCACACAGAATTTTATAATTAGGTTCTCTATTTTCTTTGCTTGCCGCAATGTCCAGGAATGCTAATTCATCCACTTCAAGTTCATTGAAAATGCGGCAGGTATTGGCCGGATCACCGATATACCCGAACTTATTGAACTGAATGGTTTTCACGAGGGATTCGTTCCGGAGGAGAAGGCAGGGAATAACGCGGGTTTTTAACATTATAGCCTCGCAAAGTTTTTAAGGAGCCGCAATCCGAAACGGTGGCTTTTTTCCGGATGAAACTGTACGCCGAAAATATTGTCATTCTGAATTGCCGAATCAAAGCAATAGCCATGTACCGTTTTCAGGATGGAATATTTTTCGTCCTCGACCTGGGCATGATAGGAATGGACAAAATAAAAGCGGTGTTCCGGTTCGAAATCCTCAGTCAGAGTGCTTGGTGTGGATCGTTGAACCATATTCCATCCCATGTGCGGAATTTTCAAAGGCGATTCTTCGGAAAAATCGAAGCGGACTGTTTTTGCCGGGATCCATCCCATCCCGGCGCATTGTCCTTCTTCGCTGCTCTTTGTTAGCAGCTGCATTCCCAGACAGATACCGAGAAAAGGAACTTTTTCCTTTAAAGCTTTCTGATCGAGAATTTCCCTCAGGCCATTTTGACTTATCTTTTCCATCGCCCGATCGAAATGTCCGACCCCGGGGAGGATAATCTTTCGGGCTATAGCGATTTTTTCAGGATCAGAGGTAATCTGAGACTGAATACCGATTTTCTTGAGCATATTGACAATTGATCCGGTATTGCCCATGCCATAATCAATGATTGTGATCATTAGAGCTCATTCTTGGACGTATATTTGATGTAGAAACTCATGGGTACTAAATTTGCCTTGGCAAGAGCAAGAAACATCGGTCTCAAGAGTTCAAACCTTCTTTTGTAGGTTTTGTAGTCTTTATAAGTTTTCTTCGGTCCTCTCATGACTTCTTCATATTCATCATCACTGAGGCCTAATCTTTTTTTAAAGTATTCTACCAGTTCCGGTTCGATATAAGGCGGTTTTTTATATTCTTCCAACGCTTCTTCCCTGGTAATGAATCCGGCTCTTGCGGACGCTGCCAGACTTAAATTTCTTAAATCAATTCCGAATTTCTGGGGAAAGTACACACTATGATTGAAGGCTGTCATCCTGTTTTCCAAATGATGACCACCATAGTAATGCCAGCCGAAATCTCTTTCCAGCCAATTTCTGGCTTCCTCTTTTGAATAATTAATATACCAGAGAGGCCGTATTTTCTTTATTTTTTTTATCAATATCCATTTCATAAAAGACCAAAAATCCATTAACGGATAAGTCTTCATTTTCATCGTACCAAATTGCTTATGAATGTTTTTTATATAAGCGCCATCAAAGTAAACGTTGCCTAATGGTGCAACGCCCTCTGTTATAAATGAATGGCCTTCCAGAATATACTTTACATTGTATTTATTGGCAGCTCTATACAGTGTTTCTGCCAAAGCCAGATCTGTTGCCGCATCCAATTCCGGAACATTGGCAAAGAAAAAAGAACGAAATATATCGTCAGATTCTTTATTGTCCACAACATGAGTATAAAGATCGACGTTGAGTTTTCCCAGAACCTTCCGGATGTTTTCTGTAGCTATAGCCGTGTTCCATGTATTGTCATAATGAACTGCAAGTGGTCTCAAGCCCCACTCCACAGCCTTGATTATCATGAAGGATGAATCCGTGCCGCCACTTACTCCAACTACACAGTCATATTGTTTACCGTTACCATCTTTTTTGATTTGCTGAACAATATTGAAAAAATGTTTTTCCCCTTCGGCGGTTCCCGTTTTATACTGTTCCTGCAAATCATCGACCATCTTACAGTAATTACAAACACCGTCTTCATCAAATGTTATGGCGGGGACATTAGCATCGTAAATGCATCGACTACATATCTTCACGGCTTTTTCCCTTTATCTGGAAAGGTGTTCCCCATCCTTTGGAGTATGATGGTATATGTCGGTTTACAAAGCTGTTCGCCCCTATTACTACGTAGTCACCAATGGTTACTCCCTTGGTGATAACGACATTCGGACCGATATAGCAGTGACTGCCTATTTTAACTGGGGCGTGGCTGATGTTTTTATTAAGGATGACACGGTCAATTGTGTCGTGTGTGTAAATGTGAGATCCGGCCGAAATATCGCAGTGGTCACCTATCTCCAGACCACCGGCTCCATCGAGGATGGTGTTTGGGCCGATCCAGCAGTGGCTGCCGACGGTCACGTCTCCCAAGATGATACTGCTGTCATAGATGGATGTTCCTTCGCCAAACCCATAGAAACTGGCTTTTTCCCACCGATCGACCAGAACTTCGCCGATGGGCAGTACCCGTTTGAATTTTTCGAACATTTCTTTACGTAAAAGCATATGCAGATGCTTCAGCAGACAGAACAGGTCGGTTGCTCGTTTGTCAGCTTCATGTAAAGTCAAATCAGTTTCTTTTTTCATTTTTCTTTTCCTGTGTTTCGCTCTGCTTACTTCGTGCCTGGAATTCCAAATGCTTTCCGAATCTCCTGGCATACCTGTATGGTATCTACTCCCTGATAGCAGGGAAGGGTAATGGTTTGCTCCTGCAATACGGCAGCGTTGGGTTGGACATCATCATACTGTTTGCGGTAATAGGTTAATCCACTCAGGCAGTAAGTTCCCAGTGTCGTCTCAACATTCCGGCTTTTTAGATTCTTAATCAATGTGTCTCGGTCTAGTTCCTGCGGTACTCGAAATACTAAAGACTGCACGTTATGAATTACATCATCATTTACCTGTTGAGAGCGAAAGCCAAGCACCTCCAATTCCTTCTTGTAGGCATCACGGATCTGGTTGCGATCTCGAACAATGTCGTTGAGCTTTTCTAATTGTTTTATTCCCATTATCGCCTGTAGTTCGGGCAGTCTGAAGTTGTATCCATAATCGATAAAATCAATCTTGCCGTTTTCTGCAATAGCCCCATGGGCTAGTTTAATCGCGAGCTTTTCCGCCCATGCATCATTGTTGGTGGTTATGGCACCACCCTCACCGGTTGTCAATAATTTACGGGGGTGAAAGCTAAAGCAGGTCAAATCGGCAATATTACCGCAACGGACGCCGTGTTCGCTGCTACCGATGGCGCAGGCGGCATCCTCAATCAGAGGAATATTCCTCTCCTGGCAGACCGCCTTTATAGCATTGATGCCGGAAGGATTGCCCAGGGCATCAACAAAAATAACCGCTTTGGTCTTAGATGTAATTTTCCGTTCCAGTTCTTCCGGCAGAATGTTGAAGGTATCCAGGCTGACATCGGCGAATATCGGTCGGGCGCCAACATCTTCGACTATATTGGCAGTGGCGGGGAACGAAAAATCCGAGACAATCACCTCATCACCGCTGCCAATCCCTAGAAGACGCATACACATCCAGAGGGCCGTCGTCGCCGATGTTGTCAAAAATGCATGTTTGGCGCAGGTATATTCCCTTACCTTTTCTGCAAAAGAGGCTACGTGTTTCCCCCGGGTGAAGCAACCGCTCTCGAATACCTCACGGAATTCGGCTTCGACCTCTTCAAAGGAAATGTAAGGTTTAATGATTTTGATCACCGTGTTTCTCCGATATTTTTTCGATACCAAGCTAGAGTTTCCTGCAGTCCAACAACAAACGGTGTCAGGCGAAATTCGATCATAGATTTAACCTTGGCATTGCTGGCGTTGTGGCATTGAACGTCTGACTTCCGGGCTTCCTTGTATAATATCTCACCTTTATATCCCATGCCCTCAGCCACTCTGGCGATCACTTCTTGGATAGCGATCTGACCATCAGTGGAGATGTTCACACTGTCTCCAGCAGACATCTTGCCGTAAAGTTTGATGATGGCATCAACGGTGTCCAGAACATAGATAAAATCTCTGGTCTGGTTGCCAGTGCCATGAATCTCTGGAAACATACCATTGAGAATCTTCCACGCCGTGCTGGGAATGACACCGGCCAGATAGCCTTTGTAGTTTTGTCGTGGACCATAGTTATTAAAAGGCCTGACAATGAAAGCATCGAGATCGAACATGCGTACGTAGCTCTGCAGTGCGATATCTGCAGCAGCCTTGCCGGCAGCATAGGTCGTTGTGGGATTAATAGGATGCTTTTCGTCCATTGGTTCGTAAACTGCTGTTCCGTAAATCTCTGATGTAGAAAAGTGACAAAGTGTTTTAAAGGCTTTTGCCCTCTGCAACTCCAGCAGATTAAGGATAACCTTAACGTTGGTGTCAAATGCGTTGGACGGATTTACGAACGAATAGTTGAGGGCTTTGGTCGCGGCATTGAATACGATATCGATGGGATGACGCTCAAAGACATAATTGAGGGAGGAGGCGAACTCGGCATCGTCTTTGTAAAGCACCGCCCTTTTTTGTAAGGCATCAGCCAAGTTTGCTTCGTTCCCGAGAAACATATTATCAATGACAATTACCTGTCGGGCTCCTTCGGCAAAAAGTTTATCAACCAAATGGCTGCCGATAAAACCAGCGCCGCCAGTCACCAGGATAGAACTTCCCGAGATAGCAGGTCTCATTATTTATTCCTCATTAGTAGATATAATTATATTCACGTAATTCTTTTTTTAATTTAACAAACTTTGCTGGTGCGCCTTTTGCCATATGCCAGTCGGGAACGTTTTTTGTTACAATAGCACCTGCGGCAACAATAGCACCCTCTCCAACTTCAATACCGGGACGCAGAGTTGCATTTCCTCCAATAGAAGCGCCTTTCCGGATTATCGGCGCCGTCAACAGAGCACCTTTCAAGCGTATTGGATACATATCGTTCAGTAAAACGCAATTGGGACCAAGGAATACATAGTCTTCAATAGTTGACCCGGTCGGGATGTAAACACTAGATTGGATGCTCACATGGTTTCCTATTGTTGTGTTATTGTCGATAACTACATTTGTGCCAAGCAAGACATTATTCCCAACAACACATTTTTCTCTGATGAGTACGTTGTGCCCTGTCCTTACGTCGTTTCCGACAACAGTGTCTTTATACACGGCAACACCGGGACGAAGGATGGAATTGGATCCTATTTTACATCCTTCATATTGTAAGTCTTCTATTACTTCATCCTTATCTCTCAATTCGACAAAAATATCACTCGTCGGATAACCCAGTATTACATTTTCCATTATCATGGAATTGTCACCCACATAATTTGTTCCGTAAGACTTAACGGAGCTGTGAATATATACATTTGCTCCTTTTATAATACGAACATACATTGCTGCTTCCTTTCTCGATTAATATTATTTATTACGTTTAAGAATATTTTGTGACTTTGTAAATCTTTTTCCACACGCAGCACAATTTAAATCAGTAAATAATTTTTCTCCGCATTCGCACATCCAGCCTTTTTGCCGGGCTGGGTTCCCGATCATTAACGCATAATCAGGAACATCTTTGGTCACTACCGCACCGGCGCCAATAAAGGCGTAACTTCCTATGTTGTGACCGCAGACAATCGTACAATTGGCGCCTAAAGTTGCACCTTTTTTAACCAGTGTCGGCTTGATTTCCGACATTCTTTTAATTTCAGAACGGGGGTTAATCACATTTGTAAAAACTGCGGACGGGCCACAGAAAACATAATCTTCCAGTGTTACGCCTTTGTAAACGGATACATTGTTTTGTATTTTGCAACCCTTGCCGATATTAACATCGGGACCAATAACTACATTTTGTCCTATAGAACAATTCGCGCCGATTTTCGACCCGGACAATATATGGCAACAATGCCAGATCTTGGTTCCGACGCCGATTTCCACATTATCATCTATCTCCGCTGTAGAATGAATATAAGAAGTTTCTTTATTGACGTAAGGCAAAACCTCATTTTTTAAATTAATCCTTAATCCGTTTTCATTTAAAGAACGCTCCGAAGCATTTAAAACCTTCAAAACGCGCAATCCTTCTTCGCCATTGGTCAGAGCCTGTTTTCTTTTTTCAAGGCATTCAAGGAAATGTTCACACTCTAATTTTAATGGTTCCGCGTAAGGAATAGAAACATGTTCCGGAACACCGCGAGTCGGCACAGGAACATTATTTTCCCAATTCACGTGGTGCGGATAGATAAGAAGTTTTTCTTCCCAGGGAAGGGTATCGTCAAACACAGCCATTTTTTGATCACCGACAACAACCAGTTTTTGATCTTTGAACGGATGCAGCCAGGAAACAAATACATGAGCTTTCAGGCCGGAAGAAAATTCCAGATGAGTTGTGGTGACATCAGCGATTTTTTTGTGCAGGTAATTTCCGCCAGTCGCCAGAACGCTTTCCGGTTCTTCACCGGCCAGAGCAAGAATCATCGAGATATCATGCGGGGCGAAAGACCAGAGAATATTTTCTTCCCGGCGGATTTTCCCTAAATTGAGACGGTGGGAATAAATGTAATTAATGCGTCCCAAATCTCCGCGGACGGCAAGCTCTTTTAGCTTAATAAAAGCGGGGTGATATTGCAGGAGATGGCCGACCATCAATACTAATTTATTCTTCCGGGCTAAGGAAATCAGTTCCGCAGCATCCGTTTCAGAAAGAGTCAGCGGTTTTTCCACGAAAACATGTTTGCCGGCAAGCAATGCTTCGCGGGCCAGATCAAAATGTGTTTCGGCCGGAGTGGCAATGGCGATTGCCGGAATATCTTTGCGGGCCAGAACGTCTTTGAGTGAATAAAGCACATCACAGGACGGGTAAAGTTTCTGCATTTGCGCCAGTGATGCCCGGTTTTCATCGCAAATAGCTTTCAGCACACCTAATTCAAAAAAATTACGGACTAAATTTTTGCCCCAATTCCCCGCACCAACAACAGCAATTGATAAAGATTTGTTTTTTTTCATTTTTAACTCACAGATAAGCAATTATAATCATGAAATTATTAAGACTTGTACAACCTTTCATTATCCTGAATATCCATCCACATGGCAAATAAAAGCGATTGGAAGCTGCCGGTAAAGAGGAAAAAGAAAACCAGCATTGTAATCGGCGATACGTCGGCTCCCCCGAAAGTGAGAGAAATTATTTTAATGGCATATGGTATGGAACAAAGACCAAGAATAAAAGAAAAGTGATACAGTAAAAATAAAGGATGAAAATCACGAAACAGATATTTAACCCATAATCTTTTGAAAAATGATTTTAACAATAGCCAGGATATTTTAGGAATTACGCGGGTGACGTTCATCTTGGACACTTCACCGATATTGTAAACCGGCTTGATTTTGACTTCTTTGAGCGTACAAAAAGCAATGTTTAGTTTAACCAGCATATCGTTGGGCATACCGTATCTTTTGTAAATGTCATGCAGCGTGATGGCGTTCAAAGCGTTAAGAGAGATAGCCGTATAACCGGTTTGGGTGTCAGAAACATGCCAATATCCGGAAGATATTTTTGTTAATATGGATAAAATGGAATTGCCGAAAAAACGGGTTTTGGGAATAACGAGACGGGCGCTGCCATGGATCAGTCGGTTGCCTTTGACGTAATCGATATCCTCGTTAATTACTGGCAGACAGATGGATGCCAGCTCTGCAGGGTCCATCTGGCCATCTCCCGCCATTACTGCAGTGCAATCGATCTTATTATCCCGGCACCATTTATAACCACGGGCAATAGCTGCACCCACACCACCGTTTTTTAAATGATTGATTAAAATTACGCGGTCAGAGACCTCGGAAGCGTTAACGATCCGGGAAGGAATAAAGAAATCAATATCCGCCTGCTGCTGTTCTTTTAATACTTTATCCGCATGGTTATATTTATTTTCAGGCTGGAAAGGGATGTTAATTTCCTTACTTGTGGGAAGTTGCAAATTGCTCTTGTTTATATATTCTGCAACTATATCGGCTGTTTTATCATTGGAGCAATCATTGACGATAATTATCCGGTCCACGAAATCGGGCATTGTCTCGATAACCCGCCGAATTTGTTTTTCTTCATTATAAGCAGGAACTACAACAGCTATTGTTTTGTTCATTAACATTTACGCAACTCCGTATTATAAACTTTTGTAAACTTACTATCTTTATTGAGATTTGTCCAAAAAAAAATCATTATAATATCTGAATTTACTTGATATTCATCGTAGGCGGTAATAAAATTAAATTAATATTCAACAGTATATATTTTGAGATACTATCATTCAGTGAAAATAAAATCGCATGATTGATGTTGCAGTAATTAAGGGAATGATTTTGTTAATGGAATTTAAATCAAAAACACTGTAGAATTAAGTAGAGCGAGAATTAGGAAAGAAGTTTAAAATATGAATCTGCTTTCTAAAACAAAAACCGGCAATAAGGGCTTCACTATGATTGAAATAATTGCCGTATTGGTTATAATTGGCATAATTGCCGCAGTTGCGTTCAGTCGCGCTGTCAATTACGATACCGAAGTATATACAAGCGCCGATGCCTTAAAATCGCACCTTCGTTATGCTCAGACTATGGCCATGAATTATAGCTACACTGCCACTGCTCCCGGTGTATGGGGGATAAGTGGCACTACCAACAGCTACTGGCTTTTTGAAGGAACAAGCACGGCTATCGTTCGACCGCTGCCGGAAGACGATACCTTTATTAACACAGACAGAATCAATCTTACTGCCAAGAAAGTTAAATTAACGGCCGGTTTCACAATATATTTCGACAATCGCGGAATTCCCTATACTGCCTACACAAGCGCAACAACAAATACGCCGCTGGCCAGTGCTTTGACGATTAATGTGCAGCCAATTAGTGCAGCTTCTCCTAACATTGCCGTAACGATAACACCATTTACAGGATACGTACCATGAAACACAGCAGTGGCTTTACTCTTATTGAAGTAATTATAATTATGACCATTATGGCCATAGCTGCGGCAATGTTTGTGTCTACTATGGGTACATCATTTACGCAAAGCCCTGTTTCTGCCGGTTTAGTAAACAAGCAGTATCAGCTTATCCAGAAAATGGAAATAATAACCAGTGTATATCGAAAAGAACTGCAAGAAGGTACGTTGAATTTGAACACATTTAAAACATATATTGATACAACTTACAGTGGCTATGCTAGTACTGAATTAAAGACGATTAGTGACAGTACGAACACTTTTACGACGAATAATGTCCTTCTGGTGACATTGACCGATGGGGATCAGAAACTTCAAAGCATATTTACTAATTAGGTGTGAAATGAAAATAAGTAAGGGCGAATCGGGCTTTACACTGATCGAAATGATCGCAGTCCTCGTCATTTTGGGCATTATGGCGGTTTTTTTAACGAACGCCATCGTTTATGGCGTGCAATCTTATATTTTTGCACGTGATGCCAACCACTTATCGCAAAAAGCGCAGTTGGCTATGGCGCGGATCAATAGGGAACTTACTGATATAACTTCTGTATCATACGCATCTGCCGATCGAATTGATTATACGTTGACAAAAAGAACTGCGCCATCTTGTACAGTGAGTACAGGATGCCAGTACAGCATCAGAAGAACCGGCACTCAGATAACATTGGAGGGAACAAATCCGGTATTAGCACCACAGGTTTTAATTGACGGATTAGCCGTTAATAACGGCGGCAATGATTTTCTTAGTTATTTCCGACGAGATGGAACAACGGCTTGGACTATAACAGATGGATTCAGCAATGCTAATAATAATGCTAACTACCTGGCTACAATAAAAGTTCAGATTTCTCTGGCTATGCCGAGTGGCGTTAATCTGCCTGTCTATTCAGGCACAATAAATCCGCGGGCAAACGGTGTTTTTAATGCCCCGCTCAATTGAAGTATGTTAAAATATGAAAATAATTAAAATAAAATACATTACCGGCAGAAGAAAAGAAACAGGCTCCGTCTTATTAGTTGTCATCATTTCCATGATTGTTATTGCCGTTCTCGGTGTTGCTATGTACACTTTAACTTCCACAGCTACATTCAATCAGGTTATCGCCCAAAGGGCAGCAAAGGCATTTTATGTGTCGGAATCCGGTGTAAGGATTGCGGCGGGTGAATATAAAGCTGCGGCTGCCACAGCTAAAAACTCCACACTGGTTAATCTGCAAGGCAGTACGATGGACGGAAGATCCTTCACAATGCCGGACAACAGTACTCTGCAGATAAAAGTATATCCTTACTGGTTATACGCTAGCGCTCCTATTGCTGCCGGTACTATAACATTAACGCTTTACCTGCCCGGTATTTTACCAAGGGTTGATGAGACCGATACGGCAATTACTTTTCCCACCTCCGGATTGCTGAAAGTAAGGGATGTTCGACTTACGACCACCACGACATGGAGCGGCGTTACTTACGTTACTTTCAGTAATGGTTCGGCCGGTACATATAACGCCACTTCTGGAACACCGATTACAATAACTTTAAGTACAGCGTTTACCGATGCCATTGTTGTCGGAGATGAATTTTATATCGGTTATCTGACAACACAGGATTCAAGTCAGACGGGAAACAATGTGAACCTTTATGTAACAGATATTAATATGGCAAATTTATTTCCTCCTCAAAGTGGGACTATATTCGTCGTGAAATCCAGTATATCATATTATAAATATGATTTACGCACTATTGACAGTACTGTTACGCCCATTAAAGTAACATTAAACAACATTCAGTATCTGGACGGAACTTTGGCTACACCCAATGCTTTAATTGGCGATCAGGTCTATATTGGCAAAAGTGTCGGCTTCAGATCAACATCAACTTACGGCCAGTAGGGAATCTATGAAATGCTTTTGGGAGAGAAAAGATGAATAAGACAACTTATTTTATTATTGCATTATTTATTATACTTTTTTTGCCCGCATCATTACCAGCGGCGCAAAAAGCACAAAAAACGATCAATAGTTATACTTGGGACACAAATTTCGGTGTAACTAAAACCATTACAGGTGCACCGACAGGAGGCGCAACAGTTATCGGTGGCGATACAGGTAGTTCAGGCGGCACATCATCCATCACAATCGTCCCCAGTGACTCGACGACAGCGACGACTCCTTCAGTGACAGTGAATACAACAACTGGAACCATCGACTTGGGAAGTGGCACCACCGGAACAGACACCTCAGGCACCATTTATAACACCGGAACAGGTGATGCCAGCATTGTTTGCAATCCTTGTGTGTCAGGAATATGCCCTTTTGGCATTGGTTTGCGTGCATATTTTGAATTCAAATATAATACGCCGGACACTTCTGCCGGCAGCACAGCTGTCGGCGACGGGTTTACTTTTACGGTATTGAATGCTTCTACAAGTACAGGAGGCAATGAAATTCCTGTTGGCAATTCAATAACCATCAGGGGCGGAGTCCCCACAGCATCATTCACCCTGGGTGAATTAATGGGCTATGGGGGGCCGGGCAATACAACCGCTACATCAACATTGCCACTGGCCATCACACTGGATGGATTAGGCATGAAGCCACCCAAAATGGCGATTGAATTTGATACATACCCGAACACGGGTGCCATGACATATAATGGTTGTTCCGGCGGTAGAAATGATACGAGCGCCAACCATGTTGCCGTGATGTTTTGGGGAACAAATCCCTCTTCCACAACGATGTGCTCTTCCAGTTCCACTGCCGGCAATACTTATCGTCAGGCCAGTTTCGACGATAACGTTCATG
Organism: uncultured Smithella sp.; assembly: GCA_964469905.1. GTDB lineage: Bacteria > Desulfobacterota > Syntrophia > Syntrophales > Smithellaceae > MVRV01. The sequence goes on from CAYXZW010000001.1 coordinate 129,954, forward strand.
GCGCCGGCTCAGCTTCCGGAGCGACAGCGACAACAGCGCCTTATAATTCAGCAGCCACTGGCAATGGATCAGGGCTGGGTGGTTATTACTACCGTGACAAAGGTGCATCGACTTACAACTGGATGGAAGACGGTGCATCTCATCGTGCTCGTATTGAAATTATTCGCACACCCGCTGCAGACACTTATCGCATAAAAGTCTGGGTTGATTGCGAATTATGTACTTCCTACCCCTGTCCCACAACATCTACCGCTTGCCCCGCCAGTGAATATGTTTATTTTCAGGATGTTTATTCTCCGTATTCAAGCAGTAACTATCTTCCTAAGCTGGACAGGACTGTTATTCTGGATTCCACATACAGTTCGATGTTGAATAATGTTATTTTCGGTTTCACCCAAGGCACCGGAGCGGCAACACAACAAATTTCGCTGAGTAACATTTCTGTTTATTTTCCCACTAGCAACATCAGTCCAACCAGCAGAGCCCATACCTACAGCGCTGCCAGCGGTCAAACAGTCACTGTTACAACCGCTGCCGCAACCTGCTCGTGGACGGCGGTAAGCAATAACAGTTGGATTACTGTCACCGGCGGAGCAAGTGGAACCGGCAATGGAACAGTGACTTACAACATTAGTGATAATGCCGGCGCGGCCAGAACCGGCACCATTACTATTGGCGGTCAGTTATTTACAGTAACTCAGGCTGCCGGTCCGCCGACCTGTACGCTAACGGCCAGTACGAATATCGTTCCCTACAATGGAACACATGGTCTGACCTGGACTGTTTCCAATACTCCCACAACTGCAACCTGGGCAGTTTCGCCCGGCGGTACCTGCGGCAGCCCGAGTACTTCCGGCGGAACGTGTACAACAGCAGCTAGAACCACTGCCGGGGCAAATACCTATACGTTGAATGTAAGCAATGCCAATGGTACTAGCAGTTGCTCTGCTACCGCCTATGTGGGCTGTCAGGGCTACAGAGTTTGGAACCAGACTGGCAATATCTGGGATTTCAGAATAACAAATTCTACATGTCGCCAGAATATAGCTAATACAAGCGAGATCACAAATGGTACTCCACAATTAAACACCGGCGAATCAGTCAGCAGATATACTACTGCTGGCGGAGGATGCTCCAGCGCCGTTCAGGGTTCCTTTAACTATACATCCGCCATGAATGTGGATATTGTGGCCAATGGTGGCAATGGCGACTGTTGGGTAAATTACAATGTGGGTGATGTAGCTGGTGATCGGTAAAGTCAATTCTCCGGGGAGGGAGAGACAGAGGAACGCTGTTAATATTTGAACTTACTCTTTCCGCTGGTTCAATCATGCTAATTGAACCAGCAATTAAAGAAAGGACGGAATGAGATTACAAAAGCAACGGAAAAATAGCTGCGGATATTTTATTCATTATCAATCGTAGAAAAACTTAATCTGGTTCTGGATCGATCGTGTTGAGAGTAGCTAAAATATTTTCTCTTGTTGTTTGGTTATTTTGATGATTTAAATGCAATAAAGTAAATAATATTAAGTAAATATCTGTGATATGCTTTAATTGTTTATTCAGGAATCCTTGTCAGTACATTTCTCTTGCATTAAACCAGAGAATCAATTACATGACCGCTGGCAAATAGCGCAATTTAACTCATTTTGTTAAATAAAGAGTGGGGAATAATCCGCGTTGACTTTTGGGCGGGTACTGACTATATAGTCCACGAAAATCCCAAGGCGAGAGTGGCGGAATTGGCAGACGCACTGGACTTAGGATCCAGCCCGCTTAGCGGATAAGGGTTCAAGTCCCTTCTCTCGCACCATTAATCAGAAAAATTGCCAAACATTTCATGCAAAAAAGGAGATAGAGCAGTGAGTCCAGTTGCCATAAAAATGGAAGAATTAAGTGCGGTTAATAAGAAGCTGTCGTTTGAAATACCCTGGGCCGATGTTAAAGAAGAGCTTGAATCCGTATATCGCGATATTGGGAAAAAAGCTAAATTAAAAGGTTTCCGGCCGGGAAAAGCACCACGTAAGGTGTTGGAACAATTTTTCAAAGAACAAGCCGAAAATGATACCATTACCAATATTATCAATAAGTATTATTGGCAGGAACTGGAAGATAAAGGAATAACTGCTATTTCCCAACCGGAAATTACTCAGGAAGGTCTAAAAGATAATACAAATTTTTCTTTCACGGCATCTTTTGAAACGGAACCGCAATTTGAGCCAAAAGGTTATAAAGGCATCGAAGTGGAAAAAGAAAATATTTCAGTGACCGATGATGATCTCGAAAAAAGGCTCACGGAAATCAGGCAAATGTATGCTACAATGGAAGAAGTCAAAGAAGATCGGCCTGTTGCCCATGGTGATTTTGTGACGATGAATTTTGCCGGTTCTTTAAACGGTGAATCACCTGATGAACTGAAAGCGGAAAATTATTTACTGGAAATCGGTTCGCAGCGATTTATCCCCGGGTTTGAAGAGCAACTGGTGGGAATGAAGAATAGTGAAACAAAGACGATTAATGTAACTTTCCCGACAGATTATCATGAAGCGAAATTTGCCGGCAAAGAAGTAGCCTTTAGGGTAACGATAAATAATATCAAAGAAAAGAAATTGCCGGAGATGGACGAAGCTTTTATTAAGAACTTTGACCGCTACAATTCTCTGGATGATTTAAAGAAAGACGTTCGGCAATCGTTAGAGGAAGAAAGTAAAAAGGCGTCGGAAGCCAGCCTGCATGATAGTATCATGGAGGTTTTACTCAAAGAAAACGAGATTGAAGTTCCGCCTTCACTTCAGGAACGGCAGATTTATTACATGATGGCCGATACGCATAAGAGAATGACTTCCGCCGGCATGGATCAAAAAACTGCAATGGATCTCAGCATGAAAATGCATGACAAATTTAAAGACGAGGCCGCTAAAATTGTCAAATCTTTCCTCATTTTAAAATCAATTGCTCAGAAAGAATCTTTTGTCATTGAAGAATCAGAGATAGACAAACACATCGCTGATTTGGCCGCAAAACACGGCCGGGATTATCAATTATTGAAAGAAGCCTATGAAAAAGAGGACAGAAGAGAAAACCTCAAATCCGAGTTGGTGCAAAAAAAGGTATTTGACTTTATCGAACAGCATGCCAATATTAAGGCCGTTGCAAAAAAAGGCATGAATGCGGAGGTTAAATAGTGAATTTAATTCCCATGGTAGTGGAACAAGATGGCCGCGGTGAAAGAGCTTTTGATATTTACTCGCGACTCTTGAAGGATCGTATCATCTTTTTAGGAACAGCTATTGATGATAACGTTGCCAATCTGGTTGTCGCTCAGATGCTTTATTTAGAAGCGGAAGACCCCGATAAGGAAATATTCTTCTATTTAAATTCGCCCGGTGGTCATGTAAGTTCAGGTATGGCAATTTATGATACAATGCAATATATTAAACCACCGGTATCGACGGTTTGTATGGGACAGGCCGCAAGTATGGCAGCGGTGCTTTTAGCCGCCGGGGAAAAGGGAAAAAGATTGGCGTTGCCGCATTGCCGTATAATGATTCACCAGCCGCTGGGAGGTTTTCAGGGACAGGCAACGGATATTGACATTCAAGCTCGGGAAATTTTAAGATTAAAAGACGAATTAAACGGTATTATGGCTGATTTAACTGGGAAACCGCTAGCCAGGATCATAAATGATACGGAACGCGATTATTATATGACCAGCGCTCAGGCTAAAGAATATGGCTTAATTGACGATGTCATATCAAAGAAACCGGCGATTCCAGAAAATAAATAAAGGAGAGGCCACGTGATTAAAAAAAGTAAAGACAACCGGACAGGGCAGGGGATGCTTTTTTGTTCATTTTGCGGAAAAATGCAGAGTGAAGTAAAAAAGCTGGTTGCAGGTCCGACGGCATATATATGTGATGAATGCATTGAGCTTTGCCGCTGTATTGTTGAGGAAGATGAAGATAAATCGATAGAGAAAGATACTAAAAGAGGCTTGCCTGAACCCAAAGAGATCAAGAAATTCTTGGATCAATATGTCATTGGTCAGGAAAAGACGAAGAAGATTCTGTCTGTTGCCGTATATAATCATTACAAACGATTATTTTCTCATGTTGATGCCGACGGTGTGGAAATTCAAAAGAGCAATGTGCTTTTAGTAGGACCAACCGGTTCCGGTAAAACACTGCTGGCAAAGACTCTGGCGAAGATTCTTAATGTTCCTTTTACGATTGCAGATGCAACAACCTTAACGGAAGCCGGCTATGTCGGTGAAGACGTCGAAAATATCATTCTAAGTCTGCTGCAGAATGCCGATTATGATGTCACCCGTGCGTCCAAGGGCATTGTTTATATCGATGAAATCGATAAGATTGCGAAGAAATCAGGTAATCCGTCCATAACCAGAGATGTCTCCGGTGAAGGAGTCCAGCAAGCTTTATTGAAGATTATGGAAGGAACGATGGCCAATATTCCTCCTAAGGGTGGTCGCAAGCATCCTCAGCAGGAATTCATTCAAGTTGACACTACCAATATTCTGTTTATCTGCGGCGGAGCTTTTAATGATCTGGAAAGTATTATCTCCAAGCGATTGGGTGCTAATACGATGGGCTTTGGCGCTAAAATAAAGAGCAAAAAGGAAAAACGAGTAGGCGAGGTTCTGGCTGAAGTTCGCGCGGAAGATTTATTAAAATTCGGCTTGATTCCGGAATTCATCGGTCGTCTGCCGGTAATCACCACACTCGATGATCTGGACGAGTCAACTTTGATTCGTATTTTGATGGAACCGAAAGACTCCATCATCAAGCAATACAAAAAACTGTTTGAACTGGAGAATGTAAATTTAAAATTTACTGACGGTGCTCTGCGCGCTGTGGCCAAGCTTTCCATGGAGAGAAAATCCGGCGCCCGTGGATTGCGGTCTATTCTGGAAAATACCATGCTGGAAGTAATGTATGAAATTCCTTCTCAGCGTGACATTAAAGAATGTGTTATCAATGAAGAAGTGGTTACCAACAACGAGAAGCCAATTCTGATTTACGAAACAAAATCCGAATCAGCTTAAGAAAATATATGGAATAAAAAATGTTTGATCAAAATAATATGGCCAATGAAGAAGAAAAATCAGTAGTAATCCCGCTGTTGCCGTTAAGAGACGTTGTAGTTTTTCCACACATGATCGTACCTCTGTTTGTCGGACGCGAAAGATCCATTGCCGCTTTGGAATCAGCGATGAAGTACGAAAAAGGCATTTTTATGGTCGCTCAAAAAAATGCCAAAAAAGATGACCCGACTGAAGAAGATATCTACAGCGTTGGTACGATTGGTATTATTATTCAGCTTTTGCGTCTCCCTGATGGAACGGTTAAAGTACTTGTTGAAGGTAAGATGCGCGGGGAAATCAAAGAGTATTTACCGAATGATGATTTTTTTCTCGTTAAAATAAATGAGATCAATGACATCGACGATCATAATGATGTAAAAAAGCAAGCGCTGATGCGCAGCATCAAAGAATCTTTCGAGCTTTACCTGAAATTAAGCAAGAAAATTCATGTCGAAATGATGGGTACAATTGCTGCGATTGATGAACCTTCCAAGCTCGCTGATGTAGTTGTCACTCATCTTAATGTGAAATTGGAAGACAAGCAGAAGATCATGGAGATATTCAATGTTACTGAACGTCTCGAAGCAATTTACTCTCTGATGCTTTCGGAAATTGAGATTCTGCAAGTTGAAGAAAAGATCAAGCGGCGCGTCAAAAAGCAGATGGAGAAGACGCAGAAGGATTATTATCTCAATGAACAGATGCGCGCTATTCAGAAGGAAATGGGCGACAAGGATGATTTCCGCAATGAAATAGTTGAACTGGAAAAGCGTCTGAAACAGAAGAAAATGTCGGAAGAGGCGACAAAAAAAGTCCGGCAGGAAATAAAAAAATTACAGATGATGGCGCCTATGTCCGCAGAAGCAACGGTTGTAAGAAATTACATCGATTGGCTGCTAGACATGCCCTGGTCGGAAAAAACGGAAAATAAATACACTTTAAAAGAATCAGAAGCTATTTTAGAAGAAGACCATTACGGATTAAAAAAAGTTAAAGAGCGTATTATCGAATATCTTGCCGTACAATCGCTGGTGAAAAAGAATAAGGGGCCCATTCTTTGTCTGGTCGGGCCTCCAGGAGTGGGTAAAACATCGATTGCCAAATCGGTTGCCCGGGCTACAAATAGAAAATTTGCACGTATATCTCTGGGTGGTGTGCGTGATGAAGCGGAAATACGCGGCCATCGCCGCACGTATATTGGTGCCATGCCCGGGAAGATTATTCAATCGCTGAAGAAGACCGGTTCTAACAATCCTGTTTTCTGTCTTGATGAAGTGGATAAACTGACCTCCGATTTCCGGGGTGATCCTTCTTCTGCGCTGTTGGAAGTTCTTGATCCGGAGCAAAATTTTGCTTTCAACGATAATTATCTCGATGTAGATTATGACCTGTCGGATATTATGTTTATTACGACAGCAAACGTTTTGCAAACTATTCCGGCGCCTCTGCAGGACAGAATGGAAGTAATCCGTATTGCCGGATATACAGAACAGGAAAAATTGCAGATTGCCACGAAATTCCTGGTCAGCAAGGAAATGGAGGCCAATGGCTTACAGAAAGATAATGTTGAATTTTCCAAGGGGGCGTTGCTGAGAATAATCCGTCAATATACACGGGAAGCCGGTGTGCGTAATCTGGAAAGAGAAATTGCCTCTGTTTGCCGCAAAATAGCTAAAGAACTGGTTAGCAACGGTATCAAGAAAAAAATAAGCATTGCTGCTAAGTCGATTCCCAAATATCTCGGAGTCCCCAAATTCAGACATGGTGAAACAGAAGGTAAAAATGAAATTGGACTTACTATCGGTCTAGCATGGACTGAAGTTGGCGGCGAGCTTTTGGCTATTGAAGCTTCAATAATGGAAGGTACCGGCAGGATGGTTATGACCGGAAAATTGGGCGACGTTATGCAGGAATCAGTTCAAGCTGCACTAACTTATATTCGGGCAAGAGCGGAACAATTCGGTTTACCCAAGAATTTTTATAAAAAAATTGACATTCATGTTCATGTTCCTGAAGGAGCGATTCCCAAAGATGGTCCTTCAGCAGGTATTGCCATGGCCACAGCAATCGCTTCCGCTTTAATGAAGAAGAAGGTTAGATCCGATTTAGCCATGACCGGCGAAATAACATTGAGAGGACGAGTATTGCCGATTGGAGGATTGAAGGAAAAAATTCTCGCTGCTCATCGTGGTAATATCAAAACCGTTATTATCCCGAAAGATAATGAAAAAGACATCGCGGATGTACCGCAGAATGTGCAGAATGCTCTGGAAATTATTTTTGTTGAACATATCGATGAAGTATTGAAAATTGTATTCGTTCCGGAAGAAAATAATTTTATTAATGCTTGTGCAACAGAGATGCCGGCAGGTAATCCAGCTGTGAACTGAACACTATTTATCACTTGACAAGTATTACCATTGTTGCTAGAAGCCTCACAATGTTTTTGGACATTGAGGGCGGGTAGCTCAGTTGGGAGAGCGCCACGCTTACACCGTGGATGTCACAGGTTCAAGTCCTGTTCCGCCTACCATAAAAGTTGAGTTACAGATTTTAATAAAGATTTTTTGGGGTCATAGTTAAGTTGGTTATAACGCCGGCCTGTCACGCCGGAGGGCAGGGGTTCAAGTCCCCTTGGCCCCGCCAGAAAATCAAAGGGAGTCAGCTGATATAGTGACTCCCTTTTTTTTGAGATCATCCCAAAAAACATGGTGGATTGCTATTTCATGGCTGGATTATAGAGATGATTAAAGCATTTCCATGGACTTGCATTTTTAAAGGTAATCTAGTAATTTTATAATAAAAAAGAGGAAAGAAAAAAATGGATTATGAAGGAATGATAATGAGACCTCCCAGTGAGGCCTATAGTTTGTTAATACAGGTAACGACCGGTTGTTCTCATAATAAATGCACATTTTGCGGAGCCTATCAGGATAAAAAATTCAAAATAAAATCTTTAGATATTATAAAGAAAGATCTGCAAGAAGCGCGCTCCTATGGACATGTGGAAAAAGTATTTTTATGTGACGGAGATGCGCTGATAATACCCCAGGCCAGACTCGAAGAAATGCTGCAGTTAATTAATGCTTATCTGCCCAGTGTTAAAAGAATCGGCACATATGCCAATGCCAAAAGCATATTGAGGAAATCCGTTGATGAACTTAAAATATTAAGAGAATTGGGTTTGAAAATAATTTATCTCGGCGTGGAAACGGGCAACGTTGAACTGTTGAAAAAAGTTCAAAAAGGCGCAACTTACGAACAAATGGTCGAGGCGGCACAAAAGGTAAAGCAAGCTGGTATTATACTTTCCGTTACTGTGTTGATCGGGTTGGGTGGAATAGAAAAGAGCATTGAGCATGCAATAGATACTGGCAAAATATTGACTGCTATGGATCCTGAGTATGTAGGGGCTTTGACAGTAATGCTTGTGCCGAATACTCCACTTGCTCTTGATTATCAGGCCGGTAGATTTGTTCTTCCGGATAAATTTGGTTTTATAAGAGAATTATATTTGATGATAGCTAATTCCAATTTTACAAATTGCTTTTTTACATCCAATCACGCATCCAATTATTTGCCAATCAAAACATATCTGCCGCGGGAAAAAGAAAATATTTTAAAGATGATCAGTTCGGTAATTGACAAGGAAGATATAAGCAGGTTAAGGCCGGAATCATTACGTGCTCTATAAATAATGGGAGTTTCATTAATAATGATCAACAGGCAAAAGTATTTATTTTGGCAGAGTCATGAATATATAAAACAGGAAATTGAAACTGTCCTGAAAAAAGCGCAAAAATTCGGCTTAATGGACAAGTCTTCAAAAAAAATGATCGACAATATTTTAGATTTCACACATATTCTCGTTCGCGAGATAATGATTCCCCGTACCGAAATTCGAGCAGTAAGCACACAAGCGACAATAGAGGAAATAATAGCCGAAGTAATAGAATCGCGACATACACGAATTCCGGTTTACCGCGATACAATCGACAATATTATCGGAATTTTAAACGTTAAAGACTTGCTTGTTTTCTGGACAAAAGAAATTACGAAAGAAGACATCTTAACAATCCTGACAAAACCCTACTATATACCGGAGACAAAAAACACCCATTTGCTGTTCCAGGAATTAAAAGAGAATAAAAAACATATTGCCATTGTGATTGACGAATACGGTGGAACATCCGGCTTGGTGACTCTGGAAGATTTATTGGAAGAAATTGTCGGTGAAATTCTTGATGAGCATGAAACAATCACCGCAGCGGATGGAATTTCTCCCGCAGCCGACGGGTCTTTGGTTGTTGACGGCAGAACGGAAATTGAAAAGATTGAGGAGTATTTAAATGTCAGCCTGGAAAAGGGAAGGTATGAAACTCTCAGTGGGTTTATTTTAAATTCAACCAAGAGAATTCCTTTGACCGGAGAAAAATTCCAAATAGAAGGTTTAGAAATATTGATAGAAAATGCCGATGAGCGGAGTATTAAAAAAGTAAAAATCAGGCTAAAAGAGAACCTTAGTGGTCGATAAAAACATCAAAATAAAAGAAAAAGAGTTTGCCTCTTATTCGCCCTTCAATAAGGCATTGTCTTGGGATGCCATTTTCTTAGCAGTCATCAGCGGAGTATTGCTTTTTTTCTCTTTTCCCAAATACGGTTCCGGCTGGCTGGCTTGGATTGCCCTGATTCCATTATTCCGGGCAATTAAGGATGTTGTTTCTATAAGGCAGGGCTTGCTGCTAGGGTTTATTACCGGATTAGTCTGTCATGTCGGGTTGATATATTGGATTACTTATGTTGTAGTTAATTATGGATATCTGCCCGTATATACGGGAATTATTCTAATGCTTTTGCTGGCTTGTTACTTGAGCCTTTATACAGCAGTATTCACTGCGGGCATAGTGTTCTTCCGGCAAAAAATTGTTCTATACGCTCTGGCTCCAGTTTTATGGATTTGCCTGGAGTATTGTAAATCTCACCTGCTAACTGGCTTCCCCTGGGAGAATCTCGGCTATTCCCAATATTTGAATAATAATCTTATTCAGTGTGCCGATATTTCGGGTGTTTTTGGTCTATCGTTTTTAATTGTTCTGGTTAATGCTGCATTATTTGAAGTTATTGCTGGTAAATCAAAAAAGAGATTTGTATTAGCAGGCGTTGTTTTTTTTATCATTGCAGCTGTATTAATCTACGGAGCCCAGAGATCCCGGCAGGTTGATAAGGTTTTGCAGAACGCTGCGCAAACAGAAGTTTCAATAATCCAGGGCAATATTGATCAATCCATAAAATGGAATGAAGGTTTTCAAAAAGAAACCGTTAATATTTATGAACGGCTTTCCCTGGATAATGCACCGGCAACAGGAGGTTTAATCGTCTGGCCGGAAACGGCATTGCCCTTTAATTACCAGGATGCAACTCATCTGCAAACGCAGGTTCGTAATATATCTCTGAAAACAAAAAGCTGGTTTGTCTTTGGTTCCACCAGCTATGAAAATACCGTTAATGATACAAATTATTATAACAGCGCTTATCTCTTATCACCGGCCGGTGCAATATCCGGTAGGTACAATAAAGTTCACCTTGTTCCTTATGGTGAATATGTTCCATTGCGCAGCGTTTTCCCTTTCATTAAAAAACTCACTGCGGGCATGGGTGATTTCAGTACCGGAGGCGGTTATTATCCATTAACGGCGGATAGCCGAAAAATTGGAGTTTTAATTTGTTATGAAGGAATCTTGCCTTTTGCCGCAAGAGCATATAAGAAAGAGGGCGCGGAGTTATTGGTGAATATAACAAACGATGCCTGGTTTGGCGCTACCTCGGCACCTTATCAGCATTTCTCCATGTCTGTATTTCGGGCAGTAGAAACAAGACTTTATCTGGTCAGAGCCGCCAATACGGGAATCTCGGCAATTATTAATCCTAATGGCCAAATTGTTGCCCAGACAAATATTTTTAAAAAAGCGGCAATCAAAGAAATTGTTAAATATTCCAACATGCAAACCATCTACGTTCAATACGGTGATATCATTGTTTTTGTATGCTTTGGATTAATTATTTTATTTTTTGCATTAGTCCTAGGGAAGAGGAGGATAAATCATGGCAGTTGAAAATATTCAAGAAACGATGAATGATCTAAAAAGGCGCATTTCATTTATAGGGGAATGTCTTTGACGTTCCGGAAATGGAATTAAAAATCAAAGATATGGAGATGTTGTCGTTAAAAAGCGATTTCTGGGATGATCAGGCCAAAGCCCGTGAAATGTTACAGAAGAAGACCAAACTGGCCGAAAAGGTAGATAATTGGAAAATATTCAGTAATAATATTAATGACATCGAGCATCTGCTCGCAATAGCACTTCAAGAAAAAGATGATCAGGTACTGATAGACTTAAGCGCTGAATTAGATCATTTAGATTCTCTTGTTCGTCAGGATGAGTTGAAAATGATGCTCTCTTCAGAGCAGGATCCAATGAATGCGATTATGGCCATTAACGCCGGAGCAGGGGGGACAGAAGCTCAAGACTGGGTGGAAATGCTGCTAAGAATGTATTTGAGATGGGCGGAAAAAAGAGGATTCACAACAAATATTATTGATACTCTGCCTGGAGATGAAGCGGGAATTAAAAGCGTATCCTTTACTCTGGAAGGAGAGTACGCTTATGGTTATGCCAAAGCGGAAATCGGCATTCATCGTCTGGTACGTATTTCCCCATTTGATGCCAGTGCCCGCCGTCACACTTCCTTTGCTTCTGTATTTGTCTATCCGGAAGTTGATGACGATATTGATATTGAAATTGATGAAAAAGAGTTACGTATAGATACATTCCGCGCCGGTGGCAAAGGCGGGCAACATGTAAACAAGACAGATTCTGCAGTTAGAATTACCCATTTGCCTACAGGCATTGTTGTTCAATGTCAAAACGAACGTTCGCAGCATAAAAATAAATCAATGGCTATGAAATATTTAAAATCAAGGCTTTACGAAAAGGAACTGCAACAGAGAAATGATAAAATAAAAGAAGAAAATAAGCTGAAAAAGGATATTGCCTGGGGTAGCCAGATTAGATCATATGTTCTGCACCCCTATAAAATGGTCAAAGATCACAGGACAAATTTAGAAAATGGAAATGCCGGTAGGGTGCTAGACGGAGATATTGATGAATTTATTCAAGCTTATCTAATGAATTCGACAACTAATCAGGAAACTATGTCTGCCGGTCACGATTAAATGTATTTTTTTTTGGGAAAAACGTTAAAGTGTGCTATAAGACCGCTTTCGATCATATGTTAACCAATGCCACGGAAGAGGGTTTTCCCTCTGCATTTCTGGAACTCAAATAAGTAAGGAGCCTTTGTTCATGGTAAAAATAAAAAGTTCTATAGTTGTCACTAGTGTTGCCTTTTGTTTGTTTCTCCTCTTACCTTCCTTTGGCAACGCTCAAATTGCAATGGATAAAGTATTTGCCGAAAATAAAATCATCAATCCCGACCATCAGACAATAACCAGAAGCGAAGATAAAAAGACCCCTGTTGCCAAAGAAAAAACCGATAACCACCACGTGAAGAAGACACCATCTCCTCTGTCATTGAAAGAAGAGCAGGAGGAAGATGAACAGGACATGATGGAAAAAGCTCTGGATCTAATGGAAGTTGCTGACGATTACTGGGAAAAGGGAGATGTGGAAAACACAGTCAACATGTTGGATAAAGCATATGCTTTGATTCTTGATACTAACGGAGACCCTGCAGTTGCCCGCCAGAAAGATGATTTGCGTCTGCTAATATCAAAACGGATCTTGGCGGCATATTCGTCGAAGCAAACAGTAACAAATGGTAAAGCCAGTGAAATTCCTCTGATTATGAACCCTGATGTTGAGAAGGAAATTCGTTCTTTTCAAAACTATGAGCGCAATTTCTTTATTTCATCGTATCAGCGATCGGGAATGTATCGTCCTATAATACTCAGAGAATTGAAAAAGGCAGGAATACCCGAAGAGCTCTCCTGGCTACCGCTGGTGGAAAGCGGCTTTAAAATACTGGCCCTATCGCGGGCGCGTGCTCTCGGTCTTTGGCAATTCATCCCTTCTACAGGCTATAAATTCGGCCTCAGCCGTGATGAATGGATTGATGAGCGCATGGATGTGGAAAAATCTACAGAAGCCGCAATTGCCTACTTGAAGGAATTGCATGGTATGTTCGGAGACTGGCTGACAGTACTGGCTGCCTACAACTGCGGTGAGGGAAGGGTGTTGCGAGTTATTTCGCGTCAGCGCATCAATTACTTTGACCGTTTTTGGGACCTGTATAGAAACTTGCCTAATGAAACGGCCCGTTACGTTCCCCGGTTTCTGGCTACGCTGCACATAATCAAAGATCCGAAGAAATACGGCATGGATTTGGGAAGCGATATTGAAAAGCCAATTGCTTACGAATTTGTTAAAGTTAATAAAATCATGAAACTTCAAGATATTGCGACTAAAATTGAAGCTCCTGAAGAAACATTGTATTTGCTTAATTCGGAGTTGCGCCACAAAATAACACCGGACAAAGAATATGATTTAAAAGTTCCCGTCGATTACGTAGCCAAATTTAATCTGGTCGTCGGTGAGATACCGGAAACTGAAAAGCCGAGATTTCTTTCCAGTCGCACTGTATCCGCAAAGCACAGAGTAAAGAAAGGCGAAACCGTAGCATCCATTGCTAAAAGATATAATATTTCCGCTTCCACGCTTGCATCCTATAACAACATCAGCGCCAACAAAAAATTGGCTGTCGGACAAAAACTGAATGTGCCTGTGGTTCAGGTAACCCGCGTAGCGAAGAGCAAACCTGATTCAAAATCAAAGAAAAAAACGAGTACATTAGCCGAGACAAAGCAACATTATAAAGTTAAACAAGGAGACACTCTATTATTAATTTCCAAACGCTTTAATGTTCCTGTCGCTCAGCTCAAAAAAATTAATAATTTAAAGAGTAATTCCATCCGTGTTGGCCAGATATTAAGACTCTCCAAGGCTGATACAGGCGATGTTTCCGAAGAAAAAAGTAATGCAGACAAAAAAAGCAGTTAGCGATTTAGCAGAGATATCTTCATTAATTTGAATATAGAAAGCAGCATAATGAGTCGTCCTGAAGAAAGGGCAGATCTTTCCGCCACAGCACAAAATCATTATGCAAGCTTGTTGCTTTAACTCTCGTTATAAAAGAAAAGGCCTGGAAAACCAGGCAGGGGTTGTCAATAATAAGCATTCCGTTTTATTAATTCAGAAATACGAATAATTCCTTTTCTTTTTTGCGCATTTTCCTTGCTTCATCTGGAGTCGTGTTTTCATGGTCGTAACCCAGCAGATGCAATAGTCCATGAATGATCAGAAAGTTTATTTCCTGATCAAAAGAAATATTGCCTTTCAATGCATTTGTCTTTGCCGTATCAACAGATATAACTATATCACCTAGAATATCCGGATTAATGTCTCCGAAGTCTCCCTCCTGTAAACAGAAGGAAAGAACATCCGTCGGTTTATTTTTATTTCTATACTGGTTGTTTAAATCTTGAATTATTTTGTCATTAACAAAGGAAAGACTGATTTCTTTATCTGCACAATCGAGGTATCTTAAAAGCTTTGCCACTTTGCTGCGAATTATTCGCCTATCGATTTTAATTTTGTTCTGATTATTATCTATCTGTATTTTCATTATTTTCTTTTTTCCCGTCAGGGGACGTTACGAAATAACCACCCATACCTTTCTAATCATTTCTCGTTACGATCCCTTATGCCGTTTACGATTTCCATGTTGCCGTTATTGTTGGACAACGGCTTAGAATCTTTCTGCATTTGATCGGGGTAATCAATCCGCTGATGAAATATTCCATTGAGTATTCTGGTAAAAGTTTCCGCAATAGTATTTAAGTTCTGAAGTGTCAACTCACAATCATCAAGTTGTCCGTCGGTATAAATTCGTTCAATTCTTTCTCGCACCAAAGAACGAATTCTGGAAGGAGTAGGATTAGAAAGAGTGCGCGACGAAGCCTCGACTACATCTCCGAGCATAACAAGTCCTGCTTCTTTTGTCTGCGGTTTCGGGCCGGGATAACGAAAATCGCTTTCAGACAAGGAACGGATTGATTCGTCTTTATCCTTTTTTGCCTTATCATAAAAGTAACTGACAATACTGGTACCATGACTTTCACGGATGATGTTGATAATATTTCTTCCTAATTTTGCCTCCTCCGCCAGTTCGCAGCCATCTTTGACATGAGAAATAATTATACGACTGCTCATTTTAGGGGATAGTTTGTCATGCTTATTTTCATTTTTCGGTTGATTTTCAATGAAATAGTGGGGCTTTTTGAGCTTCCCGATATCATGATAATAGGCGCTGACTTTAGCCAGAATGGAATTCGCGCCAATAGCTTCACTTGCTGCTTCCACAAGAGAAGCAACAATAATACTGTGGTGATAAGTTCCCGGTGCTTCGATAATCATTTTCTGGAAAATCGGTTGATTAAGATTAGCCAGTTCTAATAGTTTAATGTCCGTCATAAAACCAAAAATGCTTTCGAATATAGGTGTAATTCCGGCAACGAAAATACCTGTTAAGATACCTCCGGCAAATCCAGCTCCAAGGCGCCAGAATAAATCAGTAAGAGGATTCCCCGATAATAGATTTAAACAAATAATTGCCGCCATATTAACTATACCCAGAAATACTCCCACTTTCAGGAAGGCAGATCGATGGCGGCTGTTGACAATTCGATAAGAAGCGGCAACTGAGCCTAAAAAAGAATATAAAGGATAGATAATTTTTCCATCATAGAGAAAACCAATTAAAAAGGATGAAAGCACGCCGATTATGAGAGCAACATTCCGGTTGATCAGGATGGCCATTATCATCGCTCCCATAGCAAATGGAATGGCAAAATAACAGGCTTCTACGGAGATAAAAGGAAAAGCCCTGTTTACGGCACTGGATATGAAAATTCCCATTTTAACGAAGATCATCTGCAAAATTATAATTAAACCGAATACAATCAGATCAACATTGGAGGCATGGGATGATTTAAGCCAGTTTCTTGTGCGCCAGAAATAAAGCACCAGACAGAGAAATAATGATATAAAGAATATACCGATAATCATGGCAATGCCGGAAAATCTATTATCGCCGGTAGCTTTATAGAAGGCATTTAACTTGGATAGCTCCAGTTGATTTATTTTTTCTCCCTCGCGAACAATCATTTCGTCTCTTTGAACTTGAAAAAAAACAGGCTTGACATCTTCTATTGCGAGAGCTTTTTTCTTTTCAGTCGCTTCTTTGTTGAATGTAAGATTGGGTTCGGATATTTTCTTGCAGATAGAGAATATAACTCGCCTCAGACTGTCCTCTTCTTTGGCAAAGTAGATATTTACTTTTTTCCTCAGTGCAGGATCGATATCTTTCGTATTAATTACCTGGCTAATGTCTCTGAGCTCTCCTTCAGTGCGCGTTTCGAGATTAATCAGAGTAATGCCTTTATCGATCTCTTCTTTGCTGAAAGCAGCATTCGTAATATATCTGTTTTCGTAAAAGGAATTAATTAAACGGCTGATTTTCTGATGTAATTCTTTAGAATCCTTGTAGTCGATTAAAGTATTAAATTCTGCAGGACTCAATGAAAAACCGAACTTAGCTTCTAAGAGTATTTTTGCCCTCTGTCCTTCATTAACATTGATTAAGAGGTGTTCCGCCGGTTTCTCCTGAGAAAGGTTGCGGCGTAATTCAGATAGGGAATTAAAACCATTAAGCAATTTTGTTTTAATGTTAGTGACCGCGTTAATATCATAATCATAGACGGATTTGATATTCTTTCCGGCATCAATCTGCTTTTGTTTTGTTGATTCTCCGTCTTCAACCAGAAATTCACGATCCGCTTTGATATCCCTGGAACTGATCATTCCTATTTTATATTTCGGCGTTAGTAAGTGAATTTCCGGAGCCAGAATAATTGATAGAATAAGGCAAAGGCCAATAGCAATAAACCAGCGCTGATAAACTGGATTATTAAGAATGCCAATGGAAAGAAGATGCTTCTCTATAAATATTTTTAATATATTAGAAGCTTTTTTAGCTATAGAATCAATATAATCCATATTTATCCATTGTGGTTATTTCTTTTAGCCTTATCCAGAGGGGCGTATGCTTTAATAATATCCTGCACCAACGGATGACGGACAACATCAATATCAGAAAAATGAACAAAGCGAATGCGGTCTATTTTTCTTAAGATATTCTCAGCTTCGATTAAACCGGATTTTTTCTCCTGAGGTAAGTCAACCTGAGTAACATCTCCAGTAACAATAGCCTTGGATCCATACCCCAATCGTGTTAGAAACATTTTCATCTGTTCTGATGTAGTGTTTTGTGCTTCATCCAGGATGACAAAAGAATCGTTAAGTGTTCGCCCCCGCATGAACGCCAAAGGAGCTACCTCGATCAAGCCCTTGCTTATTAAAGCAGTTGCCCGCTCCATATCAACCATATCATAAAGAGCATCATAGAGCGGACGCAAATAAGGATTAACTTTTTCGGCTAAATCACCGGGTAAAAACCCCAGCTTTTCACCTGCTTCCACAGCGGGACGTGCCAGGATAATCCTTTGAACTTTCTTTTCCAGCAGAAAGGATACTGCCATTGCCATCGCCAGATATGTTTTTCCCGTTCCGGCCGGACCAATGGCAAATACCATGTCATAATTTCTCATGTATTCGATATAAAGCCTCTGGGCAATGCTCTTGGGTGTTATTATCCTTTTCTTAGAAGATATGAATACAGTATCGAGGAATATTCGGGACAACTCAAATGTTATATCTTCGGAAAGAATGCGGTGAGCATAGTCAATATCGGATAGATGAATGTGCCAGCCTTTTTCCATTATGGAATAAAGCTGTTGTAACAATGTAATAATTTTTTTAGCGTTTTTTTCCGGCCCGGAAACAGAGATATGATTTCCCCAGGCTTTTACCGAAACTGGTTCCAACTTCTGGATAAGTTTTAAATGCTTATCGCTTTCGCCACAGAGATTTTTCAGCAAATCGTGGTTCGAAAAGGAAAGCTTCTCTGTGAATAATGTTTTAGTTGTATGCTTCAAAAGGTTATCTGCCTCTAACTTTAAAATATGG
Organism: uncultured Smithella sp.; assembly: GCA_964469905.1. Taxonomy (GTDB): domain Bacteria; phylum Desulfobacterota; class Syntrophia; order Syntrophales; family Smithellaceae; genus MVRV01. The sequence goes on from CAYXZW010000001.1 coordinate 148,221, forward strand.
TTTACGTGCATACTACCGGCGGCAAAACAGCCTGATCATTTCAATGCGGTGTTACCATAAATTTAAGCGAAAGCTTCTATCACTGTAACTAGCTCATTGCAATACAATTAATCCTGTAAAAATATGTGTGCAAACACTTTAGCGTCACCCAAAATATTGTCAATCGGACAGCTTTCATCAGGTTGATGGGCGTTCAGGCTGCTTTTAGACCATACTGCCGCCGGATATCCTTTTCTGCGGAAATAAGAAGCCAACGTTCCGGCACCGACACCTCCGGTGAATGCTTTGCAGTCATAGACAGCGCTGATCGCTTCTTCCAGAGCCAATACAACCGCTGAATCGGGAGCAGTAGGAGGCGGAGCTTGTAAATACATAACCGGAGAAACCTCTATTTGCACTTTGAATTTCTTTTCAATTTTTCCTGTAATATTTTTTATTGCCGCAATAACGTCTTCCAGCATGTAATCAGGAAGTACACGGCAATCAAGATAAAATACATCTTCACCTGGTATTGTATTGATGTTGCCGACATTCGGTTCTTTCTTGGTTGCCTCGAAAGTGCTGGTCTCAGGATCATAGAGGGGATCAGCCTTAGGAAATATTTTTTTGAGCGAGGAGAGTTTTGTAACCAGGTGTGATGCGGCAACAAAAGCATTGTTGCCCAGTTGGGGTTTGCTGGCATGGCATTGCTTGCCTTTAGTTTTAAAGGACAGCCACAACATGCTTTTTTCGGCAATCTCTATTAGTGATCCTTGAGAATTTCCCGAATCCGGAATAATAATTAAATCTTCCCGTCCAAAGAGTTTATCGTTGGCTGCCATCATGGAGTAAAGCCCCTTATGGCCTGATGTTTCTTCATCAGCAACAAAACCCAAACCAATGGAGTTAGGAGTCGTCAGTCCTTCATCCAGAATTGCCTTGGCTGCAAAAATTGATGCCACCATATCCTGCTGATTATCCTCCACACCACGACCGAAAAGATGGCCGTTTTTCACATAAGCGGTATATGGATCATGGCTCCAGAGTTTGATTTCGCCGGGTGGAACGATATCGAGATGAGTTATGATCCAGACAAATTTAGATTTGTTCCTGCCTTCAACGGTAGCTAGAAAATTAGGCCTGGTTTTCGATGTAACCCTCTCATCAAAAGCATCATAGTGCTGGAAGTTCTTAAATCCCAGATCGATGAGTCTTTTCTTTAAATAATCAGCTTTGGGTAATTCGCCATCTCCACCATTCTCCGGTCCAACTGCCGGAATTGCGGTAAGTCCGATCTGTAAATCAATAATGGCGTCTCTGTAGGAATCAATTCTATCTGATATTTTCTTGAATAAATGCTTGTCAATCATATTTCTTCCTTAATCTTCCGGACTTATTAAAACCGGTTGCCCGATAGTGTTTGGTGGCTTTCCGGCTTTTTTGATATTACCTAAAATAAAGGTATTGTTATTTTTTTGATCAAGATATTTAACGGCAACCCGATACAAATCGTTAACATTGATATTGTCAATTTTTTGTCGATATGTCGTAAGATAATCTGCAGGTAAACCGTCATATTCAATTTTCATTTGCTGCCAGGCAATTTGTTGGGGTGAAGTGAAAGAAAAAATAAAGCCATTATTAATGGATTTTTTAGCCCATTCTATTTCTCCATCTGTCATAGAGTTAGACTGAATATTTTTCAAAACCGAATCGATCAAAGTAAGTGTCTTGAAGGTGGATTCTGTTTTTGTAAAAGCATAGGCGGCAAAAACACCGTGATCGGATCGAGCGCGGTAAAAACTACCGGCACTATAGGCCAGACCTTCATTATTACGAACTGCGCTGAATATTTTAGAAGGAAAACCGCCGCTGCCAATAATAAAATCAAGAACGGTGAAAGCATAAAAATCCGGATTATTTTTGCCTGGCGCTAATTGGCCACTGATGATGGTTGATTGAGTGATATCTTTGTCAATATAAAAAAGCCCAGCAGTAGAATTCTGTGTCGGCAGAGGTGGGCGGTTGACAGAATTTTCTCGGTAGCGCCAATTACCAAAATATCGTTGAATTTTGCTTACAACTTCTGCGCTACTTATATCGCCGGTTACGGCAAACATGATATTCTGCGGTTGAAAAAAGGTTTCGTGAAATTTGATCAGATCGGCCCTCTGAATATTATTCAGAGATTTTGCCGAGGCAAATCGGCCACGGGGATTATTGCGATAAATGAGTCGGTTGAATTCTCGAACAGCCAGCTTCTGGGGATCGTCTTTTAATCGGAGTAATTCTTCGTTTTTTAATCCTTTGGCCAGATTAAATTTGTTTTGCTCAAAAGCTGGAGCAATCAATATTTGCGATAATAGTTCCAGTCCCTGATCTATATCATTTTTCAATAAAGAGAAATCGATCTGGGCGTAATCCAGAGCCATGGTGATGGAAGGAGATGCCGCAAGAGAATCAAACGCATTATCAATTTCTGTGCTACTTATTTTTTGAGTCCCTCCCGTCTTCATCACAGAGGCGGTTAAATCGGCAATACCTTCTTTACCGCTGGGATCAAACATTGTTCCCGTTTTAATCAGGGCATTGATTGTTACTAAAGGCAATTCATGATCTTCCAGAATATAAAGAATAATGCCGTTTTTAAGAACAATCCGACTGGCCTCAGGCAACTTAAATTGCAGCGGTGGATAGTGGAGTATGTCGGGAGCCGGCAAATTCGTAACTGCCAGTGCCGGCATTGCCAGAATGCCGATAAATATTATGGACATGATTACTCGTTGCATATTTAATCTAAGTATTATCAGCTTCATTGATGTTTAATCTTTCGTTTTATATAACTGAGCGACGGTGCGGTTATCGTTGCTAAAATAAAGATTAACCGCGTTCGAAATATCCTTTTGCGAAACCTGATCAAGAACATTTATATAATTAGCAAAATATTTGTAATCACCTAACAGCACTTCATAATAAGATAAAATTGATGCTATTTCGGCATTGGAATCAAGGCTCTTAATATATCCCATTCTTAGATGGTTCTTTGCTTTGGTGAGTTCGGCTGCAGATACCGGCTCAGTTTTTATTTTTTCAATTTCACGGAAAATGACCTCTTCGATTTGAGAATTGGTATGAGGGAAGCGCGGCTGGGCTGATATGACAAACATATTAGGATATCTGGTTCCCGGAGTGCCATTGGAGGCATTGACGCTCTTGGCAATTCCCATTTCCGTCACCAGCAAGTTGTACAACCGGCTGGTGCGGCCTTTCGTCAGGATTGTTTCCAGAACATCGAGCACATAGTCGTCATAAGCGGGTGCTGTAGGTTTGTGATAGCCGATAAGCAACATCGGATTAGCATCAAAATTAACAGTTACTCTTCTTTCTTCTGTTTGTTTAGGTTCTAAATGTATTACAGAGGGCTCATGCTTCGTTGCGGGAATGTCACCAAAATATTTTTCTATAACTTTTAATGTATCGTTTGTTTTGATATCACCGACAACTGCAATCACAATGCCTTCCGGTGCTTTGTATTTTTGAAATATCTTCTTTACAGAGCTTGGCTTCAGATTAATCATGTCTTGGGTCCATCCCAGGATCGGCCTGCGATAAGGATGACTCCTATAAGCCGTAGCGAAGAATTGTTCATATAATTTTCCTTGTGGATCGGTTTCTATTCTCTGGCGCCTCTCTTCCATAATTACATCTCGTTCGGTATAAAATTCGCGGAACACCGGGTTCATCAAGCGATCGGATTCAATTCGGGCCCAGAGTTCAATTTTATTGGCAGGAAGGCTGACCTGATATGTAGTTACATCCTGACCAGTCGAAGCATTCATATCCAGGCCGCCGTTTTCAGTGTAGAGCCGGTCTATTTCATTAGGGATAAGAAAATTTTTCTGACGCTTTTGCAGATTGTTTAACTTTGCAGTGAGCTTTTGAATGCGCTGTTGATCAGCCTTTTGTCCCCGACGTTTTTCTTCATCCAGAGCATTGCCTGTCTTCTCTATTGCCGTTAGTATCTTTTTTTCGTGCGCGTAATTTTTTGTTCCGAGAGTTGTGGTGCCCTTGAACATCATATGTTCCAGAAAATGGGCGGCGCCACTCTCGCCATCAGCTTCATCAACAGCACCGACACGATGACGGATGTAAAGAGAAACAGTAGGGCTTGCATTTCTCTCCAGCATCAGGACAGTCAGTCCATTATTTAGTTTTGTTTTGATAACTTTCTTTTCCAGATCAAAGCCGTAAGAATTGCCGGCAATAATAAAGAAGAATAAAAAAGTAAAAATTAATTTAAGAAATTTATTCTCTTTCATTATTGTTTATCTCATCATTTTGCTTGGGAGGGAATATCCGGAAAAACAAGTAAATCAGACCGGCGACGCAAACCAGAATTAAAAGCGACGCAGAAAAGAAATACATGACAAATTCAATGGGGTTTTGTAAACGATAGCAGCCAATCAATGTGTTAATTCCAATAATCAAAAAAAATAAAGAAATAAATAAAACTGCAATATTCTTAATCCAGATTAAAACGGTCATTTATATTGTCCGAATTTTGTTTTTCCGCAGATCAGTTTTTAATTCATTATAAACAGCAACACTAAAATCATTGTTCCGGCAGGGCAGCAATGAATTGTTATGATATAGCGGTTCGCTCTGAATGTCAAAGGGTGATAATGCAACTGCCTGATCCCACATTTTTGTTCCGGGAATCGGTGAATACTCCGCCAATATCGGTTTTGCTCCACATCTCCTCACATAATTAATACTGTCAATAACTTCTTCCGCTTTTTGGCCTGGTAATCCGCAGAGCAAATATATACCGATATCATCTGTAGAATACCCGGCATTTTTTAGAAAATTTACAGCATGCTTCAATTCTTCGTTTTTAACTTTTCCGCCTGTTTCCATTTGCCGCTTAAAATCGGAAGTTTCGAAGCCGAAACGAATAGTCTTAAATCCGGAATTGTAAAGTAAAATGCTAATATCTTGGTTGATTTCCCGTAAATGCAAACCGTTTGGGCAATGGAAACAACAGGATAAATTTCTTTTTTTAATCTCTCTGAGTAATACTGTAATCATTTCTTCAGGATTGATGAGCAGAGCATCATCGTAAAAAGTAAAATTTTTTACACCGAAATATTTCTGCCAGTATTCGATTTCATCGACGACTTTCAGCGGATCACGTCGCCGGAATTTATCGTTAAAAATATGTGAAGCGCAGTAGCTGCAGTCAAAGGGACAGCCGCGTGATGTCATAATCGGGATCTGTTCGAGTCTGCTTGACAGATCAAATGCAGGGTAGGGGAGCGCGTCGAGACTATCCGGATCATATTCAAAAGACGTTTGTTCATTAAATAAATCTTTCATCAGTTGGAGAACGCTTTTTTCACCACTTCCTTTGATAACATAATCAGCCCCGGCATATTTAACTGCATGCTCGTAACATAAAGTAGCGTATTTTCCACCCAAAACAATGGGTACATGCGGCATAATCTCCTTAATTATTTTAATCGCTTCTAAAACACCGGGATACCAGTAGGTCATCAGCGTGGTAATTAAAATAATGTCGGTATCTTGATGACAGCTAAGCTCGTAGCGAAAAACATCCGGCGTAATTCCATAGCGGCAGTAATTTCTGGTCATCATTTTTAATTTTTCCGGTTTTTCAATGACCTGCCGGAAGAATTTACCGTCTCCATAAGCCTGACGTCTAGGCTTTTTACCGATATTTTTCATGGCGGGATGGTAGGGATCAAGACAGTCAATAAAACATATTTTATGATTATTCTGACGCAGCAGGGAGCCAATATATAGAAGTCCCAGAGGTTTTAACCAGAAATCGTATGCTGCAAAATCGTGTATCCAGGGATTGATCAAAAGGATTTTCTTGCTCATTTCATTTATATTTATCGCCGTTATTATCCGTTTTGCCATCCTCCGGTTGGTCGTATTGGGCGATAATATCTTTTAGCTCCATTTCATCATGATTTTCCAGAATAACATAGGACAGGCCGTCATCATCTTTAAGAGTCAATGATGGAATCTTGTAGGCATCATCAACTGAGGATGTATAGACAACATCCTGAACGGCGTTGGGATCAATCAACGAAGAAATGTAATCCGTTTCTTTGGAAGAATCCGCCCCCATGCCAAAACTTTTATGGGGATGAATGAAGGAACTTATATTGTTGATAAATTCCTTCTTGTAAAGATCCATGGTAAACATGCCTTCATTTCTGCTTGTGAGCATTGTTGTTTCTAATTGGGTAAGTTTGTTCTCCCGAATGCTGCTCCGCACCGAGGAAGAACCGCGGGTTATTGATAGCAGGGGGACTCGAAAACCGGCCTTCTCGATAAATGTCAGTTGTTGAACAATCAACCAGGAAAGTGTTGAAGCAAACTGGTAGCGAATAACCTCCTGGTTTTCACCGGACACAGAATTATTGATCCGGTAGATCGCATCTTCCGCATCAGTAGCATGGAGAGTCCCGAATACGAGATGCCCGGACTCAGCTGCATTGAGGGTAAGACGGATTGTATCCGGCTCCCTTAATTCCCCAACAAAAATCACATCAGGATTTTCCCGAAGAACATCCAGCAGTCCCTGCTCAAAAGACGGTACATGAATGCCAACTTCCCGTTGTTCAATAAAAGCTTTTTTGGGCTTAAAACGGTATTCTATGGGGTCTTCAATCGTAATAATATGCACTGGTCTGGTTCGATTTATTTCTTCAATAATTGCCGCGACTGTAGTAGACTTGCCTGACCCTGTGCCACCGCAGACTAGAATGAGACCAGACTTGAGATCCCGAATCTGGTTAAGTGAGGGATGTAAATTCAGTGATGTAATATCCGGAATCGTCTCTGGTAGGAGGCGTATGGCTAAGCTTAATCCGCGCGTTGTATAAAAAGCATTGATTCTTACCCGGACATGGTTGAATGAAACGGCGTAATCGACAGACCATCTTTTTCGAAGAGTAAGTAACTGTCGTTCACTCAACATCTCTTTGACCATATTATCTATTTCAGTAGCCGACCATTTAACGTTTTTATCGAAATGGATTTCTCCCTCACTGCGGAAAATCAAGGGAAAGCCTCCGGTAATGTGAAGATCGGAAATTCTCTGTTTAATAGCGGCTAAAATCAAGTCTTGGAAGCGTTTGTTCATATAGTATCCCTCTTTGTTTTATCAGCCGAGGATATGAGAAAAGCCTTGCGGCGTCAAGCATAAATGATTATTAAAAAAACAATATATACCTGAAACCATCACTTAAACTAATTTCAGAGAAATTACACTGTTTCAGAGAAATGACTTGAACAGAGTGCAATTTGTTGGTAACATGATTTTATATAGGCGAGATCGTCAATGCGTGCAGTAATTCAGAGAGTCAACAGGGCAAGCGTCAAAATTAACAACAAAGAAATCTCCTCGATCAGCGAAGGGATACTCGTATTTTTAGGTGTGGAAAAAGAAGACTCAAAATCTGATGCTGATTATATTCTGGATAAAATTATCAATCTACGTATCTTTGAGGACGATCAAAGCAGGATGAATTTGTCTTTGCTTGATGTCAGCGGCGATATGATGGTGGTTTCTCAATTCACTTTACTTGGCGATTGTACAAAAGGTCGTCGGCCGTCTTTTTTTCGGGCGGAAGATCCTGTTCCGGCTAATGAACTATATGAATATTTTGTCGGGAAAGCGGCCGCAAAAGTAAAAAATCTGGCTTGCGGGAAATTTCAGGAAATGATGCAAATTGAATTGGTCAATAATGGGCCGGTAACAATATTGCTGGACAGTAAAAAGAGTTTTTAAAAGAATAAATGGAAAATTGTGACATTAAAATTGACAAAGAAGGAACATGGTACTATCGCGGTGCCCATATGTTTCGTAAGGATATATTGTGTATTTTTTTTGAAAATATTAAAATTGATGCATATGGAAATTACCTGATAGAATTGGGCGAAGAGATCTGTTATCTTGATGTTGAAGACACCGCTTTTGTTGTGACGGCAGTCTATAAGACAAGGCAAGAAGATGATACTACTGATCAAATTGATGTTCTTTTGACCGATGATTCACTGGAAAAATTAGATTTAAACACTCTATATGTCGGTAAAGAAAATGTCCTGTATTGCTCGGTTAAGGATAAAAAATTTAAAGCAAGATTTTCGCGGAATAGTTACTATCAATTGGCCCAGTTCATTGAACCGGATGAAAAAGAAAATTGTTTTTTTATCAGCTTAAATAATGAAAAATATTATATTGAGCCGTTGTTTAACAATAACTGTAGCATTGTACCGGCATAAAAGGCCGAAATGTAATTGTCAGTAATAAATGGTCTCGCCACCGGAATGGTGGTTATTGCATAACATTTCCATATAACAATATATAATAATTTCGGAGGTAATAATGCTTGACGATATAGTAAAAGATGCTTTGACATTTGATGATCTGCTTCTCCTGCCGGCTGATTCCGATATTTTACCGCGTGACGTAGATACATCTACTCTATTAACAAGAAACATTAAGTTGAATATTCCCATAGTCTCCGCGGCAATGGATACTGTTACGGAATCTCGTACAGCCATCTGCATGGCACAGGAAGGTGGTATCGGTATAATTCATCGGAATATGAGCATTGAACGTCAGGTTGTGGAGGTGGATCGTGTAAAGAAGTCAGAGAGTGGAATGATAGTAGATCCTATCACAATCGAACCTGATCGCAAAGTCAGCGATGCTTTGGAATTGATGAATCAATACTCGATATCCGGCGTTCCTGTAGTAAAAAAAGGCAAACTGGTTGGTATACTGACTAATCGCGATTTACGTTTTGAAGAAAATATGGATCAAACGGTATCCAATGTTATGACCAAGGAAAATCTGGTTACCGTTTCTGCCAATATTTCTCTGGAAGACTCAAAAAAACTTCTGCATAAACATCGCATTGAGAAATTACTGGTGGTTGATGATGAATACAGATTAAAAGGTTTAATTACAATCAAAGATATTGAAAAAATTCGTAAATTTCCAAATGCCTGCAAAGATTCCTATGGTCGTCTGCGTGTGGGTGCCGCTGTCGGCATTATTGACCGTGAACCCAGAATAGAAGCATTGTTAGCCGCCGGAGCAGATGTTATTTGCATTGACACATCTCATGGTCATTCCGCCTCAGTTATTAGAGCAATTAAAGCGACGAAACATGATTTCCCCAAGTGTGAATTAATAGCCGGAAACGTGGCAACCCTTGAAGGAGCTGAGGCCTTAATTGAGGCTGGTATTGATGCAGTAAAAGTTGGAGTCGGTCCGGGGTCTATCTGTACAACAAGAATTATCGCCGGTGTAGGTGTTCCGCAAATGTCTGCAATTCGTGATGCCTGTAAAGTTGCGGCCAAGCATGGAATTCCGGTAATCGCCGATGGGGGTATCAAGTATTCAGGTGATATTGTTAAAGCAATTGGCTGTGGGGCTCATAGTATTATGATCGGTGGTTTGTTTGCCGGTACGGAAGAAAGCCCAGGTGAAACAATATTGTTCCAGGGAAGAAGCTATAAAGTATACCGTGGCATGGGGTCACTGGAGGCAATGAAGATGGGTAGTCGTGACCGCTATTATCAGGACGATATCGAAGCGCCAATGAAAACTGTTCCCGAAGGGATTGAGGGAAGGGTGCCTTTCCGCGGCTCACTTTCTGCAAGTATCGTACAGTTAATTGGTGGACTCAAGGCTGGTATGGGTTATGTAGGATGTAAAACTATTCCAGAGTTGATGGAAAAAGCACGTTTTGTGCGAATCACAACTGCCGGTTTAAGAGAGAGTCATGTACATGATGTCATCATCACAAAAGAAGCGCCTAATTACTGGATTGACTGATAAATTATTATTTATTTTCATTACCTGCAAGTTATCACACTCCAATTGGTAACTTGCAGGTGAAACGTAATGATTATTAAGTTAATTATTTATTCTTCCTTCAAATTTTTTTATTCTTAAAGATGTGTAACCAACAATGAAACATTCTGATTTTGTTCATCTTCATGTCCATACTCAATATAGCCTTCTCGACGGTATGATCCGTCTTCATGAACTATTCAAAAAGGCCAAGGAATTTGCCATGCCGGCAATTGCCATCACCGACCACGGTAATATGTTCGGTGCTATAGATTTTTATAAACAGGCTTATGCCGGTGGCATTAAACCAATTATTGGTTGCGAACTCTATGTCGCACCGCGTAGTCGTTTTGATAAGACACCATCATCAATCGGGGAAGCCACACGTCATTTAGTTGTCCTGGTCAAAAACATGCAAGGTTATAAGAATTTAATGAAACTTACCTCTGCAGCTCACATTGAAGGTTTTTATTACCGGCCTCGTGTGGATAAAGAATTACTCAAACAATATTCTGATGGTCTGATCGTGTCGAGCGCCTGTCTGCATGGTGAAGTCGCCGCTCATATCATCCGTGGTAATATGGACGAAGCGAGGAGAGCCGCCTGCGAATTCCGCGAAATATTCGGTGAGGATAATTTCTATCTGGAAATAATGGAGAACGGAATTCCCGAGCAGTCTATTGCCAACAGGGGACTGATAGAACTGAGCAAAGAACTTTCCATTCCTCTTATTGCCACAAACGATTGCCATTACCTTAATGCCGACCATGCCGAGGCGCACAACATACTTTTGTGCATCCAAACAGGTAAAACCATTGAAGATAGCGACCGTATGTCTATGACATCGGATCAGTTTTATGTCAAATCCCCGGCGGAAATGCATGCACTTTTTGCCGCAATACCGGAAGCGATAGCCAATACGGTGAGCATAGCGGAAAGATGCAATCTAACTTTTGAATTCGGTAAGTTCTATTTGCCAAAATTTGAAGTCAAGAATCCAGAAGAAACTCTGGAAGATTATTTGCAGCGCAAAGCCTTGGAAGGCCTGGAAAAGCTGATGCCGAGTATTCTTAAATACCAGAAAGAAGATGAGGCTGTTGTTCGTGAGAAATATAATAAGCGTCTACATACAGAGTTGGAAATTATTAAAAAAATGGGGTTTTCGGGATATTTTTTAATCGTTTCGGATTTTATTAAGCATGCCAAACACAATGATGTTCCTGTCGGCCCTGGCCGTGGTTCCGCTGCAGGTTCTCTTGTTGCCTATGCCATACGTATTACAGATATTGATCCTCTCCGTTACGGCTTGTTTTTTGAAAGATTTCTTAATCCGGATAGAATAAGCATGCCGGATATTGATATTGATTTTTGCCAGGAACGCCGTGGTGAAATTATTAAATACGTAACTGATAAATACGGCAAGGATAAAGTTACGCAAATTTGCACTTTCGGGAAAATGATGGCCAAAGGTGTAATCCGGGATGTAGGGCGAGCGCTCAACATTCCTTATGGCGATGCGGATCGTATCGCCAAACTTGTACCAAATGTTTTAAATATCACGCTTGCCGATGCTTTTAAAATGGAGCCTCGATTTGAAGAGGAACGCAGGAAGAATCCGCAAATTGACAAAATGCTGTCTCTTTCAGTTATACTGGAAGGTCTAAATCGACACTCATCGATACATGCCGCCGGCGTTGTTATTTCCGATGCACCATTGGTCGAAAGGGTCCCTTTGTTCGCACCGAAAGACGATATCGTTTCGCAATACTCGATGAAAGATATCGAGGCAGTTGGACTTACAAAATTTGATTTTCTTGGTCTCAAGACCCTCACAGTTATAAAAAATACAGTTAATTTTATCAAGGAATCACATAATATTGACATTGATATCAATGACCTGCCGTTAGATAATAAAGAAACATATCATCTTTTGATGAAGGGCGACACTGACGGCGTTTTCCAACTGGAAAGTTCCGGTATGAAGGATCTTCTGGTAAATTTTAAACCTGATCACATTGAAGATATAATTGCTTTGATTGCGGCTTATCGTCCCGGCCCGATGAAAATGATACCCGATTTTATTGCCCGCAAGCATGGAAAACAGCAAATAATTTATGAATTACCACAGTTAGAATCGATTTTGAAAGAAACATACGGCATCATCCTGTATCAGGAACAGGTCATGCAAATTGCCAATGTGATTGGCGGTTACACAATGGCTCAGGCCGACACGCTACGCAAAGTCATGGGTAAAAAGCAGGTTTCGGCGATGGAAAAGGAGAAACCAAAATTTCTCGACGGCGCGAAGAAGCAAAAAATCAATGAAGTCAAAGCGAAAACTATTTGGGACCAGATGGAGACATTTGCCGAATATGGCTTCAATAAATCACACAGTGCCGCCTATGCCATTATTACATATCAGACTGCCTATTTAAAGACCCACTATCCTGTTTGTTTTATGGCTGCATTACTTACATCGGAAAAAGACAACCGCGACAAGATTATCAGACACATGAATAACTGTAAAGAGATGGGAATTAATGTTTTACCGCCGGATATTAATGAATCACAAAAAGATTTTAGTATTTCCGGAGATAATATCCGTTTTGGTCTCGCGGCAGTTAAAAATGTAGGAGAAGCAGCTATTGAATCAATTATCGCTGTGCGCCAGGAAGCATTTTTCCCCTCATTCATGGATTTTTTGAACCGAGTTGATCTGCGCAAAGTCAATAAAAGGGTTATTGAAAGTTTAATCAAGTGTGGTTCTTTTGATTCATTGGGTTATTACCGACGTCAACTAATCGAATCTCTGGACCAATCCATGGAAGAGGCTCAACGTAAACAAAAAGAATTGCTGAGTAATCAATCAAGTTTCTTCGATGACCTTGATGGTTCCGGTTCATCGAAGGAAAATGGGAATAATGGATCATACTCGATTCCTGTTCTTCCTGAATGGGATCGTAAACAACTCCTCTCGCTTGAGAAAGAAACCCTTGGTTTTTATATCTCCGGACATCCTTTACATGGTTATTCCGACAAATTAAAACTGGTAACAAACACAAATTCCAGTACTTTGAATATGAAACGGGATAAAGATACCATCATTATTGCAGGAGTAATAAGTTCTCTCAACGAAAGACCAACCAAGCGAAAAGACATAATGTGTAATGTTGTTCTGGAAGATTTACAGGGTTCGGTGAATATTATTTTCTGGGCGGACACGTATAAAAAATATTATGATCTTCTGCATGCAGATGAACCGATTGTCGTTCAGGGAATGATTGACGTTGGTGACGAATCCCTCAAGATCATTGCTCAGGAGGTCATCTCGCTGGCCAAATCACTGGAAAACCCCTATAAGCAAATTCGATTTATGATCGATTCGGAAAAGATTTCGCCTGATATTATTACTTGCCTTTACAATTCCATAAAAAATTATACAGGTAAATATGATAGTTATATTCATATTATCAATGGAAAAAGTGAAACAATCGTTTACTTAGGTGATAATTTACGGCTGGATATTAATGACAATTTAAAGCGAGAAGTTGATAGTATATTAGGGGAGGGCGCAACAACTTATTGTTAATATGAAATATGAAGAAAAAATATATAGATCATTAATTAATAAAGATAATTTAATTTCATATAACGTAAAAATTGCCGAGAGCGATCTGTTCATCAGCTCGGATATAAACTTGGCAGAGTCAGCCGAAAAATCATTATTAAAACATCGCAATTCTTTAGAATCATACATTAATAATTATCCGGAATTTCGCACGGCGCTTTTACCACTACACAAAGACGATTTAGCGCCACCGATTATCCGCGATATGCTCAGCAAATCAAAAATCTGCGGGGTAGGACCCATGGCCTCGGTTGCTGGCGCCATATCCGAATTTGTGGGTTATGATCTTCTCAATCAGACAGAAAATCTCATTATCGAAAATGGCGGGGACATCTTTCTTCGGTCTAAAAACAAACTAACAGTTTCCATTTATGCAGGAGAATCTGCTTTAAGTTATAAGCTCAATATGCTTATAAAACCAGAGGAAACACCTCTGGGAATATGCACGTCATCCGCCACGGTTGGACCATCGTTAAGCTTTGGAAAAGCGGATGCGATTTGTGTCATTTCCCAATCCGCGACACTCGCCGACGCCGCAGCCTCAGCCGTCGGTAATCGTGTAAAAAGTAAAAAAGACATAAAAACATCTCTGGATTACGGAATCAAAATACCTGGTGTGACAGGTATAATAATCATCTGCGGCAAAGATATGGGCATAATCGGGAATGTCGAGTTAGTTTAATATGATTATTTTTGTTTCAGTGTAACGGTGAGTAAGTCGGATTTTAAACACTACCATATTAATGTTTACATAACATATCTTATTAGACGTAATATAAATATTATATATTCAGAAAAATGGGGCCATAAAACGATAAAATCGGCATATCATCTTGTAATCAGATAAAATATACCGATCTCCAATTAAGCCTTCAGTCAAACAGCTTCGGTCTTCAGTCTTTTTCTTAAATCCCATCCTCAGCCAACTGCTTAATAAGTTTTTGCTGACGGTCAGACAGTTTTGAAGGAACATCAACATTTATCTTGACATATTGATCACCTTTTAATGCCCCTTTAAGACCGGGAACGCCGAACCCCTTCATACGTATTTTTGTATTGTTTTGTGTGCCCGGAGAAATTTTCAATCTTTTTATTGTACCATCCAGAGTGGGAATGTCAATTATAGTTCCCAGCACTGCCTGTGAAAATTTTATACTTTTTTCAATATACAAATCATTTCCGTCTCGGGAGAATATTGGATGGGGCAATACATTAATGTTAAGATATAAATCTCCATTAGGCCCACCGTTATAGCCGGTAAGCCCCTTTCCTGGTAAGCGCAGTTTTTTCCCCGTGCTGATGCCAGCTGGAATCTTAACATTGATTTCTTCAATTCTATTTTCGATTTGCAGCGAAAGCTTCTTATCTGCGCCTAAAACAGATTCTTCCAATGATATCGATAAATTATATTCAACATCCTGTCCTTTTTCTTGCATTGGATCATATTGCTGACCACCGCGACCCATTCCACCAAACAGTCCGGCGAAAGGATCTTCATAATCACGCGAACCGGTGCCTCCCCTTCTGCCGCTTGTGCGAAATGTCGTTGATCGGCCTCCTCCTCTCATACCTCCGAACCCAAAACTACGTAATATTTCATCAAGATCAACGCCCCGGAAAATATCCTCCTGAGAATACTGCTGGCGGTACTGGTCTGCAGAGCCAAACTGATCATATTGTTGACGTTTTTCCGGGTCACTTAAAACAGCGTAAGCTTCACTGATTTTTTTAAATTTTTCTTCTGAGGCAGCTTTATTATTAGGATTTTTATCGGGATGCCATTTTACAGCTAACTTTCGATAAGCTTTTTTAATTTCATCGGCAGATGCCTGCTTAGATAAACCAAGTATTTGATAATAATCTTCAGACATAGATCACCTAATCCAATGATTTAAGTATGTAATACAACATTTAGCATTATAAGTGTATTTTAAATATTTATTCTTAATTATACACAATATTTATGTATTTAGGCCGCTTTGGAAAGCAGCTAAATTGACTTTGGTTAACTTCTCTGGAAATGCCTTTCTTATTACATTTTCCCAGATTGATAATGGTATTTCCATTAATTTAGCTATTGCACCAATAAGCACAACATTTGCAGTTTTTATATTACCCGACTGTTTGGCCAATGCTGTCGCGTCTATTTCCTTTACCAGTCCATAATTACTTTTCAATAAAGGAATGGCATTTTCAGGATAAGGAACATCTCCGGAATTAACTGCCGGCGGATATATCTCCTCGGTATTAATGATTATTGTGGCATCTTTGGTTAAATAATTTAAGTATCGGAGACTTTCCATCTTCTCGAAAGCAACCAAGAGATCAATACTTCCCAGTTTAGCCAGCGGTGAATAGACTTTATTGCCATAACGAACGTGACTGGTTACACAACCTCCGCGTTGTGCCATTCCATGAACTTCGCTCTTCTTAACATCAAGACCAGCTTCCATAATTGCCATACACATAATATCGCTGGCTCTAAGAATGCCCTGTCCGCCAACGCCTGCAAGCAAAATACTTCTTACGTTTTTATCCGCCATCAAATTGACCTCTTCATTAAAAATAGAATTTTGAGATCCCTAATGTTTCGCTTTAGGGATCGATTCCGCCAGCGCTTCAATCTTGCTTCAGTACGCTCGCTTTCAGCAAGTATAATTTATTGAATCGCATTAAATTTACATACTTGCAGGCATAAGCCGCAACCGTTGCAGAGATTTTCGTCGATTATCGATATACCTTCCCTCTTAGAGCCCTCTTTCTTCTCCATTTTTTTCCAGGAAATCGGCGGGCATCCCAGACCAAGACATATTTTACAGCCTGTGCATTTATCCGGATCAACCTGTAATGGCTTTTGCGGTTCCGATTTTGCCCGCTTGAATAAAACGCAAGGCCTTTTTGAAATTACTACTGAAGGACCGTCTTTGTCCAGTTCTTCCTTAATAACAGCTCTGGTGCTTTTGAGATCATAAGGATCAACAATTCTTATATTCTCGATACCCAACGCCGATACTAAAACCTTTAAATCAAGTTGGATTGATTCTTCTCCCAGAATTGTGTAGCCGGTTCCCGGATGCTCCTGCATACCAGTCATTGCTGTTGTGCTGTTGTCGCATATTATGATAACTGCATTACTCTTGTTGTATGCCATATTTAAGAGAGGAGTAATTCCGGAATGGATAAAAGTAGAATCACCAATAACGCCGACTATCTTGCCCTTCCCTTTTTCCTTTAAAGCTTTGCTCATCCCATGAGCCATGCCAATGCTAGCCCCCATACAGATACAGGAATGCAATCCTTCTAAGGGTTTCATATAAGAAAGTGTATAACATCCGATATCTCCGGTCACAAATAGCTTAAGTTTGTTTAATGTATAAAATAAGCCACGGTGTGGACAACCAGGACAGAGATTTGGCGGACGTGGCGGAATACCCTTCGCTGGAACATTCTCCTGTTTGTCGAGTTTATTTATTGCGGCCTGGATAATTCCGGGATCGAACTCATTAGTGTAGGGGAAAATGTCCTTCCCTATTACCTTGATACCCATTGCCTTAATTTGTTCTTCCAGAAAGGGGTCTAACTCTTCAACAACATAAATATTCTTAACTTTGGAGGCAAAATCTCTAATCATTTTTTCCGGTAATGGATGAACCATGCCCAATTTCAGATAGGAGTAATCCGGGAAAACATCTTTGGCGTAATTATAAGGCATACCTGCTGTGATGATACCGACATCCGGATTGTTAATCTCCATTCTATTTTCGCTGAATTTTTCGGCAAAATCTTTTAAATGC
This sequence comes from uncultured Smithella sp., assembly GCA_964469905.1. Classification (GTDB taxonomy): domain Bacteria; phylum Desulfobacterota; class Syntrophia; order Syntrophales; family Smithellaceae; genus MVRV01. Next base: position 165,523 of record CAYXZW010000001.1, read on the forward strand.
TGCATACGTTTTTCAACTTCAATACGCCGGATACGTGCATTAACCGGCACCATAACGAATTTTGCCGAATTATAGCTTATGTTTGTCTTATCCTGATATGGCAGGGGATCTTCCAAAGAAACAACCGCTTTGGAATGAGAAACTCTTGTTGTAGAACGTAAAAATACAGGCGTATCGAATTTTTCGCTGATCTCAAAGGCCAGTTTAATGAATTCTTTTGCTTCCTGAGGATCTGACGGTTCCAGCATGGGAATTTTTGCAAACTTCGCATAGTTACGATTGTCTTGTTCGTTCTGTGAACTGTGAAGGGAAGGATCGTCGGCAGTTATGATGACAAGCGCTCCGTTAGTGCCTGTATAGCTGACGGTAAAAAGAGGATCCGCAGCAACGTTAACACCTACGTGTTTCATGATGGCAATTGCTTTTTCACCAGCTAAAGCAGCCCCGATAGCTACTTCCAAAGCAACTTTTTCATTGGGCGACCATTCAGCATACACTCCTTCATATTTGGAATATTCTTCCATAATTTCTGTGCTGGGAGTCCCTGGGTATGCTGCCGCAAATCTTACCCCAGCTTCATACACACCACGGGCAATTGCTTCGTTTCCTGACATTAGTATCTTCAAATCTTAAGCCTCCGGATTAATTATTTTTCATCAGCTAAGAGTGGCTATCTTGCGTTTTATAAAAAGGGTCATTGAAGGATCTGTAGTTTTCTGCAAAGCACTTGAATAATTCTCTAATGCTTTTTTCTTGTCGTTCATCAGTTCATATATGCGGGCAATGTTGCGATAGCCAATCGCTTCAAATCCGCTGTTGTTAATTTTTTGAGCCTGCTCAAAATAACTAAGCGCCAATTTAAAATCCTTCTTATTTTCATAACAGTATCCTAAAGAAGTAAATGCCAAAAATCTTATTCCGGCATTATCTGCTGTCGTAGCAGCAATGTAGTTTTTGTAGGAGTCAATAGCACCATCAATATCGCCCTGATTATGATAAATATTACCAAGATTGTACCACGCAATTTTTGCACTCCAGCTGCGCGGATATTTGTCGATCAATTCTTTAAAAAGTGGAATACTATCTTTTGCCGCCTGCGGTTTTTCTGCATTTCTAATCAGATTATCCTGAGCTTTTGTGTATAACACTAATGCGGACGTCTGATAATTGCTCCAGTAAAAATAAGTAGATAGCGCAATTACGATTGCCAAGCAGATCGCGCTGACAATTACATAAACGCGTGTCTTATTCTCCACAAAGTAATTTGTAAGTCTTTCAATGGTTGATTGAAAAGCATCCGGGCCTTCCAGTTCTTTTTTGGACAATTTTGCTGCCATCTTATTCCCCTTTAATATTATATTTATCTTTCAGGTCGAGAAGTATCTGAGGTATTCTACGTACTTTGCCTTCTTTATTTGTGCAGGCGTGCATTGTATAGCCGGAGGCGTGCTGATGCCGCTTTTCTTCATCCCAGATAATATATTTAAATTTGATTAGAACTCTTGATATGTATTCTATCATTGTTTCCACAACCAATAACTGATCGTATTTTGCAGGCAGAATATAATTGCAATATGCCTCGGTTAAAGGCAGATTAAATCCATGTTTTTCTACTTCAGTATAGAGAAGACCCATTTGCCGTAAGATTTCAGTACGACCGATTTCAAACCATTTGATATAGTTCGTGTGATAAACTATACCCATAGCGTCCGTATCTGCATAAATAACTCTTACTTTTGTCAGATTATGAACCAACGAAAGATCTCCAATCGGAAATAAACTTCTCCATAAGCAAGTGACCGGGAGAAATTATTATACCACTTTCTTTCGCGGCAAATTCATCAAAAGCTCTCCCTGATACTATATTTTCTTCTTTACGTGATGATAAAACAGCAAAAGGACTAGGATCACTTGTATGTGTTTTTAAATCAAGCGGTGTAGGATGATCACTCAAGACCAATAATCTGAAATCACCGAATGAACTTATATTGTTCAAAATAGTTCCAACGATCTTTTCATCAAAAAATTCTATAGCCTGAATTTTACCTTCAACATTGCCTTCGTGCCCCATTTCGTCAGGAGCTTCTAAATGAACAAAAATAAAATCCATGAAATTCAAAGCATCTAGTGCCGCTTTAGCTTTACCTTCATAATTAGTGTCGATGTATCCGGTTGCTCCCGGCACACGGATTATTTTTAATCCGGCAAGTACTCCGATACCGTTGAGTAAATCAACAGCAGAAATCATCCCACCCTGCAATCCGAATTTCTTGGTAAGAGGAGTTATCTGAGGCTTCCCACCCTGCCCCCAAAGCCAAATGGAATTAGCGGATTTTTTCCCGTTTTTTAGTCTGGTAATATTAATGCGATGGTTTTTTAATACTTCTGAAGCATTCTTCATTAGCAAGTTAACTTCATCAGCCATAGCGCCATTAGGCACGTAAGAGGCAATGGCTTTTCCAGATATATCATGCGGTGGTGTGGTTTGTGGTGATGATGTTGCGTTACGCCAGACAAGCAAATGCCGATAACCGACACCCGGATAAAACTGATATTGAGCAGATCCCAGTTGTTTGTTGAGATCACTGATAATTTCAGCAGCTTCGCTACTGGAAATATGCCCGGCAGTAAAATCGTCCATGAACGCATCGGCAGTGTCTTTTGCACCTACTGAGATCAGATTGCAACGATATGCAATATCATTTGGACCAAGATTTATCCCCATGCTGGCGGCTTCCAGAGGCCCCCTGCCGGTATATGTTTGCAGCGGGTCATACCCGAGAACTGATAAATTCGCAACATCGCTACCCGGAGTAAAACCTGCTGGAATTGTGTCAACCAGACCAATTGTACCGCAAGAGGATATCTCATCAAGATGAGGCGTAAAAGCACATTGCAGCGGTGTTTTTCCACCAAGTTTGTCTGTGGGATAGTCAGCCATCCCATCGCCGAGTAAAACTACGTATTTCATTGCTAAATGGTCCTTATGTCCTTTGGATGAATGTCAGTTATTATTCGAATATTATTGCAACTCATCCTCAATGCGCACGATAATAGTCTTATCCATAACTATATCCAGCTTGTCTATTAATTTTAAAGCCTTCCGCACATTCTTTTCTTTTGCCATATAAGTAGTCATAACTACAGGTACTGACCCTTCTTCCTGTCTTGCCTTTTGGATAACTGTGGCAATGCTGATATGATTATCACCGAGGATACCTGATATTTTTGAAAGAACACCGGGTCTATCAACTGCAGTAAAGCGAAAATAATATTTGGTTTCGACATCATCCATTGGCAGAAGCTTAATATCAGACATTGATGTTTCTTTTTGTGTTCTCAACGGCGATGATCTATGAACACCTTGCAGTATATTACGTGATATATCAATGACATCACTGACTACAGCACTAGCCGTAGGCATCATTCCCGCACCTTGGCCGTAAAGGAAAACGGGTCCGGAAGCATCACCTATCAGATGAAACGCATTATAATTGCGGTTAACATTAGCCAGAAGATGCTGAGAAGGAATCATCGTCGCATGAATTCTTGCCTCTACTACATCGCTGTGTAAAATAGCAATTGCCAGTAACTTAATACGATAACCCAATTCTCTGGCAAAGACCACATCCTGCCGGCTGATTGCCGAAATACCTTCCAGGAAAATCTCCTTCATATTTACTTTACAGCCATAAGCCAGCGAGAGAATAATAGCAAGCTTATGCGCCGTATCTATACCCTCGATGTCATACGTAGGGTCGGCTTCGGCATAACCTAGTTTTTGTGCCTCTTTTAAAACAACATCAAAATCTTTCCCCTCGTCAGTCATCTTGGTCAGAATGAAATTAGCTGTACCATTCATAATGCCGTAAATTGATTTGATGTTATTGGCAATGAGTGATTCTTTGAGTGTTCTAATAATGGGGATTGTTCCGCCAACAGATGCTTCAAAACCGATGTCAGTCTTATTTTTCTCTGCTGCTTTAAAGATTTCATTGCCGTGTGCTGCAAGTAAAGCTTTATTCGCTGTTACAACCTGTTTCCCATTGGCAATAGCCTCCAGAATAAAAGTCCTTGCGGGTTCATATCCGCCCATCAATTCGATAATTATATCTATATTTTTATCCTGGAGTACTTCCCTAACATCAGTAGTAAGGATATTTTTATTTACCTTTACCGGCCGGGGTGTCGTTATATCAATATCGGCGATTTTTTTGAGCAGTAATCTGGCGGAAAGCTTTTTTTCGATCAGCTTTTCATTATCCTGCAACAGCTTAATAACGCCGCAGCCGATAGTACCAAAACCGATTAAGCCTATATTAATATTTTTCATTATTCACACCTGAATCCCTTTACATTTCACTGATAATTTTATATCAGATTGATCAGTTTCAGCACTTTTTCTTATAACAGTTACTCCTGTTTTGTCAAACATATATAAACCTGAACCAATTGAAATAATGGACGTGCTGAAGAATAAGTTACAATCGAACAATAAATCGGCAGCTGGATTTAGCAATGAATTGGTAATAATATGTCGGAATGATAGCTTATTGTGATTAGCCGTGTATAGTGAGGTTTCTTGTTGTCCTGCTCCTATATAACATAAAAAAGGGGAGTATGCGCTCATCGCTCATCTCCCCTTTTTGCTTTTTTGGTCGGGGCGAGTGGATTTGAACCACCGGCCCTCTGAACCCCATTCAGATACGCTACCAGACTGCGCCACGCCCCGACAATTTGTAATGTTTTAAAGTGTTGAGGTCATTACCATCATCATAAAATCGTGTCAAGAACAAACAAATAACGCTGCGATATTTAGAAAGATTAATATATTTTTAATTACGTATAATTGAGAAGAACAGTAAAAATATATCTTGAACTAATACGAGCAATAAAGTAACCTTCAAGTATGGATAATAATTCATACATGTTAAAAGTATTTAACAAAAATAAAGTTCTACACATATTCTATTTGCTGATTGCTACGTTTTGTCTCCTTATAACAGCTAATCAGGCAAAGGCCGACATTTTCAAATACGTTGATGACGAAGGCGTATTGCATTTGACGAATGTTCCTTCCATTCCTAATGCCAGGTATGTTCTTGTCTTGAAAGAAAAAAGGGTTCTTTTCCGTAAAAATATAGATATAAACAATTTTGACCAAATTATTATGAGGGCAGCTGACAAGCACAAAATGGATCCCGCTTTAATCAAAGCGGTTATTAAAGCAGAATCAAATTTTAACCATCAGGCAGTTTCGCCTGTCGGTGCTCAAGGCCTGATGCAACTCATGCCGGCTACGGCTTCTCAACTGCAAGTTGACGATGCTTTTCATCCCGAAAAAAATATTGAAGGTGGAGTGCGTTATCTCCGATATCTTCTCACTCTTTATCGTGGAAATTTAACACTTGCCTTGGCTGCATATAATGCCGGTGAAGGGGCAGTTGCCAAATACCATAACCAGGTGCCTCCCTATCGGGAAACTAAAAATTATGTGAATCGTGTTTTGAGTTTATATAACTCTTTCAGTAGATAGATTTCCCGCTTTTTTGTACGTATAAATATTTTTTCAATTTAACCAGTTTCTTTTCTTTTATCCCGTCTGCTTCCATTAATTCTTCGATGTTCGTAAAGCGTTTTTTCTTGTTTCTTAATGCTATTATTTTTTGTGCTGTCATTTCACCGATGCCGGGAATTAGAATCAATTCATCTTGCGTAGCCAAATTAACATCCACGGGCATTCCCAGCGCCAACCTGCGGGAATTGTCAATTCTTGAACATGATATTATCTCTGCTTTATCGTAATCTATGGACAACTTCATTCCATTTTCAAGTTTAAAATCTTGCAAACTTCTGTATTCAATACCCACAAGATATAACAGCTCATTGGCAGTTGTGCCGCGTTCGGTAAAATAGATAACTTCTCCCATATTTTTTTTCTGAACAGAAACAATTAATGCATTTTCATGCTGATTGGCGAGCAGAGGTGTTTTATATTTCAAGAAAATATTAGAAAAGAAAATAATAAAGGGAATAATTGCCAGAATTAAAATTATTGCAATTATTCCCTTCGTTTGGTTCTCAAACATATATTAACTTATATAGTTGCTACGAAGATTTTTTTTCCAAACCGAAAGCATCATGGAGAACCATTATAGCAAGTTCCGTATATTTTCTTTGAATTACACAGGAAATCTTAATCTCGGATGTGCTAATCATCATGATATTAATACCTTCATCAGCCAATGCGGAAAACATTTTTGCGGCAACACCAGCATGACTGGCCATACCAACACCGATTATTGATACTTTGGATACCTGATCATCCACTTCGACCCTTTTAGCTCCAATTGTCTCAGCTGCTTTCTGGATTATTTGTTGTGCTTCTTTTAAATCTTTTTTGGAAACCGTAAATGTAACATCTGTATAATCTTCCAAACTTACATTTTGAATAATCATGTCAACAATAATATTTTTTTCAGATAAAGGCGTAAACAAACTGGCTGCTATACCGGGTTTATCCGGAACATGAACTACAGTGATTTTAGCCTGATCTCGATCGTATGTTATTCCCGACACAATTTCTTTTTCCATATCCTTATCCTCCTTAGTTACAAGCGTTCCGCCTTCATCGGAAAATGTTGATTTTACATATACCGGCACATCGTATTTCTTAGCCATTTCCACAGAACGCGGCTGTAACACCTTTGCTCCGGTCATGGCCATCTCCAGCATTTCATCATATGATATTTTATCCAGCCGCCTTGCTTTACTGCAGATATTAGGATCAGTTGTATAAACGCCATCCACATCGGTATAAATATCACACTGATCGGCATTTAAAACTGCCGCCAGAGCTACCGCGCTGGTATCAGATCCACCGCGACCGAGAGTTGTTATATTGTCATCCTTATCTACACCTTGAAAACCGGCGACGACAATAACTGTTCCCTTATTTAATTCTTTTCTAATTTTTTCGGTATCAACAGATAAAATTCTAGCTTTTTTGTGAGCCTTATCAGTCAGAAATTTAACCTGGGAGCCCAAAAATGATTTCGCCCGATAACCCATCGAATTCAAGACTATTGCCAGTAAAGTTATAGTAACCTGTTCACCGGTAGAAATTAAAGCATCATATTCTCTCTCATCGGGGAATTCCGCAGCCTTATGAGCCAGGGCTATTAATTTGTCTGTTTCACCGGACATTGCCGACAACACGACAACAACTTCATTACCGGCCTTTTTTTCACGGATTACTTTTGCAGCTACATTTTTTATTTTATCTATATCCGCAACCGATGTTCCGCCATATTTTTGCACAACCAATGCCATTTGTCCTACCCTCCGTTTTTTATATCTAAGCAAAATTCCTTAAGCCTACTCTGCGGGCCGTTAATGGTAATTCTTCGTTTATTGTCATCAACGTATTCAAAATTAATAAAAAATGCCTTCTCCGGAATAATCTCGGCAATTTTTTCAGCCCATTCAATAACAACCACACCACATCCTGCAAAATATTCTTCGTATCCTAAATCTTCCATATCAGAATAATCGTTAAGCCGGTATACATCAAAATGATACAATTTATATTTGGCCGGATACTCATTTATTAAAGTAAATGTAGGACTTGTAATTTGATAGTTTTCGCTGACTCCCAATCCACGGGCCAGTCCACCGGTAAAGCAGGTCTTACCGGAACCGAGCTCACCCGATAACGCAAGTATATCGCCTTTTGCTAATCTTTCTCCAATGCTGCGGGCAAATATAAAAGTTTCCTGCGCACTGCATGTGATTATCGAAATTGATTTTTCATTTATCATAGAATATCAGTGTAATCCATCAACTTATTTGTTATTTTCCAGTAAAACAACAGCAGAGGCATATCTGCGAGTATGAGTTAAACTCAAATGCACTTTCACAATATTTCTTTTTTCAATCTGAGCTTTGGCTTCACCGCACAAAATCAGATCAGGCTTGCCGTATTTATCATTCACAACTTCAATTTCCTTTAACTTTACACCCATTCCCAGGCCGATACCCAATGCTTTAACGAAAGACTCTTTTGCAGCAAATCGCGCTCCATAATTTACCGATGCCAGTGCGTGCTTCTCGCAGTAATTTATTTCGCTATCGGAGAACACTCTTTGAAGAAATTTCTGGCCCCATTTGGCAATAATTCTGTCCAAACGATCATTCTCCACCAAATCTATACCAATCCCACAGATCATTTTTTCCTTCTTATGTATGGAAAATTGCATCAGTGACAGCCGCAATTTTTTTCATTTCGACGACATCATGGACTCGAACAATATGACAGCCATTCATTATTGATGCAACAACTGTAGCCGCCGTACCTTCTATCCTCTGTTTAGGTTCTTCGCCTGTAATTTTACCAATAAACGCTTTACGGGATGTTCCGATCATTATCGGCAAACCCAGTGTTTTCAATTCACCAAGGTTGTTGATGATCCTGTAATTATCTTCCAAAATTTTTCCGAAGCCGATGCCCGGATCGAGAACTAAAGATTGTTTTTCAATCCCTGCAATCATAGCTTTTTCGATACTTTTTCTCAGATAATCTATTATTTCCCCCATCAAATTGCTGTATTTTAAATCTCCCTTTTGCATGGTTTGCGGCTTACCGCGCATATGCATAAGAATCATCGCAGCCCGGCCTTCGCTGACAGCAGGCATCATCTTCTTATCTTTATGGCCGGCGCTTATATCATTCACTATTTCCGCGCCCGCGGCAATTGCTTCTCTGGCAACGGCAGCTTTGGTAGTGTCAATAGAAATTGGTGTCTTGGACTGTCGGGAAATCTCTTTGATTACAGTGATGACTCTTTTTAATTCTTCCTTTACAGAAACTGGTGCGGCACCAGGCCGAGATGATTCTCCGCCGATATCGATGATATCTGCTCCCTGGGCGATCATCTGCAATCCATGATCTACTGCTTTATGCTGATTATAATAAAGGTCGCCATCAGAAAAAGAATCAGGAGTCACATTCAGGATACCCATTATCTGTGTTTTGTGCCCTAATGGAATTTCCCGGTGTGATGTCTTTAAAATAAATTTTGTTTGCTGCGCATTCATCAGGACTTCCAGGAGCTCCTGCGAAATCTGATTTAGCCCAAAAGGTTGTCTGGCGAGTTTTCCGGCCAGCGCCATAATCTGCTTAATCGTCCCCATAATTAAAACATCGGTCGAAGCAACACTGTTTCCGACACTTCCCCGCGCTACAGCTGCATCTCCACCAACTGATAACATTTCCTGCTTGATGATATTTCCTATCCTGCATGATTTGTTTTCCAGTAAGATATTGATATGAATAGTTTTTGGCAGCATAGCGTCAACACCATAGGGATCAACGCCGATTTTTTTCATAATCGCTGTTGCTTGAGCTGAATCTCTAATACTAATGATTTTCACACGGATATCTCAAATTTAATTTATTCAGAGATAAATCTGCCACAGAATTAAATTACTATGAAACGCTTTTGAAATCCTCTACTGGCGGCTGTTTGGGTAAAGCATCACCGATCAGGGCATCGATTTCCGCCCCGTTTAACACTTCCTTCTCCAGAAGTTCATTAGCTATTTTGTGCAGTATATCAATATTTCCATTTAATAGTTCTTTTGCTTTCTCATAATTACCCATTACTAAGGTCTGAACTTCGATGTCGATAGTTCTTGCAGTTTCTTCGCTGTAATCCTTATGGGTTGCAAATTCCCTACCCAGGAATATTTGTTCTTCTTTTTTTCCATAGCTTAAAGGCCCCAACTTCTTGCTCATTCCCCATTCACAAACCATTTTTCGGGCAAGATTGGTCGCCCGCTCTATATCATTGCCCGCACCTGTTGTGAAATCATGCAGGACTATTTCTTCCGCAGCCCGCCCGCCTAAAAGGATTGTGATGTTATTGTCTAAATATTGTCGGGGATAAGTATGCTTTTCGTCTATAGGCAATTGCTGGGTTAAGCCCAAAGCTCTTCCTCTTGGTATAATCGTCACTTTATGAATAGGATCGGTGCCCAGCATCAAACGGGCAACCAGAGCGTGTCCAGTTTCATGGTAAGCCGTATTGCGCTTTTCCAGATCACTTATGACCATAGTCCTTCTTTCGGTACCCATTAATATTTTATCTTTAGCAAATTCAAAATCGCTCATATTGACTTTGTCTTTATTTACACGGGCAGCACAAAGAACAGCTTCATTAACCAGATTTTCAATATCTGCTCCTGATGTTCCGGGTGTTCCTCTGGCCAGCACGGCAAAATCAACATCCTCGGCAATGGGAGCTTTACGCGAATGCACCTCAAAAATCATTTCCCGCCCTTTAACATCCGGCAGAGGTACAATGACCTGGCGATCAAACCTTCCGGGGCGCAAAAGCGCAGGATCAAGAACATCGGGACGGTTTGTCGCCGAAATGAGGATCACTCCTTCATTGGATTCAAATCCATCCATTTCCACCAGTAATTGATTGAGTGTTTGTTCTCTTTCATCATGGCCGCCGCCTAAGCCCGCTCCGCGATGCCGGCCTACTGCATCTATTTCATCGATAAAAATAATGCAGGGCGCATTTTTTTTTGCCTGGCCAAATAAGTCGCGGACACGCGATGCTCCAACACCGACAAACATTTCCACAAAATCAGAACCGCTGATACTCAAAAAGGGGACATCAGCTTCGCCGGCAATTGCACGTGCCAGAAGAGTTTTACCGGTTCCTGGAGGACCGACCAGCAATAAACCTTTGGGAATTCTTCCACCGAGTTTAGTGTATTTTTTGGGATCTTTTAAAAAATCAATAACTTCTTCCAATTCGGCCTTCGCTTCATCGATACCGGCAACATCGGCAAAAGTTACTTTTTTTGATTTATCAGTAATTAAACGTGCCCTGCTTTTTCCGAAAGCCATTGCTTTACCGCCACCGGACTGCATCTGACGCATAAAGAAAATCCAGACACCGATAAGTAAAAGCATCGGAAACCAGGAAACGAGAAGAGTCATGTACCAGGGAGATTCTTCCGGCGGCCTGGCTGTAATTTTTACGCCTTTTTCCCGAAACTGGGTGACAACTTTATCATCTTTGGGTGCATATGTTTTAAAAATGTTACCATTGGTCAATTTTCCGGTTATGTTTTCACCTTGTATTGTTACTTCGCTGATCTCATTTTTTTCCAGAGATAACAGCATTTCACTATAGATTATATCCTTTTGCGAATTTTTAGGCTGATTAAAAAGCTGCCAGACCAGTAAAAATACCAGTAGGACAGTTAGTGCAAGAGCGATGTTTTTTTGAAGCTGGTTCAAGATTATTCTCCTTAAAGTGATTACGTTAAAAAACCTTTATAATAATATCTAATTAATCTCAAATAATTTCTAGCTCCAGCACATTTTTTGTTTCCGGGGTAATTTTCACCTGTTCGTTCATATGCATATTTTCTATCCAGATTACCGCTTGCTGATCCACCACTAACATAATTTCACCCCGTTTTTGTTGAGTAATTTTATGATCAATAAAGAATGACTTAAGCTTTTTCCTTCCGGCCATACCCAGCGGCTGAAACCAGTCCCCTTCCCTGCGATTTCGCAAAACCAGGGGAAAATGAATTTTATCCAGATCGAAATAATCTTTATTCTTCAAGGTGAAATCAATCTTATTTTTTTTCACTAACTGGAAACGGACGTTTAAATTTCTTTGTGCAAGATATACCGTGCCCGGGATTTCAACCGGATATAGATATTCCATCTGTTTTTTGCCTTCTTTGGTTCTCTCCAGAATTATATTTTCATATTCGCGTCTTGCTTCAATTCCAAAAGGAAGACTCAGTTTTTTTCCTGATTCCAGTTTATGTAAAAGTTTGCTCAGAGAGTTGACATGTAAAAATGTGATTCCATTTTTCTGTGAACTGAAATTTTCCAGAAGCTCTTTTAGTAACCTGCGTTGAATAGCCAGCGGCAACATGCATATATACTCTATGTTTAATATAATTTTATTTTTCTGCTTTTTGATACAGGTTGTCTTTAATGCACTATTAACACTTTCCCTGATGAACTTATTCTCCTCACGCAGAATTTCAGCCATCTGTGCCAGGGCTTCATCAATTTTCGGATTATATTCATTTTTTAAATAGGGCAGAAGCTCCAGACGAATTTTATTACGCAGATGAATGTTACTTTCATTCGAGCTGTCCTGACGAAAAGCAATGCCTGATTTATTAAGGAAATGAATTATCTCGTCGCGTGATACATCAATCAGTGGACGGATATATTTACCGTCACGCAGAGGCGTAATTCCTTTGAGTCCCTCTAAACCGCTGCCTCTCAACAGATGGAGTAATACGGTTTCCGCCTGATCCTGTAAATTATGTCCCAGGGCAATCTTGCAGGCATGATTACTTTTAGCCACTTCGTCAAAAAACTGATATCTCTGACGGCGGTAAAAATCTTCCGGGGAAAGCCCCTGCGGCACTGCTGTGTTCTCCATTTTTCGGGAAACAAAAAGCAAGCCTAATTTTTTTGCCAACCTGCTGGCCGAACGTTCGTCTTCATTAGCTTCGCGGCCCCGCAATCCGTGATTAAAATGAGCAACTACAACTTTTAGACCCATTGATGGAGCTATTTGTGCAAGGGTTACGGTGAGCGCAACAGAATCAGGACCGCCGGAGAGTCCTATTACAACTCGCTCGTTTTGTTTTAATAAGTCGTGTTTGATTATAGTTTGTTTTACTTTTTCAATCATAATCAATAAAATATTGAACTAATCTCTGAAAGGTTTTCACAATAATAATCTGCAGACGCTGCCAATAAAATTTCTCGCCTTGTCAGGCCATTTAAATACGCGCAACTCAATATTCCTGAGTATTTAGCCAACGTAATATCGTTTATGCCATCACCAACGATAACCGTTTTTCCTTTTTCCATGCCGTATTTCTCTAACAAATAATCCACTAAACGCTTATCGGGTTTCTTATAGGGTAGTGTACCATCTCCCACTATTTCCACAAAATACTTTTCTATGCCTAAACCCTTACTGATGGCCTGTGTGAAATCATACCTCTTATTGGTGAGAATGACCTTCTTTTTATTTTGAAAATATTGCAACAGATCTTCTGCTCCTGGATGTAGCGTAGTATTATCAAGTAGATGTTCGCTATAGTAGCCGCTGAATATTTTAATCGCCTCCTGATAAAAATGAAGATGATCGGCCCCTAGTGCTCTTTCAATTAATTTTCTTACACCATCGCCGACAAAGGATATTATTTCTTCTTCCTTTTTGACCCTGAAACCAAACTGTTCCAATGTGTAATTAACTGCAGCGACCAGATCAGTGCCTGTAGAAACCAGTGTGCCATCGAAATCAAATATCACGAAATCAATTTCTTTCATCACATCTCCCGTCTCCATTATATCGCCAAGTAATTACTAAATACAAGGCCGTTTATTCTAATGAAACATACGATTAGACTTTATGGAAATAAACCGTCTGAATATCCGGACAACGTCAAGCCTTTATGGAATAAACTTGTAAGTGATTGGAATATTATGGTAGAAGATCCTTACACCATAATTAGAATGCGGCTTCCAGATGTGCCGTTGACCGTGCCCCCAGCTTAAAGCAATGATCTCTTAATAGAGGAATTATTCAAAATGATTGCCCTACCCGGTTATCAAATCAATCAACTTCTTTATGAGGACAGTACAAGGTTAGTATATCGGGCAACGCGCACTCACGATGATGCGGGCGTCATCATCAAGACACTAAGCAAGGAATATCCTTCACCGGTAGATCTGGCAGAATGCAGAAAGGAATATGAAATAACTTCCTCTCTGCAAGGTGAAGGAATTATCCGGGCTTACGGTCTGGAAAAATTTGATAATCGTCAGGCTTTAATTCTGGAGGATATTGGCGGGGAATCACTGGACAGGCTGCTTGCCGCGCGCCAACTTAATCTGCAGGAAGCACTGACACTGGCCATAAAAATTGCAGACATCATCGCGTTGATTCACGAACAGAGAGTAATTCATAGGGATATAAATCCATCAAATATTATTTATAATCCGGAGACCGGCCAGGTCCGTATATTTGATTTCAGTCTTTCCACTAAACTATCCAGGGAAAATGTAGAAATCAGCAATCCCGATATGCTGGAAGGCACATTAGCATATATTTCTCCCGAACAAACAGGACGGATGAACAGGGCCGTTGATTACCGCACTGACATTTATTCTTTCGGTGTGACTTTGTATATGATGCTGACAGGTTCTTTGCCTTTTACAGCGAATGATCCGATGGAGCTTATTCATGCCCATATTGCCAGACAACCGCGAGTGCCTCAGGAAATAAATCCAATAATCCCGCCTGTTCTTACAAATGTTGTTTTAAAGCTGCTGTCCAAGATGGCCGAAGACCGTTACCAGAGCGCGTCCGGACTTAAATACGATCTGATGAATTGCCAGGAACAATTAAACACTGCGGGTACGATAGCGTCATTTGAATTAGGCAGACATGATTTTTCCGACAGATTGCAGATATCCCAAAAACTTTATGGCCGACAAGCCCAGATAGAAATCTTACTTAAATCATTCGATTCTGTTTGTGACGGTAAGACAGAGTTGCTGCTTGTATCAGGTTATTCCGGTATCGGCAAGACGGCGCTCATCAATGAGATCCACAAAAGGATTTCCGGCAAACAGAGTTATTTTATATCAGGCAAGTTCGATCAATATAAACGCGACCTGCCCTATTCCGCGCTCACTCAGGCGCTGGTTGATTTAATGAGACAGTTGCTGTCCGAGAAAGACGAAACCCTGGAGTTATGGCAGGCCGGTTTCCTGGGTGCATTAGGTACGAATGCCCGGCTGATGGTAGATATTGTGCCCAATCTGGAGCTGATTATTGGCCGGCAACCGGACGTTCCGGAACTTTCTGCTGAAGAAAGCAAAAATCGTTTTAATATTGTCTTTCATAATTTTATTAATGTTATTGCCACACGTGACCATCCCCTTGTTATATTTATTGATGACCTGCAATGGGCGGATTCCGCCACACTGAAACTTTTGGAAATGCTGCTCAGGAATCCGGCAGCGGGACATTTACTTTTTATCGGCGCCTATCGGAATAACGAAGTCACAGACATTCACCCACTGATGCTGACGGTGGAAGAAATCAGACAATCCGGCGCTACGGTCAACCCGATAGTCCTGAACCCGCTCACCACGGAATATATAGAACAACTGATTGGAGAGACGCTGAACTGCGATCGGGAAAAGGCACAACCGCTTGCCCTGCTTATTTTCAAAAAAACCGGTGGCAATCCATTCTTTATTAATGAATTCCTGAAGAAGCTTTACCGGGATGAAATGATTCTTTTTGATCAAAAACAAGAGGGCTGGATATGGGATGCAAATAGCATTCAACAGATCGATATAACTGATAATGTGGTTTCGTTAATAACTGAAAAGATAAATAAACTCCCTTCAAAAGTTCAAAGCACCCTCATGATCGCTTAGTGTTTTGGCAACCGTTTTCAATTAAGCGATTTGCTGGCAATTAATACTCAAAATTTCTCCGATACAATAAATGATCTCTGGCTGGCGATTTCTGAAGAGCTGATAATGCCGCTCGGCAACAGATATAAGTATTTAATGACCGATTCGGCAACACATGATTATGATGAGGCCTTCGTAAAAAATGTGGAATTTAAATTTTTGCATGATCGCGTACAACAGGCTGCCAATTCTTACTTCTCCGAAAAGCAGAAAATAAATGTTCATCTGCAAATTGGCAGGACAATTCTTCAACAAGCAACGGAAGAAAAATTAGCAGACAATATTTTTGATATTGTCAATCACTTGAATATTGGCAAAGACTACATCGAATCAGCAGATGAACGTTATGAATTAACCAGATTAAATCTGGTTGCCGGCAGGAAAGCCAAGGCATCGGTGGCATATGAACCAGCATTGAATTACCTTCAGTCGGGCATTTGTCTTTTGGGTGAAAACGGATGGCAGCATGATTATGAACTGTCGTTACAGCTTTATACGGAGGCGACTGAATCGGCATTTTTAAGTGGGGAATTTGCCGAGATGGAAAGATTGTCTCAGACAGTAATCAGTGAAGCAAAGACAACTCTGGATAAAGTTAAGATATTCGAAATAAAAATCAACTATTATAATTCGCAAAGCAAACCTATTGAAGCTTTGCAAACAATGCGTTTTGCATTGAATTTGTTAGGTATGGTGTTGCCGCAAAAACCGACAAAACTGCATGTCCTGCGGGAACTTTTGAAAATAAAATTGATTCTAATAGGTAAACGCATTGAGGATTTAATCCTATTGCCGGAACTAACTGATACCCATAAGAAAGCGATATTACACATACTGGTTTGTGGCTCGACGGCAAGCCATTTGGCCAGCCCTGAGTTACGGCCCATCATAGTATTTAAGGGTATGTATTTATGCATAATATTTGGAAATTCTGAACAATCTTCCAATATTTTCTCAGGATATGGTCTTGTCCTTTCAGGATATTTGAATGATATTGATTCCGGTTACAAGTTCGGGCAAGTTGCTTTAACCGTGATGGATCGATTCTCTGCAGAGGCGTTAAGTACAAAAGCACTATATGTAGTTAATTACTACATTAGACACTGGAAGGAACATAGCCGAGATTTACTGCAACCGCTTTATGAAACATATCAGAGAGGTTTGGCAAACGGCGATTTGGAATTTGCGGCATATGCAATGTGCCGTTACTGTTCATATCCTTACTTCCTGGGGATAAATCTGAATGATATACGCAAGAACATTGATCTATACAAACCGGCGATAAGCCAACTCAGGCAAAATGTAGCGTTAAATTGGGTTAATATTTGTGAACAGGTTGTTTTAAACCTGTCGGTCCAAACCAAAACACCGTATCGCTTAATCGGCAACGCCTGCAATGAGGGAGAAATGTTGCCCCTATTGATTAGTTCCAATGAGCGGAATGGCATTTTCCAAATTTATCTCAACAAATTAATTCTTTGTTACTTATTTGAAAAGTTACCGGAAGCACTAGAAAATAGTGAATCGGCCGCGAAGTTCACAGATGGTGCCACGGGCAGTCCGATGATTCCGCCCTATTACTTTTATGATTCTTTGGTAAGGCTTGCTTTATTTGATTCGCTGTCGAAGAAAGAACAAAAGATTAATCTGAAAAAGGTAGTTAAAAATCAGAAGAAAATGAAAAAATGGGCGCAGCATGCCCCGATGAATTATTTACATAAGTATTATTTAGTGGAAGCAGAGCGGTGCAGAATAACAGGAAAACAGGACAGGGCAATGGAGTTGTATAATCAAGCTATTGCGCTAGCGAAAACAAATGAGTATTTACAGGAAGAGGCGCTGGCCAATGAACTGGCAGCTAAATACTATCTTCAACGGGGAATGAAGAAGTTTGCTGCTTCCTATATGAAAGACGCCCGTTATTCCTTCAATTTATGGGGTGCGACTGTAAAGGTTAAAAATATCGACGAACGATACATTGAGCTGCTTGATCTGACGATGGCTGCTGACAGTGCCCAAAGCACAGCTGCCGGAACAAGATCTGTAACTTCGACATCATCCGTCGAGTCTATCTCCGGACTTGATTTGTCTTCGATGTTGAAATCATCGCAGGCTATTTCCGGCGAATTAGAACTGGATAAACTGCTGCGCCAGCTGATGGAGATTGTTATTGAGAATTCCGGTGCACAGAAAGGACTCCTGCTTTTAAATAGGGGAAATAAACTGATGGTGGAAGCGAAGATTTACCTGTCGGAGATGGAGGCGCATCTTGGTTCATCCCCGGTTGCCCAAAGTAAGGATTTATCGCTGGCTATAGTAAATTATGTAGCCAGGACCAGGGAAACAATCATCCTGGGCAATGCCACCAAAGAAGGGAAATATGTAAGCGACCCCTATATAATCAGTAGTCAGACAAAATCGGTTCTCTGCATGCCGATCATTTACAGTGGCAATCTAACCGGCATACTATACTTGGAAAACAATCTTACCCTTGACGTCTTTACACCGCAACGCCTGGAGATAATATCTATTCTGTCAACCCAGGCGGCCATCTCTATTGAAAATGCGTCGTACTACAGGTTATTGAAGGAATCAGAGGCCAAATACCGGAGCATCTTTGATAACTCTACGGAAGGTCTCTTCCAAACCACACCGGATGGCCGCACTCTGATGGCCAATAATACTCTTGCGCGTATATTGGGGTATGATTCGCCGGAAGAGGCGATTGGTAGTGTTAAAAACATTGCCCAAGACCTTTACGTGGATTCGCTAAAAAGAGGTGAGATTCAGCAATTGCTAGCAGCGCAGGGTTACCTACAGGATTATTTGTTCCGGGCATACAAAAAGGACCGGAGCATCATTGATGTTTCTATCAACGTCCATGCAGTCCGGGATAATGGCGGTAATATCATCTATTATGAAGGGGCGCTGGAAGACATTACGGAAAAGAAACGGATCGAAGAGTTGAAGATCGCCAAAGAGGCAGCGGAGGCGGCAACAAAGGCCAAGAGCGAGTTTCTGGCCAACATGAGCCATGAAATCAGGACGCCGATGAATGCGCTCATCGGTTTGTCCGGGTTGGCGCTCAAGACTAACCTATCGCCCAAACAGACGGATTACTTGCGGAAGATAGAATATTCCTCCAGGGCTCTGTTGGGGATCATCAATGATGTCCTCGATTTATCCAAGATCGAGGCGGGTAAGATCGAGATGGAATCGATCGATTTTAATTTGGAGGACGTCTTTACTAATCTTTCCAGTACTGTGGGGATAAAGACCGCGGAAAAGGGACTGGAACTGCTATTCGATATCAATCGGAACATTCCCACAGCGCTGGTTGGCGATCCGTTGCGTCTCGGACAGATTCTGCTCAACCTTGTAGGCAATGCCCTTAAGTTCACCGAGGCCGGAGAAATTACAGTCAGGGTCGAATATGCTCCGCCAGAATCATCTGAGAAAATAATTTCGAAAGAAAGAACGCTGCTCAGGTTTACGGTTAGCGACACCGGCATCGGGATGTCACCAGAACAAACCAGGAAATTGTTTCAAACTTTCTCGCAGGCGGATTCTACGACCACCAGGAAGTATGGTGGAACAGGGCTGGGATTAACAATCTCCAAGCGCTTGGTAGAGCTTATGGGGGGCAATATTTCTGTAGAGAGCAAGCCTGGCATCGGGAGCAATTTCATCTTCACCGCGAGCTTCGGCGTACAAACAGAAACAAAAATACTCAGCCGCGAGATTCCTGCCGACTTCAGTGGAATGCGTGTCCTTGTTGTTGATGACAACCACTCGGCGCGGGAAATATTAGTCAATGTCCTGGATTCGTTTTCCTTCGACGTGAGCCAGGCGGCATCGGGAACTGAGGCTCTTGCCGAGTTGCAGACGGCCGTAACGGACAAACCATATAAATTAGTTTTTATGGACTGGAAAATGCCGGAGATGGACGGGATAGATGTATCAAAACGGATTAAGTCCGATCACAGACTTTCGGGTATACCGATAATTCTGATGGTAAACGAATATGCACAGGAGGCTATCAATAGTCAGGCGGAAACAGCGGGCGTTGCTGCCTTTTTGATGAAACCGGTAAACCGCGTTCTTTTATTAGACATGCTTATGGAGGTATTTGGCTGGAAAGCCGTTGACAGGCAATATCTGTTGCCTGATAAGAATCAGGTATCAGAAGAATTGAAGGAAATCCGATACGCCAGGGTTTTGCTGGTTGAGGACAACGATATTAATCAGCAGGTGGCCTCGGAGTTTCTGGAACAGGCCGGTATGTTAGTAACAGTGGCGGAAAACGGGGAAAAGGGCCTGGAGGCCGTGCAGTCATCTGCCTATGATCTTGTCTTTATGGATATACAGATGCCCGTGATGGACGGCTACACGGCAACACGGGAGATTCGGAAATGGGAGAATGACTTTTCGGGTAAGTGGTCAGGAAAACGCCCCCGGATTCCGATTGTTGCCATGACCGCTAATGTAATGACAGAAGAGCGGACGAAATGTATTGAAGCCGGCATGGATGATTACTTGAGCAAACCGATAGATCAGGATAAATTATATTCAATATTGCTCCAGTGGATCGAGCCTGGCGTTCGGGATGTCCCTTTGCCACGGGAGAAGTCCATATCGGACAATGAGGAAATAGCGCTTCCCCAGTCGTTGCCGGGAATTGACATCAAGGACGCCTTGCGGCGTGTTGGCGGCAATCGAAAGCTTTTGTTAAGTATTCTGAAATCTTTATACCGGGATTACCGATCGACAACTGCTACGATCAGACTTGCCCTCAATAGCTATGATTCACATTCAGCAGAGCGCACTGCACATACTGTAAAAGGAATTGCAGGCTATATTTCAGCAAAGGAATTGAGCGATGCAGCAGCGCTTCTGGAAGACAATATCAGCCAAGGGCAACTGGACAATATTGATGAATTACTGGCTGTGTTTGAAGACAAGCTGATGGTTGTAATTAATTCCATCGAGCAGATAGTGATACCAGAGCAGATCACCATTACAGATAAAGTCGATATTCCACTTGATCTGCCCCTGGTTATGCCCTTGATATCATCACTGTCGGAAATGCTGGCAATACATAATCTCGCTGCCGGCGATACATTTGAGAAAATTAAGGGACATTTATCCGGCACCAGGTTCGGCGGCGAATTGAATCAGCTTGAGGAGTTGATCGAAATGGGCTCTTTCGATAAGGCACAGTTAATTCTCACGGCTTTATCGATAAGACTCATTAAAGAATAGAAGTGGGGGTGAAAAATGCCGGAGCAGATTCAGAAACAGACAGTTCTTATTGTCGATGATGATATTGTTAATATTAAAATACTTGGTTCAGCACTAATATCAGATTATGAAATCCTTTTTGCACTGAGTGCACAAGAAGGAATTAATAGTGCAATTTCCAATCAACCCGACATTATTCTACTTGACATTTTGATGCCGTTTATGGATGGATATGAGGCCTGCCGAAAATTAAAAGATGATGAACGAACCAGGGACATCCCGGTAATCTTCATCACGGCAAAAGACTCTGAAGAAGATGAAGCGAAGGGATTTGATGCCGGCGCTGTTGATTATATTACTAAACCATTCAGTCTGATTGTTGCAAAGGCAAGGATAAGGACACATATCTCTCTTAATCTTACGAGTCAGGAGTTGGCAAGTAAGAATGTCATGCTTGCCGCCCGCTTAGAGGAACTGGAGAATGCCCGAAAAGAGATTAAGGACATTGAATCAATTATTCCTATCTGCTCCTATTGCAAAAAGATCCGCGACGATAAAAATTACTGGGAACAACTGGAAAGCTATATGTATAAATATTCAGAAATGAAGTTCAGCCACAGCATCTGTCCGGATTGTTATGAAATGCACATCATACCTCAATTGTTGCCTGATCGTGTCAAAGGGAAATGAATTAAAACATATGGAATGATTTTAATAACATCGGCTCAAGAAGCAATAAGGAATGACAAACTATGGTTGAGGATATCCCAACACAAGTGATTCTAATAATAGATGATGCCATTGCCGACATTAAGATTCTTGGATCCACATTACAGTCTAATTATAAAATACTATTTGCCCTCAATGCCCAGGAAGGAATTACCAGTGCAATTGCCAATCAACCCGATCTTATCCTTCTGGACATAATTATGCCGGGGATGGACGGATATGAGGCCTGCCGTCAATTACAAACCGATGAAAGAACCAGACACATCCCGATCATCTTTATTACCGCCAAAACCGCTGAGGAAGATGAGATAAAGGGCTTTGCCCTGGGAGCGTTGGACTATATAACCAAGCCTTTTAACCCCATTATTGTAAAAGCTCGAGTGCGTACTCATATATCGCTCAGACTTGCCACCCTTGATTTGGCAAGAAAGAATATCATGCTTGCCGCTCGTGTAGAAGAACTGGAGAAAGCCAGAAACGAGATCAAGGCCATTGAGTCAATTATTCCTATCTGTTCATATTGCAAAAAGATTCGTGACGATAAAAATTACTGGGATCAGTTGGAAAGCTATCTGCGCAGAAATACGGAACTTAAGTTCAGTCATAGCGTTTGTCCGAGTTGTTACGAACAGCACGTCATACCTCAAATTTCACCTGTTGTTGGTAAAGAAAAGTAGCAGGTTCAATAATCATGAGTATTGACGGAGACATCACCATTAAACACCTATCATATTCCCTTGACAAGGCCTGATTTACCTTCCTATACTCCAAAAGTACGAAATCGATTGGAGAAGTTACGGCAAATGACTCATAAACACTCTCTTACGAAATATGTCAGCGAGCACTTGGTAGTAGGCGACGGCGCAATGGCCAGTTGGCTTTACCAGAAAGGCATACCCATTGGCTTGTGCTGCGAGGAATTGAACATCTCCCGACCGGATATCATCCGGGATACCCATCGGGAATACTACGAAGCCGGTGCCCGCCTGATTGAGACCAATACCTTCGGGGCCAACCGTGACGCCCTGTCCCGTCACGGCCTGGAAGACAGTGTTTACCGCATTAACTGGAAAGCGGCGAATCTGGCCCGGGAAGCGGTAGGCGCAGATGCCTGGGTGATGGGCAGTATGACAGCCATCAGCACCGGAAGAGTCCGTCATGAACTTCTGCCGGGACACCGCGAAATGTTCATTGAACAGGCTGAAGCATTGCTCGCCGGGGGTGTCGATGGTTTAATTCTGGAAACTTTCCTCGATCTGGCAGAACTTCTCCTTGCCCTGACTACCCTGCGCTCCCTCACGAATTTACCGATCATTGCTCAACTGGCTTGTATGGAGGTGGGAAAAACCCGTGACGGCTATACAGTCACAGAATCTTTTCGGCAGCTCCTGGATTCCGGGGCAGATATTCTGGGTATCAACTGCCGTCTTGGTCCCGGCGAAATATTGCGCACAATGGAACAGACTTACGTTCCGGAAGGTACGATTCTTTCCGTTTTTCCCAACGCCGGTCGCCTGGGTATAATAGAAGGGGAATTCGGCTATACTTCATCGCCCGAATACTTCGCCGATCGCGCTTTGAGTTTCCGCGATCAAGGGGTCAGGATCATCGGCGGCTGTTGCGGCACAACACCAGACCATATCCGCGCCGTAGCCTCCACTTTGAGGGAATTGCCTCCCCTGCCCCGTATTAATCCTGAGCATATTCAGGAGCCAGCGCAGATATCAATAATGACTGATGTCAGTGTAAGAGGAAAAACAGACACAATTCTGGATAAGGTAAAACGACGTTCAACGGTGCTGGTCGAATTCGACCCGCCGAAAGACCTCGACATCGAACAATACATGATTGGTGCAGCCTCTCTGCAGGATGCGGGGGCTGATGCCATCACCATGGCTGATAACTCACTGGCCCAGACGAGGATGAGTAATCTGGCCCTGGGAGCCATCGTAAAAATGCGCCTCGGAATCGATCCCCTCGTCCACATCGCCTGCCGGGACCGCAACTTAATTGGCCAGCAGTCCCATCTCATGGGACTGCATGCTCTGGGCATTCATAATATCCTTGTTGTCACGGGTGACCCCGCTCGCATCGGCGATCTCCCCGGCGCCAGTTCGGTCTTTGACGTCTCGTCCTTTGACCTTATCCGCATGGTTAAACAGCTCAATTGCGGCATCTCTTTCTCCGGTCAGTCTCTCCGGGAACATGGACGTTTCGTAGTCGGGGCTGCCTTCAATCCTCACGTTAACAATTTGGATAATGCTTTAAAACGACTGGAAAGAAAAATAGAGGCGGGTGCAGATTTTATTTTGACTCAACCTGTTTACGATCAGGCGACAATCGAGATGCTTGCCACAAAGACCCAAAATCTTCCCGTACCAATCTTCATTGGCATTATGCCCATCACCAGCGCCCGCAACGCCGTATTTCTCCACAACGAAGTGCCTGGAATCAGACTCTCGGAAGAATCTTTGAAACGAATGGCCCAATATCCTGTAGCCGGCCCTGAAGCCAGGAGAGCCGGTCTGGAAATTGCCAGGGAACTGGTGGATGTTGCCCGGGTTTACTTCCCGGGACTTTATTTGATGACCCCCTTTGCCTATTACGATATGACTGCAGAGTTGACCAGGTACGCCAAGAATAAGTAACGGAGCACTTATTTGCTGTCCGGTAATTGTAATGAAGTTTGACCAGCACACAACTCCATCGTCTTCAATTATTGTTTGACTATATCCATCGCTTATGCTATCGATTGGCACCGCTTGGATCACTTTATTAGACTGAGACGGCATGTAAAGTTTATTCACCTGTCTTGACCAAGGTCTTCCGCGTGCGGGAGACCTTTTTATTTTGGGGACTATGAAAAATAAAACATCTTATAAATTTGCCATTATCGGCCTGGGTATGGTGGGAACGGCTGTAGGTCATTTACTGAAGAAATCCGGCCACGAGATAATCGCTATTTCGGACAAATCCGCTGCTGCCCTGAAGAATGCCCTGCCCTACACCGGAGGGACAGCTTTTCGTGATCCTAAAAAAGCTGCATTGGATGCTGATTGCATTTTGATTACTACTCCTGATGATAATATTCGAAGTGCCTGTATTGAAATTGCGGATTCTGAACTTCTAAAAAATAAATTTGTTTTTCATATGAGCGGCGCCGGAGGCCTTGATCTTCTGGATTCGGCTAAAGAAGCCGGCGCTGTTATCGCCAGTATTCATCCTGTGCAAAGTTTTTCTTCAATCGACACCGCCATTAATAGCATTCCCGGCAGCATTTTTGGCATAACAGCTGATAAAAGAGCAAGAAAGCTCTCTGAAATAATTGTCCTTGATCTCAGGGGTATTCCAATATTCATTAAACCTGCGCAGAAGCCTCTCTACCATGCTGCGGCTTGTATTGCTTCCAATTATCTGGTTTCATTATTGAGCATTGTCGAGTCCACCTATGAGTCCATCGGCATAAGTAATACAAATGCCCGCAAAGCATATTTACCTTTGATTTACGGTACGCTGAACAATGTCGAAAAATCGGGTTTGATTTCAGCTCTCACCGGTCCGATCGCCCGTGGTGATGCCGGTACGGTAAAAAAACATATTGAAGCAATGGATAATACACAACCGCAGTATTCTGCTCTCTACGCATCACTGGGACTTATTGCAGTGGGGATTGCCCAACAAAAAGGTACATTGTCCTCGAAGCAGGCAAAAACAATTAATGATCTTTTGAAAGGAGTTCATGAAGATGAGTACTCAAAATAAAAGCAGCCGTAAAACTATTCTGGATATTAAGAAAATGAAAGCGCTTGGTGAAAAAATTACCGTACTTACCGCCTACGATTATGCCATTTCTTCCATTCTGGACGAATGCGGTGTTGATATGATCCTCGTGGGAGATTCACTGGGCATGGTTGTTTTAGGATATGACACCACTCTCCCGGTCACGATGGAAGATATGCTGCACCACACAAAAGCAGTTTCCCGGGCAGCACACAATTCGCTGGTCATTGCCGATATGCCTTTTCTTTCCTATCAAGTCTCACCCCAGTTGGCATTAGCTAATGCCGGCCGTTTTCTGCAAGAAGCTGGAGCGCAAGCGGTCAAACTGGAAGGCGGCAGGGAAACTGCTGAAACTGTTCGCAAAATAACTTCCGCCGGGATTCCCGTTATGGCGCATGTCGGTTTGACACCCCAGTCGATTCACCAAATCGGCGGATTTAAAGTCCAAGGAAAAAAAGAAGATGCGGCCCTGCGAATAATTGAAGATGCCAAAATACTGGAGGAAGCCGGTGCTTTTTCGATTGTTCTGGAATTAGTACCGGAAAAACTAGCTGAAGAAATAACCAAAACAATTGGCATTCCCACAATTGGCATTGGCGGTGGAGTGCACTGCGACGGCCAGGTGCTGGTAATAAATGATATGTTGGGACTGTATGACAAATTCACACCAAAGCATGTAAAAAAATACGCCAACTTAAATCCGGAGATTAAAAAAGCGGTCAAAAGTTACATAACCGATGTGAAAAATTGTACTTTCCCGGATGCTGAACATAGCTTTAAATAGCTGATAGATTATAAATTGGTTTTGTTCGATACATTCGTCAGTATCTGAAATTATAAATCCCGGGATTCATTCCAATAAGAAACGAATTCCGGGATTATTATTGTAATCAACAGTATTTAGTTTAGACTAACCAGCGATATAATTATTTTTCAAAAACCATAATTTTCGCATTATCGCGCAATTTCTTCAATAAAGTGTTGAATGCTTCTGTTTGCTTTTGCTGTTCCAGGTAAGATGATATTTTCCCTTTAACTTCTTCCAGCTCCACTGTCTTCTGGGGATTGCGCGCCAATACCTGGATTATATGATAACCGTATTCTGTAGCAACTACAGGCCCAACGGCATTAATTTCCTGGGAAAAAGCCGCATCTTCAAAAGGCTTCACTGTTTGGTCTTTTCTTATCTGACCGAGGTCGCCGCCATTATCTTTACTGGGGCAATCGGAATTTTTACGAGCAATTTCGCCAAAATCGGCACCTTCAACTATTTGCTTCCGTAAACCATCTATCTTTAACTTTTTTTCTGCTTTGACGTTATCATTATCTTCTTTGGCAAATGCGGTCAGTATGTGGCGGACATGAACATTCTCCGGAATAAGAAATTGATCCTTATTTTCATCATAGAATTTACTGATCTCTTTTGGCGAAGGTTTTCCCTTGCTACCCAATTCCTGAGCCACCATTTTTTTTACTTTAATCCCCAGTGCGATATGTTCCCTGGTAATTTTATTGTCTTTCATAAATTTATCCAGTTTCTGATCCGGCGGAAGACTGGCTTTAATTTGATCCATTATCATTGCTATTTCTTTATCAGTTGCCGGAATTTTTCTTTTTTCCACTTCGTTCGCCAGAAGAGTACGCATGACGAATTCATCAATGATCTGTTTCTTCAGAGTCGTCCGCGCTTCTTTCATTTTATCAGCCGGAATCTGACCTTTATACGCAGCAAGTCTCTGTTTGATATCTCCATCCATTTGCGCTTTCTTTAAGATACTACCATCAACATTCACGGCAATATCGGTTGATTCGGCATTGGTAGATGCTGCCGGCGGTGCAGCGCTGGCCACTGGAACTAACGGTTGAACTTGATTAGTGCTTACTGCCGGACTTTGAGCATTCTTCTTTTTCTCTTCCGTGTTACCGCAACCCGTCATAATAGCAAATGTGGCTACAAGAAATATTATCGACCACTTCTTATTAATCCTGCTTTTCATTAAAATCCTCCAGAAAGTTGTTAGTCAGCACTGTGTTTTACTATCCGCGAGATATATTCAATATACCCATATACGTCAAGAAGATAATCATATCTAAGATATGCTTAATTCATTTAAGTAAATTGTCGCAAATATTGGACGATTTCCTGCTGCTGAGCTAATTCCGGATGATTGGTTGCCAGAATACATGCGGGAATAGCCATTTGCTGCATCTGCAAGATATCCTTTAAAGCGGCAAACATATTGACGGGAGGATAAAATTCTCTGGACAAATAGTTAATCAGCTTTAATGTTTTAAAACCGTCAAACCAGCAGTGAAACTGTTTAATCAATCCAGTTTCATCTTTAACGTTTCGGCGAATTTTCGTCCACGTCTGCACAAAGGAGCAATCTTTCAAAAAAGATGCCAACAGAGGATGAATTAATCCGGCATTATTCAAGATATCTTTGGTATCATAATGGAAAGGCTTTTCCATAAGCAGCAGCCAATTAGCCAATATTTGAAATATCATTGGATCATACAAAACGTATTCTTCCTGCTCGTGCGTCAGAAATCTTTGTATTCTTTTGCCTGTGCCAAAGGGAACGCGCTGAGATGGCCGTGCTGATGGAAAGACACATGTATTTTTAACATAGTTTATCTTTCCGACTTTAGCCAGTTTGTTAAGAAAATAAAAGTCCTCACCTGCTTCCCGCCGGTTCATTCCCCGAACATCCAGATAGGCATCGGCAGAACAAGCCATTGCGGAACCTATAGAATGAAAAGCATAGGGAGATTTTGCATATTTCAATCCTAATATCCAGTAACGCAAGAATATTTCATAGCAATAAATAGCCGCTCTTTCTTCATCACTAATCGGTTCCTGATGCTCGTAAGCAACGACGGCAGTTTTTACTTTACTGGTAAAGTAATCATTTATTACTGCCAAATAATTGTTTTGCACTAATGTATCGGCGTCAAGACTTAGAATAATCCTTTGGGCAGAAGAGCTCTTTGCCAGCATACTCAGTGCCCAATCCATTCCAATCTTGCGCGCCATTCCCACGCCACCTTCATCAGCAGATATTTCCTTTCCTTTTGATGAGGCATCTATATATCCGATCCTTAATCCTGAATCGGCAATGAGCTGTAATTTATCTTTCAAATCATAAGTGAGATTCCACTTTTTCAGGCTGGCTTTATTAACCAATGCTTGAAGATATTCCAGCGTTTGCTGATTATTACTGATTACTTCATCCGGGGAATTATTCTTATTATTGATTACGCATAAGACCAATGAATCATCTAAAGACGAAGATGAATTTAGCGCAAGAGATGCCAGGGTGGAAAAAAGCATATTCTTTTCGGCATAAGCAGGTATTACCACAACCTGAGATATGCTTTCAGTATTCGTCGCAATCAGCTTCCAGCGTCCTGCCACCGAATATTTATCCAGATATTGAATCAATGAAGAAGATTTAGTCATTTAAATATTTCAATACACCTTCTTTAAGTAATGTATAATCATCTCCGTTAATCCAATTAATTTTAATTCCCTTTCTTTCCATACGTCGAAACCACGTTTCCTGACGTTTGGCAAATTGATGAATGCTGGTATTTAATTGTGCAAACATCTCGGCATAAGTGATTTTCCCTTGCAGATAACGGGAAACATAACGATATTCCAACCCGAAGCTATCGAGCCTTGCCCAGGATAATCCGGATATTTCTAATGTCCTTATTTCTTCAATCATTCCCATTTCCAGTCTTTGTGTTAACCGGTCTGTAATGCGTTGGCGCAGTACTGATCGGTCCCAGCGGACACCGAATACAGCGGCATTCAAATTCGGCACTGCTGATGTTGCTGCAGGCTGTCGTAATCGCGCTCTTTCTATCTCTATAGCCCGAATCAATCTGTCTTTATCCTCGATGTCCGTCTTATTATGAAGTTGACTTTTCAAGGCGAAAAGATTTTTTTGTAAATCCTCGATTGATTTAGTTTGCAAATTGTTTCTTAATTCCTGATCCGGTGGCGCCTCGGGTAACTGGTAATTCAGAATAATTGATTCTAAATAAAGCCCGGTGCCTCCAACCACTACCGGCAGAACATTTCTTTTTTTAAGATCGGAGTAAACTTCATAAAAACCGGTCTGAAATTCAAAAAGATTAAATTCTTCTGCCGGACTGATAATATCGATCAAATAATATGGTATCCTGAAGCCATTAATTATATATTCACTTAAATCTTTGCCTGTACCAATATCCAGGCCTTGATAAACTTGTCGGGAATCTGCAGAAATTATTTCACCTTTCAGCTCGTAGGCCAGACGAGCAGACAGTTTTGTTTTACCCGACGCAGTCGCTCCCAGAAGAATTATGGTTTTTTTAACCACTTTATTGCCTTGAATTTATCTTTTATTAATGAAATGTAATACAATAATTAACTTAATTTTACCATTACCGGCTGAAAATAAATGAACAAACGACTCGATTTGGGCAAGGAAGCAATCTTCCCGTTGATTATTAAGATGAGCTGGCCATCGATGATAGCAATGGTGGCTATGTCCATTTACAACTTTATTGATACTTTCTGGCTTTCCAGATTAAGCCCTCAGGCTCTGGCCGCATTGACAATTTGCTTCCCCATTCAAATGATTTTTGCTGCTGTCGGCATTGGTACCGGCGTTGGTGCCGGCTCCTTTTCGGCAAGAATGTTTGGCGCGGGTAAATTATTCCAGGCAAAGCAAGCCGCCGGCCATATATTTACCCTTTCCCTGTTTTTTGGCATCGTAATGATTATTTCCGTCCTGTATTTTCATGACGGGATTCTCCGTATTTTTGGCGCAGATGCCGAAATAATGCCTCTTTGCCGCGATTATCTGATTGTTGTCACCTTCAGTTCGCCTTTTCTTTTCTTTTCCATGATGTCCAATAATTTGTTACGCGCCGAGGGAAGACCTCTTTTATCCATGTGGGTTGTTCTGATTTCTTCAATTCTCAGTGCAATTATCGATCCTTTTTTAATTTTCGGTATAGGACCTTTCCCACGTATGGGCATCAAAGGAGCTGCTCTGGCAGCAGTTATTGCTCAATTTGCAGCCTGCATCTTCTCCGTCTATTTTATGTTATTAAAAACATCAATTTATGATCTTAAATGGCAATATCTAATACCAAACATATCCGTAATTAAATCAATATTTTCTACCGGATTTCCCTCGATTGTCATTAATATGATTGTAAGTATAGTTTTAGTTTTTTACAATCATACGCTATCTCAGTTCGGTTCACTCGCTATAGCTGCTTTAGGCATCTGCTTTCGAGTAAACGGACTTGTAACAATGATTTTATTTGGAATTGGTTTTGGACTAATGCCTATTGTTGGTTACAGCGAAGGAGCTAAACTTTACGGGCGTCTGAAAGAATCTGTCTTCGTGGCGACAAAAGCAGCCATTGTGATTGCTGTAATCGCTACCGTCTTCCTGGAAATATATGCTGAATCAATAGTCGGTATTTTTTCTAATGATCCGGCGCTCACGGCAATTGCCACAACAGCCTTGAGGCTCTATGTGTCAGTTTTGATATTTACGGCGCCATCGATAATTTTCATTAACATGTTTATGGGATTGGGAAAGGGAAATCTGGCAATGGTTTTACTTTTCTTCCGCGATGTCCTTTTACTTATTCCGTTTTTAATTGTTTTTTCTTCTTGGCTTGGTCTTTTTGGCGCCTGGCTGGCCTTACCGATTGCCAACATAATTGCTTTTTTTGCAATTTTGTACTGGACGAAAAAAGAACTTAACCGGTTTGATATTAAGTCATAATAAAAAAAATGCCCCTTTAATCGGGGCATTTTAATTCGGAGATAAATTGATTAAATATTACAGTGGTTGCACATTGGTTGCGCTGGGACCTTTATTGCCCTGCTCAATGTCAAAACGAATTCTCTGACCCTCATAAAGAGTTTTGAATCCGGTTCCTGCGATAGCGCTATAATGAACAAATACATCGCCACCTTCATCGTTTTCAATAAAACCAAACCCCTTCTTCTCGTTGAACCACTTTACTTTTCCTTCTGCCACAGTTAAAAATCCTCCTTTCAAATATTCGTTTCTGTACAGGTTGATTCCTGCCAGAAACAAAAAAACCGCACGAATTCTCTTTCTCAATTCAAGAATTCTCAGCGGTTAATTTTTATTATTGCAAAACTCAGCACTAACTACTTCCTAATAATCATTACACTTTTTACATCCTGTTAAACTCAGGACCGACATACGTTAGTAGAGCAACTAACATCATTTTTTTTAAAAATCAAGCTTTTTTTATAATTTAGTCAATTTTTTTCGTTATTTATAGCTGAACGTAAAATATTTTTTAACTCGTCTTCTTTTTCGATATAAAAATGATCTGTATAGGGGATTATTTTTAAATTCAAGTTAACATTATTTACTTGCTGTTTTAAAATACCAATATCGCAGAACTGATCGTTGTTTCCGCAGACAATCATATCGATTTTATTGGCTAATTTAAAAAAATTAAAATCAAAATAACTGATTGGTGGTGAGATAAATATGGTGGCGGCAAACGGATGATCACCTTTTTCAATAATTTTTGAGCCAACCCAGGAACCAAAAGAATAGCCTGCAAAAGATATTTCCGATATTCCAATACCCTGTAAATATTTACACGCAGCTAAAATATCTTCCTGCTCACCCCGGCCTTCATCATAAACGCCTGTACTGCCGCCCACGCCCCGGAAATTAAATCTCAATGTGGAATATTGTTCAGCGGCATAAGCTTCCTGAATAGCTTGCACAACGTTATTATGCATGGAGCCACCCATCAAAGAATGCGGATGGCAAATAACGACCCCTTTGTCTTCTGTTGATTTGTTTAATAATCCTTCAATCAGTAATTCATTATTTTTTATATGAATATGTTCCTCGCTCATCATCGTTCCTCTTTATTAATTCCGGTTAAACCGTTATTTAACAATAAGCTTAATCAATGTAACAATCATAATAAACCGTAACTAAATTGCTATTTCGCCACTTCTCCCCTGTGACAGGCACAAAATCTGTTATCTTTAACCTCCTTTAATACCGGTTGCTGTTTTTCGCAAACGGTCATTTTATAGAGGCAGCGGTTTTGAAAATTACAACCTTGAGCTCCTTCCATCCGCGCTTCCCCTTTTATTGTTACTTTATTTGTTTTTTTCTGCGGGTCGCAGTTAGGCACTGCCGCAAGCAGCATTTGCGTATAAGGATGGAGCGGGGAATTATAAATATCCTGATTTTGCGCCAGTTCAACAATTTGGCCCAAATACATCACCGCAATGCGATCAGACATATGGCGGATCACATTAAGATCGTGTGAAACAAACAAATATGTCAGGCCAAACTCCTGTTTTAAGTCTTTCAGTAAATTCAATATTTGCGCCTGTATGGACACATCTAATGCGGAGACAGGCTCATCTGCAACAATCATTTCCGGCCGGAGAATAAGTGCGCGGGCAATTCCGATGCGTTGTCTCTGTCCGCCGCTGAATTCATGCGGATAGCGGCCAGCCTGCTCGGCACTTAAACCGACTTTCGCCATTAACTCTAATACTGACTCCCGACGAGAATTTCTATCGCCTATTTGATGGATTGTTAATGGTTCTTTAATTATTACGGATGCTGATTTGCGAGGATTGAGTGAAGAATAAGGATCCTGAAATATCAGCTGGACATTGCGTCGGTATGCCTTCAGGGATTCCGTGTTATAAGAATTTATATTTTCACCTTTAAAACTGATAAAGCCCGACGATGGTTTTTCCAGCCTTGTTATCAGGCGCGCAAGTGTTGACTTACCGCAACCCGATTCACCAACCAGGCCTAATGTTTCTCCTCGATATATTTGTAGAGTTAAATTATTAACCGCATTAACAACTCTGTTTTTGGAATTCAACATACCACTTGTGAGAGAATATTTTTTATCTAATTTTTGAATATCGAAGAGAAGATCAGGCATTGTATGATTCCTAATATGTTGTTTACCAAGCTCTCCAGCAAGACACAAAATGACCGGATTTAATTTCTACAAGCTTAGGCTCATGCTCCCTACATTGACCTGTGGACAAGGAACACCTCTCCTGAAAGCTGCATCCCGCCGCCAGATTATATAAACTGGGGACAGATCCGGGAATGGTTTTAAGGTGTTTCTGCCTGTCACTACCGCAACCTGACGGCAGAGAATCGATTAACCCTTTGGTGTAAGGATGCAACGGATTGGCAAACATTTCATCAACCGGAGAATTTTCCACAATCTTGCCGGCATACATTACCGCCACATTGTCCGCCGTCTGGGCAATAATGCCGAGATCATGCGTGATGAGAATGACCGCCATATTATTCTTTTCTTTCAAATCGGAAATCAAATCCAGAATTTGTGCCTGAATGGTTACGTCCAAGGCGGTTGTGGGTTCATCGGCGAGAAGTAATCGGGGATGGCAAGACATGGCCATCGCTACCATAACCCTTTGTCGCATCCCACCGCTCAGTTGATGAGGGTAATCCTGTGCCCTTCTTTCCGGCTCGGGAATTCCTACTTCCCGCAATTGTTCAATGCTCAAAGCAAAAGCATCTTTTTCGGAGAGGTTTTGATGCAGTCGTATTGCTTCAGCAATTTGTTCACCAATACGAATAACCGGATTGAGTGAAGTCATGGGCTCCTGAAAGACCATGGCAATTTCATTGCCACGCTTGGAGCGAATTTCTTCGGCAGATAATTTTAATAAATCCTGTCCCTGAAAAATAATTGAACCGTTGATAATACTGCCATTGGCGGGAATTAACCGCATGATTGACAGTGCCAGCATGGTTTTGCCGCAACCGGATTCGCCGACAATGCCCAACGTTTCTCCCGGTTGCAAACTTAAAGAAACTCCATCAACCGCTTTTATTCTTCCGCGATTCGTATCAAATACCGTTATTAATTCTTTTATTTCCAGCAGAGGCGGCATATTTTTATTTTTTATCAGAGTTGCGCAGATATTCCGTCAACAGGCGCACTGTAACTCCGGCGGCTCCTTTCGGGATATAAGATTTGTCTTTGCTGCTCCAGGCGGGGCCGGCAATATCCAAATGAACCCACGGGAAATCACCGACAAATTTATTCAAAAAAGCCGCGGCGGTGATTGTTCCGGCGGCTCGCCCTCCGGTGTTTTTATAATCGGCAATATCGCTCTTGATAAGATCAAAGTAGTGATCCCACAAAGGAAGTTCCCAGACAAGTTCACCTGTTTCCCGGGCGGCCTTAGTAATTTTTTCTTTAAGATTATCATCAGTCCCCAACATTCCGATAACATCGTCGCCCAGAGCAATAACACAAGCGCCCGTGAGAGTGGCAATGTCAACAATAGCCGCCGGTTTATATTTTGCGGCATAATGAAGAGCATCCGCCAGGATTAAGCGACCCTCAGCGTCTGTATTGATAATCTCGATAGTCTTACCCGAATACGATTTTAAAATATCTCCCGGTTTATAGGCAGTGCCGCTGGGCATATTTTCCGTAGCCGGAATCAGTCCGATAACATTCAGCGGTAGATTTAAATCGGCAGCGACCATAATCGTTGCCATAACTGCGGCTCCACCGGACATATCCGATTTCATTTCATCCATTTTTTCCGCCGGTTTGAGACTGATGCCACCGCTGTCAAATGTTAAACCTTTACCGACGAGAACAACCGGTGCTTTGCTTTTTGAGCTACCGGAATATTCCAGGATAATAAACTTCGGTTCGGCGTTACTTCCCGAAGCTACGCCCAGAAAGGCATTCATTCCCATTTTCCGCATTTTAGCCCGATCCAATATTTTGCATGTCACTTTTTTTCTGCTGGCGATTTCTCTGGCTTTTCGCGCCATTATGGAAGGTGTCATTTCGTTGGAAGGAGCGGAAATAAGATCACGTGCGAAGTAAACACCCTCAGTAATAATCCGGGCAATTTTAACTGCGGATTCGACAGTTGAATATTCTTCTCTATCCGCGACAATAACGATTTGCTTCATTTCCTTGATGTCTTCGCGCCCCAGAGTTTTGTAAGGCGTGTATTGATAAAGCCCCAAAAGTGCGCCTTCAACTACTGCCTGCACAATTTTCTCTTTTTCTCCGGCAAGGATATTTAAATCTATGGAAGTTGCCGCTTCTTTAATATTCAGGCCACGCAAATGCTGCATCACTTTGCTGAAACCAGTCCGAATTTTTTCCAGATTAATTTCACTTTTTTTACCTAAACCAACGAGGGCGATTCTTTGGGCCGGAATTGACCCTCGCGTATAAACTACTGCTATTTGGGACAGCTTGCCTGTGAAATCACCATTTTTTATTAATTGGGTAATTAATCCATTGGTCTGCTGATCAATAACTAATGAATTTCCGGTCATTTCTTTTTGATCTTGAAATAAGGTTAATATGACGGCCTGGCTGACAATATCCTGAAGTTTTCCTTTTTTTACAATTACTTTCATTTACTTACGCTCCTGTCCCCAATGATTGTCTGTGGGTTTTCACTGAGGCGGAAGATAGCATTTCCCGGAAAAAAGTCAATTAGTTAAAAGGGTGTGATGTGAACATTCTGAGAAATAGATTCTTATCCTGTCCTGGCCAGATTCAGCTTGCCTTGCCATTTCCAAAGCAAGGTTTCCCGCAAAATCAAGTGTTCCGGTTTATCCAAAAAAGGATCGCGGTTAGCCAGGGCAAAAGCATCTTCTTTGGCATCGCTTAAAATCCGGGCATCGCGAATAATGCTGGCAATACGGAAATCGGGCAGACCTGATTGTCTGGTGCCTAAAAAATCACCAGGACCTCGAATAGCCAAATCTTCTTCCGCCAACGCAAAGCCATCTGTTGTTTTTTCCATGACCTTGAGTCTCTTACGGGCCACATCAGAACGGGCATAATCGGCAAGTAAAATGCATCGGGAAGGGATATCCCGGCGACCTACCCTGCCCCGCAGTTGATGCAGTTGCGAAAGGCCGAAACGCTCCGCATGTTCAATGACCATTAAGGATGCCCGTGGTATATCGATACCTACTTCTATAACGGTGGTAGCTACAAGAACATGTATTTTGTTTTCCTGAAAAGCATGCATGACCGCATCTTTTTCCTTATCCTTCATCTTACCATGAATCATCCCGACCTTATATTCGGGAAAGATATCTTTCTGCAGATGAACGGCCATATTGGTTGCATCCTTTAAATCCAGATTTTCGGACTGCTCCACCAGTGGATAAACGATAAAGGCTTGATGACCCTGGGCAAGTTCCGAAGCAATTACCGAATAAACTTTACTGCGCTTATTTTCACCCATGACAGTTGTAGATACCGGTATTTTCCCCGGAGGCATCTCATCGATTACCGATACTTCCAAATCGCCATAAACCGTCATCGCCAGTGTGCGCGGAATCGGAGTTGCGGTCATCACCAGCACATCGGCATCGATTCCTTTCTTACGCAAACTGGCCCTCTGCATGACGCCAAACCGGTGTTGCTCATCGATCACAACCAGTCCCAGTTTATGAAAATCAACATCTTCCTGAATCAGTGCATGTGTCCCGATGATGATATCGGCCCTGCCGGAATTAATCTGCTCCAAAGCTTCTTTTCGATCTGCCGCATTTTTACTGCCGGTTAATAAAACGACGTTCAATCCCAGATTGACCGCCCATTCGTTAATATTACGGTAATGCTGTTTGGCTAATATTTCCGTTGGCGCCATCATTGCTGCCTGATAATTATTTTCACAGGCAATAATTACGGCCGCCATGGATACAACAGTCTTCCCGCTGCCGACATCTCCCTGCAAAAGACGGTTCATCGCTGTGTCTTTGGCCATGTCTGAAAGTATTTCATTTATTACCCTGCCTTGTGCTGCAGTCAACGCAAAGGGCAAACCGGAAATAAATTTCTCCAGCATGTCAGTCTGATTTTTAAAACTGATTCCCTTCTCCAGAGCACGGCCTGATTTTTTTACGGCCATACCCAGCTGGAAAAAAAAGAATTCATCGTAAATTAATCGGTAATGTGCGGCGGATCGCTGGAGATTATAATCGTCCGGATTTTCATTATTTCCCGGAAAATGGACCAACCTGATTGCTGTTTGCAGTTCGATTAAATTACGCTTGCCGACTATATCAGAAGGAATTGGCGAAATAACGTAGCGGGCATAATTGGCCAATGCCTGATGCATAATTTTACGCATATATTTTTGATGCAGACCTTCCGTTTCGGAATAAACAGGAACGATTCGTTTGAAATTAAGAAGATTTTCTTCGTCATTTTCATCCAATATTTCATAGTCCGGGTGGATCATAGCGCGGCCCACGTAATGGGGCGTTACATTGCCGGTGAGAATTACATTTGCTCCTTTCTTAAAGAAGCCCAAAAGATAGGAAGTCTGGCCTTTGAACCATTTAGCCGTGAGATTGGCTGTATTATCGGTTATTGTAATTTCCAGAATACGTCTTTTGCCGTAATATTTATATTCGGTCAGAATTACTTTACCCATGACTGTTTGATTTTTTCCGGTTTCCAAGCGATTAATTTTTTTTATTTCCCGTCTGTCTTCGTAAGTGCGCGGCAGGAACAAGAGCAAATCTTCCACATTCATAATTTTTTTTGCGCCGAAACGCTCAGCCATCTTGGGCCCTACGCCTTTTAAATATTGCACCGGAAGTGCCAGTTTGGCCAGTGTCTCGTGTATATCCGCTATTCTTTGAACTGATTTCTCATCATGCAGTGGGCTCGACGCCTCCATTAACTGAACGACTGTTTTGAGCTGATTAAATAATTCTATTGCTTTCTCCACGTTCTGCTTTTTCCTTTTCAGTTCCAGCCTGTCGAAATCGGAAAAAAGATCTAATAACTCGTCCAGCAGCGTGAAGGAATTATTCTGCAGATCGGGAGGCAGTGAACTTTTCAAGATCAGCGACAAATTCAAAAGAGTCTTCCCCAAATCTTTAATATGGATTAAATTTTTATAATTATTCTGAGAAGAAAAAATCAGCGGCTGCTCAATCTTTAGCAGAATCTTTTTAAATGTTTCCATACACAGCACCGCATTGATTGGAATTGACAAACATTAATTATTATTAGGCAATTGACAATTTTAGTTAACAAATATATTCTATTTGCGCAAGGAATGATTGACTTAAACTCTTATTTACGTTAGATGAGCCAGCATTAACTTTATCAAAAAGTAATAATCATACGGGGTGATATGCCAACAAAATCTACCTATAAAAATTCAGGCGTCGATATTGATACTGCCAATGATTTTATCGAACGCATCAAACCGTTCATAAAAACAACGGCACGTAAAGAAGTAGTTTCCGGCATAGGAGGTTTTGGTGGACTCTTTCGCTTTGACTCCGGCAAGTATAAAAATCCAATTCTGGTTTCATCCACCGATGGCGTCGGCACTAAACTAAAAATTGCCCAATTAATGGATAAACACGATACCATCGGGATTGATCTTGTGGCCATGTCTGTCAATGATGTCGTTGTCCAGGGTGCCGAACCTCTTTTCTTTCTGGACTATCTGGCAACTGGTAAAATCGAATTGGAAAAAAGTGTGAAAATTGTCGAAGGTATTGTTGCGGGATGCAAAATGGCCGGTTGTACATTAATCGGTGGTGAGACTGCGGAAATGCCCGGTTTTTATAAGAACGGCGAATATGATCTGGCCGGTTTTTGTGTCGGCGTTGTGGAATCGGAAAAACTTATCGATGGTTCAGCAATCAGTGTTAATGACTGTATTATCGGTGTTGCATCCAGCGGTTTGCATAGCAACGGTTTCTCTCTGGCCCGGAAAGTTCTACTCGACAAGGGTAAACTTCAGGTTACCGATAAAGTCTCCGGTTTAGAAAAAACAATTGGAATGGAACTTTTAGAGCCCACTAGAATCTATGTAAAGCCTCTGCTGAATCTTTTTAAGAATTTTAACATCAAAGGTCTTGTGCATATAACCGGCGGCGGTTTTTACGATAATATTCCCCGGATTATTCCCCAATCCTGTCGTTGCGTAATAACTAAAAACAGCTGGGATATACCGCCTGTTTTCCAGGTCATCAAGGAAATTGGCAAGGTTGATGAAAAGGAAATGTTCCGTGTCTTTAACATGGGCATTGGAATGATGATCGTTGTTCCGGAAAAAGAATCTGCTGAGGTTATTCATCGTTTGGAAGTGCTGGGAGAAAAGCCATATTTAATCGGTTCCGTAGAAAAGAGAGAGAGAAAACAAGCATTGGTTTGTTTCAGTGAAACCTAACGGCATCTGAATTTTTAATTATTCTACTTATTACTAGTAAATCAACACTGATGGTAAAATAATGAACCAACCATTGAAACTGGGAGTGTTAATTTCCGGCAGCGGCTCCAACCTTCAATCGATTATTGACAATATCGAGAACGGTAAGCTTTCAGCAACAATCAAGATAGTCATCTGTAATAATCCTCATTCCTTCGGCATAACCAGAGCGCAAAAACACGGCCTGCCTGTTGCCGTCTTCAAGCATGACGATTTTAGCACCAGAGAAGATTTCGACAAGGAATTGATTCTAATTTTAAGAAGTAATGAAATTGATCTGGTTGTTCTGGCCGGATTCATGCGCATCCTTACCCCTGTTTTTCTGAAGGCATTTCCTCAGAGAATAATTAATATTCATCCTGCCCTTTTGCCTTCATTTCCCGGTACTCATGGCCAAAAAGATGCTTTCGAATATGGTGTAAAATTTTCCGGATGTACTGTACACTTTGTTGATGAAGGAATCGATACCGGACCGATAATTATTCAAAGTGTTGTCCCTGTATTACAGGATGACACCAAAGAAACACTTGCTGCCCGCATTTTAAAGGAAGAACATAAGATATACCCCCAGGCAATTCAATTTTTTGCTGAAGGGAAAATTATGATATCCGGGCGAAAAGTTCAGATTAAAGATGTTGCAGAAAAATATTTAGTGGCATTGCATAACCCATCACTGACAGATTTTTAATTACCATGATTGTTGTGAGCGCTTGTTTATTAGGCAGGCAATGCCGCTGGGACGGCAAATGTCTTCCGCCCGAAAAGCAGTTAATGCATTCTCCCGGCCTGATTGCAGTCTGCCCGGAACAACTAGGTGGCCTGCCGACACCGCGTGAACCGGCACAGATTATTGACGGCAACGGATTTGA
Organism: uncultured Smithella sp.; assembly: GCA_964469905.1. Lineage (GTDB taxonomy): Bacteria > Desulfobacterota > Syntrophia > Syntrophales > Smithellaceae > MVRV01. The sequence continues at coordinate 206,021 of CAYXZW010000001.1, forward strand.
TGTTTTGAATAATCGGGCCAGAGTTATCAGCGCTTCGGGTATCGATGTAACTGCAGAATTTATCCGCGGGGCGACAGAGGCATTAATGATTGCCCGAAAGCACAATGTTTCCAGAGTAATTTTAAAGGAACGGAGCCCTTCTTGTGCAGTGCATCACTTATACCAGGGTAAAAATCTGGTTGCCGGAATGGGAGTAACTTGTGCATTACTCATGAGTGAAGGTTTTGCAGTTTTATCATCGGAGGAAATAGATAAATTGCATGCATGATTTAATAATTATCGGAGATGATCTTTCTTCCCATGTAGCGGCAGCTGTTGCGGCCAACTATGGACTGGACACGGTTCTGGTGGCTGAGCACGGCCTTGGCGGTTTTCATTTAGTCGATGACTTTGCTTTTAATATCGACCCGACACCGCTGAGTGGTTTTGGATTAAACCAGACCTGTCTCTCGCTCTTAGCAGAACTCGATATTCCACCTATTGAACGGGAAAGCAAATTATTAAACCCCGCTTATCAAATTATATTGCCGGAACACAGAATTGATTTTTTTAATGAACAAGAGGCACTGGTAAATGAAATGGCCAGGGAGTTTCCCGAATATGCCCCGGAGATTAAAGCATTCTATGAATCAGCCGGAAACAAATGTAATATTTTCACCGAGTGGTTACATAATCATCCTCATATTAAGCCCCTTAGCTTCAAAGACTACTATATTTTTTTAAAGATGCTGCCGTCTTTATTCAGACATCAATTGGAAAAAGCTAAATTCAAAAAGCTTTTAAATAAAAATAATTCCTTAAAAAAAGTATTTGAAGCACAGGAAGCTTTGTTGAGTATTAATATAGATAATCAAAACAGTTTTTCTTCCAGCCTTCAGCATTGTTCCGCCTTTCGGGGCATTTATTATTTCCGGCAAGGCAAACAGATCATTTTCAATTCCTTGATTAAGAAGCTGGAATCGAAAAACGGATTGTATTTGAGCAATTGCGAAGTATTAAATGTAAATAAGGGAAAATCTGTTTCCATAGATATTTCTGCTAACGCCGGAAATACATCCAGCATTTCTGCGAAATATTTGATTGTGAGTACAAAGTGGGATGCAATGCACTTATTGCTTGCCGGCAAGAAAAATATTAATTTTGAGAACTGGATTAACCCGGTTAAAATTTCGCATTCACCTTTTACAATTCATCTGGGCTGTGCCCGGAAATGCCTTCCGGAAAAAATGGCGCATCATGTGGCCGTGGTTTCCGATGTGCAGAAAAACATATTCGATAATAATATGATTATTCTGGAATATAGCGTGCCGGATGATGAAACGGTATCTGCGGACAATAATGTGCCTCTTACGGCAACAGTTTTTTTATCTGCCGATCATGAGCAATGGTCCCGTGAAAATCTAACAGCTGAAGCTTCAGCAATTATTGACCGCCTGGAATATTTTCTTCCATTTTTAAAAGAAAATATCGTGTTTTTTGATCTGGAAAAGTCTATCGAAATATCCAAAATATCACGCAGTGTACATAACTCTAAATACATAATGAGGCGTTCTTTTATTACCGGATTCGCAGCCAGAACCAACAAAACGCGCTTCAAGAATGTATACATGACCGGTGCCTCATTATTGGCCGACGCCGGATTTGAGGGAGAAATAATTTCCGGCATTAATGCTGCATCCAGCGTAATTGGCCGTTGCACAAAAATAACTTAGTCTGGCATAACCTGAATGTCACAAGACCGGCTGGGGTGGTCAGATAAATTCTCGGAACGGCATAAGGAGCCGTAACGAAATTTTTAGAAACTCAATAGTTGTTCCATAACGGCTCCTAACCAAAAAGGCTTGATTAATTATTATGTCTTCATTTTCGAATTTCACAATAGCTGATTTAGGTGCAGGTAATATTGACTCGCCGCTGGATATTACCAATTTCACTTCGGACAACAAACGATTATTGTTTGATTGCTATCTTGATAATTCTACAGAAAGTGAAGATCGAGAAGCGCAGCCTCTTTCTATAGAATTAGCAGGTCCCCGGGAGAAATTATTTTTTGAGCCGAGTCGAACAAAAGCAGCCATTGTCACTTGCGGGGGTCTTTGTCCGGGCATTAATGATGTTATTCGATCAATTACCATGGAGCTTTATTACCGCTACGGTGTTAAAGATATTTGCGGCATTAAATATGGTTTCCGAGGTTTGATTCCGGAATATGGACATAAAACAATCCAGCTTACACCGGAAATTGTTAAAGATATAACACACATTGGCGGAAGCATTCTTTCCTGTTCGCGAGGGCATCAAGATATAGATAAAATCATAAAATCGCTCTCGGATTACCGAATAGACATTCTTTTTTGTATCGGGGGCGACGGCACGATGCGCGCCGTTCAGGCAATAGCCGACGTCTTAAAGAAACGCGGCTTAAAAATCGCCGTTATCGGTATTCCCAAGACAATTGATAATGATCTTAACCTGATTGAAAAATCATTCGGCTTTGATACGGCAATAGCTCAAACAGTTAATGCTATTCAATGCGCCCACGTGGAAGCCAAAGGTTCAATAAACGGCATCGGTCTGATTAAGATTATGGGGAGACTATCAGGACATATTGCGGCAAATGCCGCACTTGCTCAGAACGATACGAATTTTGTGCTGATCCCCGAAGTTCCTTTTTCTCTGGAAGGTAAAAACGGATTTCTGATATCCCTGGAAAAACGTATTGAATCGCGAGGTCATGCTGTTGTTCTCGTTGCCGAAGGAGCAGGCCAGGATCTTCTGCGAAAAATTGATGATCCCGTTGAAACTGATCCTTCCGGAAATCTTCGTTTATATGATATCGGTATATTTTTAAAAAACGAAATAGAGAGGTATTTTCAACGGATCAATAGGGAAATTAATTTAAAATATATCGAACCCAGTTACATGATTCGCTCGGTTCCGGCCAATGCCTCCGACAGCATTTATTGCAGTTCACTGGGACAATATGCAGTTCATGCCGCGATGGCCGGGAAAACAGGGCTTTTAGTTGCCCTGATGAAAGGAGAATATGTTCACTTGCCGTTGAGCGCTGCTGTTAACCGCCGGAAAATTGATCCGCAGGGAGACTTATGGTTACGTGTTTTGGAGGCAACAGGTCAACCGCCTTCGATGGCAGATTGATAATTAAGAAAAAAATGCTTGCAATATAATGTCTTATGGTTTAGTAACGACGCACATTTTTTAGGAGGATTTTTTCATGTCTCGTGTTTGTGAAGTATGCGGTAAAAAACCGTCAATCGGCAATAGCGTCAGCCATGCCAACAATAAAACCAAAACAGCCTGGTACCCAAATCTGCAGAAATTGCGATGTGTTAATGAGAAATCAGGAGCCGTTAAGAGAGTAAAAGTATGTACACGTTGTATCCGTTCTGGCTTTGTAAAAAAGGCTATGTAACAGGAGGCAGCCAGCCGTATTTTTTTGCAGCTTCAGTAGTGTCCCTAAGAAAGATTTCGTTATCATCGAGTAATTCTCTTGCTTGAAGAAATATTTTTTTAATGCCCGCAAGATATAATTGTTCATCAACCGGAAGGCCGAATTTGAATGCATAAAGACGAATTCGGCCTTCTATCGTCATTGTTTTCTGAATTTTATCTTCAGTCAGGTAAGACTGTGATTTTTGCAGCACATCGCGAATTTCTGTTTTATCCAGACCATATAGCCAATTGATTGTAGTGGTAAATTCGTCCATATCCTTATCTATTGTAGCACAAATAGCATCTCTTAAAACCTTAACTGTGTGATTTCTTGTAATATGATCGATAATAGCCAGATCATAAATCATTTCCACAATTAAATGAGAACGATATGCCGCTTCGTTATAAGATATTTCCTTATTGACCTTCTTTTGAAAATCCATAATTAAATTAATTATTGGTTTTCCCTTAATATAACAATAACCTTGAGAATCCGGGTTAAATTCATCAGGTATGCCGGAGCATATTTCGCCATAGTGGGACAAATCATCAACCAGCAAATGGAACATTATATAGGCAGCCTTGGAATAAAGAGGCGGGATGTGCAGCATTCTATTGATCTGATGAGTTTGTCGAGAATTGATACCCGGATGTATAGTTAACAAATCAGGCACTATATTATAAACAAAAATGTCTGAATCATAGTTTTTGATACCAGAAACACCCAGGATATTTTGTAAAATATATGTATGGGTGAGCATGAGCATCAGATTAGGCCTTAAATATTTGCCGCATAATATTCAACATCTTCCAGATGATATTTGCTTTTCAGGTTATCCAGAAGATTGTTTATTTCCACAATGAAATCAGGAATAATAGAAATTTCAATAATTGCTGTAGCGGAATCCAATGTTGTTACAGTGGCCATTCCTTCATATCCCTCGACAATAAATTGAACTATGGCAATTTCGTTTCGATTTAATTTAAAAATTTTTTTTATCATGTTTCAAGTTTAGCATTTATCATTTTAAAGATCAAGAACCATAGGCCTATCAGCCAGATTAAGTTAATAGTTGATTAATTTTCAAAACATAATTCTTTTAAACCAATAATGAAACCTTGACATCGGGATCAACCTTGATATGATGATGCAGTAAAGAAATAAATCAAAAGAATGAATAATGACTATCGATAAACCTCTGCCGGCTACACAATGGAAAATAAAGAATAATCTTAATAAAGATATAATAGATTCATTTAGCAATGAATTTGGAATCCACCAGATTATCTCTCAAACACTCGTCAATCGTGATTATGTTGATTTAGAAGATGTCCGCCATTATCTTCAACCATCGCTTAATGACCTGTACAGCCCTTTTTTATTAAAGGATATGAAAGCGGGTATTTCGCGTCTTCTCAAAGCCATTTACGATCACGAAAAAATTGTAATTTACGGTGATTATGATGCTGACGGGATAACTTCCGTAGTAATTCTTTATAAATTCATTAGAGAAATAACTCCCGATGTTACTTACTATATCCCGGACCGAATTCAGGAAGGTTACGGTTTGAAAAACCCGGCTATTGACAAATTTAAGAGCACCGATGTCCGGTTGATTATTACTGTCGATTGCGGAATTTCCGACCACGCCCAAATTTCCTATGCCCGCACTTTAGGAATTGACACAATTGTTTTGGATCATCATGCCATTTCCGGTACTCTGCCGCTATCTGTTGCCAATATCAACCCCAAGCGGGAAGACTGTCCTTTTCCGTTTAAAGATCTTGCCGGTGTCGGGATAGCTTATAATTTCCTGATTGCGTTAAGAGGCAGTTTACGGAAAGATGGCTTCTGGAAGAATGAAGATTATCCTAATTTAAAGGAATATTTGGATATTGTTGCTCTGGGTACCATTGGTGACATTGCACCGCTCATCGACGAGAATAGGATATTTGCCAAAATCGGTTTGGAATTAATCACCGAAGGCAAACGGCCGGGAATTAAAGCACTCAAAGAGATAAGCGGCATCGATGGTCAGATTATTGATTCTTTCAAAGCATCTTTCTGCCTTATTCCGCGCATAAATGCTTCAGGACGCATTGCCTCTCCGCTGGACGCAGTAGCCCTGCTTTTGACAGAAGACATGGAAGAGGCCAGAATGCTCGCGGCTAAGTTGGATTCTTACAACAGACGCCGACAATCGATGGAAAAAATTATCCTTCATGAAATACTGGCGAAAATCAGCAACAATCCTGATTTTGAAAAAATGAACGCTTTAGTTTTTGCCTCGGATAGATGGCATCCGGGCGTTGTCGGTATTGTTGCCTCCCGGCTTGTTGATCTTTTCAGCCGCCCGGCTTTTGTTATCAGCCTGAAAGACGGAATCGGCAAAGGATCTGGACGCAGCATCTCTGATTTTAATATTTATAAGGGAATTCAGCAGTGTGCTTCCCTATTGCTTTCCTATGGCGGTCATAATCACGCTGCCGGTATTTCCATCAAGGAAGACGACGTTGCTGAATTCACCATTTTACTGGATGATATAATCCGGGACAGCGGTCAATTCACTGATCTTGTTTCTCAAACAATTATCGATTCAGAATGCCAACTCAAAGACATAAACTTGAGTTTAATCAATCAGATGCAAATGTTGGCACCCTTTGGCAGCATGAATCCGGAACCGGTGCTATGTGCCCGTAACATCAAAGTTTCTTCACATTCTATTGTCGGTAATAATCATTTAAAAATGTCTCTTTCCAGTAACGGAATGTCGTGCAGCTCCATTTGGTTTACTATGGGGCGCTACCTGAAGTCAGTTGCCGGCGCTAATCTTGATATTGTTTTTACTCCGCAAATTAATCAATGGAATGGTTCTTCTGACATTCAATTAAAGATGAAGGATGTGACAATTCTCTCTTGATGAGTTCATCTTTTTAGCTTTTGTTAATGCAGGGAGGAACGATATATGAATCTGGCAATTCGCGCAGCATTATACAATGCCTTGCTCTTTCCCGGCTGGGGGCACTTCTATTTAAAACAATATAAACGCGGGATTATTTTTATTCTGCCGGTGCTGGCAGGAATGCTGGCGATTTGCTGGGCGATAGCTCAAGTAGCATATAATATCTTAAATGCTAATCCTTTCCCCAAAGGGACTGTAGATCTGGCTACAGTTATTAAACTGTCAACGGATTCAACAAAAGCACTGGATTTAAATAAACTATCCATAATCCTTGTTTTGATAATTCTTTTGTGGATAGTATCAATACTAGATGCCTACCGGTTGGGCAAAAAGCAAATGGCAATACTTACCACTTCCGCAAATCAACCAACAGTTTCTCCTCCTGTTTAATCGCACCTGCCGATACATATTCTATTTGATCAATCTTCACTGTGCATATTTCCTGGAAATATTTTTTAAATCCAGTTTCCCAGGAGACATCGCCTATTTCCGGAGAAATCTTTTCCACTCGCAGCTTCAGAAGGTCAGTATGACCATCTCTGCTCACTACTGCCTGTAGCGGTAAACTGTCATATTTTGCCTGGATCGCTTTTAATTGACTGGGTGCGATAAACATACCCCGAACTTTGACGGCATCCCCTACCCTCCCGGCAATTCCGGCCAATCGGTAAGATGTACGTCCACAGGAGCAAGGTTCAGCAATCAGGCGCGATAAATCACCGGTGCCAAAACGGAACAAAAAGAAAATATCATTGAGGCGGGTTACAACAATTTCACCGAGTTCACCTGGCGCAACATTACGACCGGTCTCCGGATCAACTATTTCCACTATAGTTTCTTCGCAGATGTGCCAACCTCTTTTCACTCTGCATTCGTAAGCTACATCGCCTACTTCAGTGGCTCCATACATTTGATAGGTATCAATGCCGTAGTCTTCTTCAAACTTACGGCGCAAATCCGGGAACAGTGGTTCCGCGGCAAAGCAGGCTTTTTTCACAGCAAAATCTTTCTTAAAATCAAAGCCCATCTCGGCAGCTTTGGTAATAATAGACATCAGAAAACTTGGCGTGCCGCTGTAAGCAGTTACTTTTAAGTCTTTGATAAGCTGCACCTGTATCTGCGATGACGATGCTCCGGACGGAACTACCGTGGCGCCGACTCGGCGCAAGCCATTGTGAAATGTAAGACCTGCCGCCACCAGGTGATAAGAAAAAGCACAAAGGGCAATATCGTTGGGGCCAATGCCTGCGGCATGATAAGCTCTTGCCCACAAATAATCTGTCTCGGAAAGATGCGGCTCATATACGGGACCAGGTGATGTAAAAATACGGTCAATTTTTATGTCGGGATTATGAAGCCCCGCATAAGGTGGTTCCTGCATTTCCATATCCACCAGCTTTTCCCGCGAAGTAACCGGCAATATTTCCAAATCTTCCCTCGATTTAATATCGAGGGGATTAATTTTATGTGCATCGAATATTTGTTTTATCCGCGGCGATTTTTCATAGCCCAGTTTCACCATGCCGGACAGCATTTGATCTTGCTTTGCTTTTCTTTCTTCCCTAGTCCACGATTCTTTTTCGTCAAATAATTTAGTCATTAAATATCCTTTTCATAGCCAGCGTTTGCGGCGTTTATACGATTTAACGTCTTTATAGGATTTGGCAATGCCGGAGGCGGCCATGCCCAGATAAAACTCTTTGACATCCGGATTTTCGGATAATTCTTTGGCAGTTCCTTCCATCATAATCTTGCCGTTTTCCATAACATAAGCATAATGGGCAACCTGGAGCGCCATATTGGCATTTTGTTCCACCAGAATAATTGTAGCCCCTTGATCTTCATTTATTTTCTTAATGATACGGAATATTTCCTTGACCACCAGCGGAGCCAGGCCCAGAGACGGTTCGTCCAGCATTAAAAGCTCCGGATGAGCCATTAGCGCCCGACCGATAACGAGCATTTGCAGTTCACCCCCGCTGCAATATCCGGCTAATGATTTTCTTCTTTGCACCAGTGCCGGAAAATAATTGTAAACCATTTCCAGGTCCTGTTTATAGGGTTTTCCAGATCTTGTGGCTGTTCCAACACGCAAGTTTTCTTCGATCGTTAAATACTTGAAGGGCTGACGGCCTTCCAATACTTGAATTATTCCCTGACGAGTTATGTGTTCCGGTGCTTGATTCTGAATATTCTTTCCTTTAAAAATAATTTCACCATCAGTTACTTCCCCATTCTCCGGTTTGAGTAAACCGGATACCGCCTTTAAGGTAGTTGTTTTTCCCGCACCATTGCTGCCGAGCAGTGATACTATATGGCCCTTTTCTACACTTAAAGAAACGCCTTTTAATACCTGTATAACATCTGAATATACAACGGATATATTATTTATTTGTAAAAGTATTTCGCCCATAGTTTACCTTTATCCTGATTTACAGGCTGTTCAAAAAGGTTTAGCTGCACGGCATCGCAAAAACCGAATCGCGAGGCGTATATGGCAATACGTTGAGCGATGAGGTTTGCAGCGTATCCGGCATACGCCGGATTTACTTCGCAGATGCCTGCCCGGCGAATGCCGGGAGCCTTTTGTAAAAGCCTCCGGCTTTTGCCGGTAATGTAATTCAATCTTTTAAAATTGCGCTTCCGGTCAACAGCCTGCTAGTATGAAAATGGCCAGAGCCTAAAGTTGGAGCGCACTATTCTCCATAATTCGGCAATGCCTCGAGGTTCCAATAAAATAAACAAAACGATGGATAATCCAAAAACGAATTCGCGCAAAGGCGCCATATTCAAACCGGAACTTGTTACTACACCGATATTCATCAAAAAGCCGGTTACATATCGCAGCAATTCATTCAGAAGCGTGATGAATGTAGCCCCGAAGATGGCCCCGGGGATATTACCCATCCCACCTATTATAACCATGGCGATAAATTCCACGGAAAGACCCAAATTAAAAGGTTCTGCGGTTATGCTAACCATATAATAAGCCCAGAGTGCTCCGGCAAAGCCTGCATAAAAAGAACTGATGGCAAAAGACAGTAGTTTATATTTGAAGATCGGAATGCCCATGCCTTCCGCTGCACGGTCATTATCCCGGATAGCAATAAAGGCACGTCCATACTTGCTGCGCATGATGTTGACAGCAAACCAGGTCATAAGAACGAGGCAAATGAATATCAGAAAGAAAAAAGATTGGTCACCAGCAATTTCCCATTTTAAAATTTTTGCCGGAGGAATAGTAATACCCATTGTTCCTTTGGTTAAACTGTCCCAATGGACAAGAACGTACTCAATGATAAACTGACCGGCCAGGGTAGCGATAGTTAAATACAGTCCCTTCAGGCGCCCGGAAGGTATTCCAAAAATCATACCGACAAGTGCTGTTATAATACCGGCAGCAGGTATTGCCAGATAAAAATCCAGACCTGCCCGAGTGGCGAGGATTGCTGCTGCATAGGCGCCGACACCGAAAAAGGCACCGTGTCCCAGTGATATCAGTCCGGTATAACCGATAAGAATATTCAAACCGATGGCAGCAATAGCTGCAATCCCGATAGTATTCAGTATATAGAGCATGTATGGACTCAATGTGAATGGAATTACGAAAAAAAGCAAAACCAGAAACAGCCCTAAGCATACCCGGCCATAATCAGTTTCAAAGATGGTCAGTTCCTGCGCATAGTCTTCGCGATAATTCCCGCAGGGATGAAAAGAAAATTTCCTCATCTAAACCCTCTCAATTTCCACAAGACCAAACAAGCCATAAGGTTTGACCAGTAAAATAAAGACCAGAACAATATAAGGTACTACATCCCTCAGTGACGGCGATAAATAGCCACCAGTAAACGTTTCCAGAAGCCCAATAATTATACCACCGATAATAGCGCCGCCAATGCTGTCGAGCCCGCCTAAGATAACCACTGGAAATACTTTTAGACCGATAGAACTCAAATCATGAACATTGACACCATTAATAATTCCCAAAACAATACCGCTCATACTGGCAACCAATGCGGCAATTGCCCAGGATAAGGCGAATACACGCCGTACATGAACTCCCAGAGATAAAGCAGCTTTTTGATTATCGGCCACTGAGCGCATGTATATTCCCTGAGCTGATTTTTTAAAAAACAAGCCAAATAGCACCAGAAAAAGAACGCTGATAACCAGCGTTGCCGAATAAACAGGAGCTACGTAAATTGCGCCCCATTTCAGCGCCAGTGATTCCGGCAGAAAATCAGGATAAGTGTGCAGATTGCCGCCCCAGATAAGCAGAATTAGCCCCTTAAACATGGCCGCAAGACCAACTGTAAGCATAATAACAAAAATCAGTTTTTCCCCGATCAGCGGCCTTAAAAAGAATTTTTCAATTATAAATCCCAAAATAAAGCAGCCGACCAGCGTCAAAAGAAAAGCCGGTAAAACAGGCAGTCCTGCCCAGGTAATTAATGCTAGGAAAAAGAAAGCTCCCAGCGCCAGAAGCTCACCGTGAGCAAAATTCAACACACTGGATGATTTAAAGATCATGACGAAACCCATGGCTGATATTCCATAAAGGAGTCCAACACAAACGCCATTAACCAGAAGCTGAAGAAAAAAATCCATTTTAAAATCCTTTTTAGGAGCCGTTACGAAATAACCTACTTTTTCTGTATTTCGTTATGGATCCTTATGCCGTTCCCGGCGTTTATTTTACCATCCATGTGGGTCTTGTGACCTCCAGGTTATGGCAAGACTAAGTTATTTTTGAACAACGGCTATCCGACCTGAATTATATTTACTGTTGTTTCAATTTCACCTATCCGACCGTCCCGGTAACGCACCTTACCCTGTACCCGGACATTTTTTTCATTTCGGTACATGGCCTCAATTATCTTAATATATAATCCATAAACAAACCGGCGGCGCACCTTCCCGGTACGGGTAAGCTCTTCTTCATCAGCATCGAGCAATTTGTATAGAAGAATAAATGTTTTCACCTTCATCAAACCGGGAAGTTGTTCGTTGACCTTCCGCACTTCTGTTAAAATCAGTTCTTCGATTGCCGGCTGCTGTGCAAGATCCATATATGTTGTATAAGGTATCATGCGTTCTTCCGCCCAGTTACCGACATTTCCCAAATCGATGTTGATCATCGCGGTTATAAAAGGCCGACTCTCGCCGAAAATAACAGCTTCTTTTATATAGGGACTGAACTTCAAACGGGTCTCAATAAAATCAGGTGAAAAAGCTTCACCGCTTTTATTACGGATTATATCTTCCTTACGTCCGATTATCAGTAAATGGCCGTCGTCATCAATGTAACCGGCATCACCTGTTTTCAGCCAGCCATCAAGAAAGGCATTCTGTGTTGTCTCATAATCGTTATAGTAACCGGAAAAATTAGCCAGGCTCTTCACCAATACTTCCTGATCGTCGGCAATTTTTACTTCGGTCTGCGGCAATGGTTTTCCGACAGTTTCCAGCTTAACTTCATTATCCGGCTGGATCTGAAAGATACCCCCGGCTTCAGTCAAACCATAGCATTGCTTGAGATTCAAACCAATGGCCCGGAAGAAAAGAATGACATCCGGACTGATGGGGTGGCCTCCGGTGAAAGCGCTACGAAAGTGAGAACATCCCAGGCGATCCAACAGCGGGCGATAGACCAGCAATGACATTAATTTATATAAAATACTCAATGAAAAAGGTATATTGTTTTTCCTTGATGTTTTATCGACAACCGTCTTACCTACCGATTCACCGAAGTAAAACAAATTTCGCTTCAACCAGCCGGCATCAGATATTTTAACTCGAATACTGGAAGCCATGTCCTCCCAGAAGCGTGAAGATGTAATAATTATAGATGGACCGATATCGCGGAAATCTTCCAGCACTGTTTCGGCTGTTTCAGGAAAATTAATCGTCATGGCACTTTGCAGGGCTACACCCAGGCACCACATTTGATCGACAATCCAGGCCGGAGGCGATATCGATATCCAGTTTTCTCCAGGCTGAATATTATTGGCCTCCGACCATTGCACGGCAATGGAAATCAAATTACGATGCGAAAGCATGGCCAATTTGGGAATGCCGGTAGTTCCCGAAGTCTGAATCATTACGGCAATGTCATCGGCCCGACCTTTTTGTATTTCTTCCGCAATGAAGCTTTCATTTCCCTGAAGATATTTTTCACCGGTTTCCAGAAGCTGGGCATAACTCATCAGCCAGGGATCATTCTCGTAAGCAGTCATTCCCGTGGGATCTATGTAGACAATTTTCCGAATGAATGGTAGTTTATCTTTTATTTCCAGCAGTTTATCGGTTTGCTCCTGATCCTGTACTACAACAATCGGGCAGTTAATACGGCTTATCGATGTGCTTAATTCTTCGGCAACAGATGATGTAAATAAATTAAGGGTTGTTGCACCCAGAGCATGAGCAGCTGATGCCGAAAATAACCATTCCGGATGATTCTCAACGATCAGACAAACAGCTTCACCACGCTTGAGCGAAAGCGCAACAAATCCGGCCGCAGTCTTTTCCATGTAACGATAATAATCCGCCCAGCTGTATTTCTGCCAGATACCATATGCTTTGTCCCGGATGGCTGTTTTTGTATCGCCATATTTCGACGAATTTCCGGCCAGTATTTGGGGAAGCGTATTGTAGCTTTCCAGCTTTTTTTGCATAGTAAAATCCAAACTATTGTGCCTATTGCAATCTATATTTACTACAAAGTTTCAACATCACCCAGATATGCTTTAATTACTTCCGGATGATTGCTGATTTCTTCCGGCGAGCCTTCTCCCAGTTTTTCACCAAAATTTAAAACCATAATGCGTTGGGAAATGCTCATAACAATGGACATATCATGTTCAACTAAAATCATCGTGAGCCCCCAGGTTTGATTTAATT
>CAYXZW010000002.1:0-156285 GCA_964469905.1 uncultured Smithella sp.
CCGGCGGTCTTTAAAAAATTCCTTCGACTAAGCGCTTTTGTAAGTTTTTTGTCCTCTGTCATACTTTTCCTCCTAATGTCTAGTTTGTTTGGTTAGGTTGTTAAATGACTTTTTCTTATAATCATAAGCAGATCGTAATTTTAACAGTTCCGAAACAATTAGCTTCACCACAGTCGTTTCTTGGAGTAACAGCCGAATCAAAACATTTTTGCACGTCAAATGGGCCAGGTTCATTATAAATTATCAAACTATCTTTTAATGACCATTATTTATAGAAAAGGACAGCAAAAAAGTCAATGGGGAGTAACCCTACTTAACTGGAGGGATTTCTCTAACTTTCCCCCGGACGATAAACAAATAATGAAACAATATCAATTACATATGTCTTAAGACAATAGTTCCGTTAATTTTTCAAATTATTTTGAATGTTTTTCCAGCCAGTGGAATTGCGTTGACATGGATTAATGCTGGGGTGTATATAATGCAGCATGCAAAGGCGATTCTTTCGTCGCCGGACATTTTCAATAACTGCGAATTTTTTGTGTTCACAATAATTGTCGTCAATCCTTAACTTTCTTATGTCGTCAAGGGAATCTTTAAAAGAAACCAAACATACAGGAGGATTAATATGAAAAAAGATGAAGCGAAAGAAAAAAACATCAGCAGACGTAATTTTTTAAAAACTACTGGCGCCGCCGCTGCAGCGGCTATGGCTGTCGGTGGCCTGGGTATACCCGCCAGGGATGCACAAGCCGCCTGTGATGCGTTGCCGAAAAAATGGGATGAAACCTATGATGTTGTGGTAATCGGCAGTGGTTTTGCCGGACTGGCCGCCGCCATCGAGGCAAAAAATGCCGGAGCTAAAGATGTTGTAGTCCTCGAAAAAATGCCGGTTCACGGCGGCAACTCCATCATCAATGGCGGGGATTTTTCCGCTCCGGCAACCAAGATGCAGGAGACCAACAATGTAAAAGACTCTGCCGAGCTCATGTTAAAAGATATGCTCAAAGCAGGGGCTTACCTGAATAATCCCGAACTGGCCAAAATGGTTGCTTATGGCGCCAAAGATGCCTTTGAATGGAGCGAATCCTATATCGGCGCCAAGTACACGAGGCTGAATTTCCATGGCGGACATTCTGTTAGAAGAACCCACGGGACAATTAACTCTTCCGGCTCCGAACTGGTCAACAAGATGCTGGCCAAGGCCAAGGAGCTTGGCGTGAAGCCACAAATGCGCACCAAACTGGTAAAATTCCTGTCCAACAAGGATGGTCGGATTGTCGGTATCGAAGTACGCAAGGATTATAAATTCCCCAATGAAAGCACGGGCAAGACCGCCTTTATCAAGGCAAAAAAGGCTGTAGTGTTAAGCTCGGGTGGCTTTTCCGAGGATCTGAAACTGCGTCAGATACACGATCCCCGCCTCACAGACAGATTCGGATCGACTAACCAACCCGGGGCCACCGGAGAAGCATTAATGGCTGCGTGTATTGCCGGCGCCATGGATGTTCAGATGGACTGGATTCAGCTCGGTCCCTGGACGAGCCCCGATGAAAAAGGCTTCGGCTATGTTCCCCTTTTCTGTGAAAGGCTGGTCGGCCACGGCCTTATGATCAACCCCAAAACGGGTAAGAGATTTTTCAAGGAAACGGGAAACCGGAAAGAAAGAGCCGATGCCATCATTGCCATCGGTGAACCGGTTCTCATCATGGGTGATTCCTACGCCGTGCCTAAGCAGGTTATGGCCAGCATGCTGCAAAAAGGCATTGAAGTCGGCGCCATTAAGAAATTCGACACCCTGGAAGCGTTAGCCAAAGAATACAATATGCCTGCGGCCACTTTCCTGGATGAAATCGCCAAATGGAACTCCTATGTAGAAAAGAAGAAAGACCCCGATTTTGACTGTATGATTTTCCCCGACGCGAAACCGACAGCAACCGCTCCTTTTTATGCCGCCAGACTCTGGCCCAAGGTTCATCATACAATGGGGGGCTTGGTTATTGATAAAAACGCTCAGGTCATCGGCTTTGATTTAAAGCCCGTTAAAGGTCTTTATGCGGCGGGCGAAGTGACCGGTGGCGTCCATGGGGCAGTGCGTCTGGGTGGCGTAGCCATGGCTGACTGTATCGTTTTTGGCCGCATTGCCGGCAAGAGTGCCGCGGGTGAAAAGGCCTGGAGCTAATATTTTTTCGGATAACCGGGAGACTGGTTGAAAGTTTTCCCGGTTATCCGGATTTTTCTAAAGAATTATTGTGGAGGAATATGAAAAAGCATCAGCTTAAGAACAGGACAAAAGCAGCCGCTGTTTTATTCAGTATTATTATGATCTTTGTGTTCAGCCAGGCTCTCTGGGCTGCCCCCAAACTCGAACAGTCCAAAGCCAAGGCCGGAGATTGCGCCGCCTGCCATGTCAAAGCAAAAATGCTGCCGGATAAGCATCCCGATACAAAAGCCATGAATTGGGAAGCATGCAAGGCCTGCCACACAAAAGATAATCTTAACCTGATCGGCAAACTACCGGGTAGCCATGTTCATCAGTTGACAGATGTAACTTGCGTCAAATGTCATGGCAAGACCAAAAAGCCTGAAACTCTGACCATGGAACAATGTGTGGCCTGCCATGGCAGCACGGCGAATCTTGCGGAAAAAACAAAAAACGTAAAACCATCTAATCCGCACACGTCGCCCCATTACGGAACTGAACTGGACTGCAATCTGTGTCACCACCAGCACACCAAATCGGAAAACTATTGTGCGCAGTGCCATAAGTTTAATTTCAAAACGCCGTAGGGCCAACAAGAGTTATGCAGTGTAAATAAAAGTCGAGCAGTTTGTGCCATTGGGCACAACATATTGAATCCATGGTAATCCCGAATTCGCTCAAGACTAAATATCGGCGTACTGGATTAATCGCCCAACGGCTTTTTTCCCATTATTATTACTGTTTCATCCGACAAGTATTATCAAAAAATTATCTTGACAGGCCTCTTTATTATGCCATATATACCCCACGGGGTATATATGGACAAAAACAGAAAAAATATTATGAACCGCTTGAAGCGCATTGAGGGGCAAATTCGCGGACTGCAGCGTCTTGTGGAAAGCGAGGCTCCCTGTGTGGAAGTGATCACCCAGATATCCGCTGTTACATCAGCCATGAAAAAGACAGGCGCGGCCATTCTGGCCAATAACATGAAAAAATGTATCGACGAATCTAAGGAAAACAGAGATACGGCGCTGATGGATTTTCAAACAATCTTGTTCCGATACATAGATCTGTCCTAATTAACCATATACTCAACTTCTGGAGGTTTTGTGAAAAACCAACGAAAGTTCTTCTTGATTGTCCCTCTAATTCTTTTTCTCCTGCTATACAGCGCTGCCTGCTTTGCAGCCCCCGTTAATAGCTGTGTCACCTGTCACACCAACGACTCCCTGATGAAATCACTGTATAAACCACCACCCGTTCATGAGGGTGAGAGCGAGGGGTGAGCGGGTGCACCTCCCCCGGTTCGGGCGGAAGAAATGTATAAGGGATATGTCGTTGATAAAGAAATCCTTAAAAAAGATCAGCATTTTATCCTGGCGTGCCCTCAGTGCCATCAGGGGAACAGTAGCGTTTTAAAAAAGGAAGATGCTCATAAAGGTCTGGTCAAAAGGCCTTCGGACAACATGGCCAATTGCGTGATGTGCCATAAGACGGTTACCGAAAAATATACGAAGTCTCTGCATTACACAAGCGCCGGCCAGAGAAACGGTGTGATGCCGCGTTTTTCCAAAGAAGACTTGAAAAAATTTGACGAAAAAGTCTTTGAAAAGTCGTGCCGCAGTTGCCATGCCTCCTGCGGCGATTGCCATGTTAAATCGCCAGCCGTGTCCGGAATTTCTACCGGTCTGATTTCAGGCCATAAGTTTGTCAAAAAAAATGAAGGCAAAACCTGTTCGTCCTGCCATGGCGGCAGGGTCTATCCGGAATATACGGGAGAATACGGCGGCGAGCCGGATGTCCATTATCAAAAGGGCATGTTGTGCATGGATTGCCACAAGAAGATGGAATTGCATGGCGACGGCAAGGCGTACGCGTCCAAAAATCAGGTTAAACAGCGTCCGGCCTGCCGCGACTGCCACCAGCCCGGCAGCGAAAAGAATCCGGCAGCGAAAACATCGCACCAGACGCATATCGACAAGGTGACCTGTTATGGCTGCCATTCTTCGGGTGAATATCGCCAGTGCTCCAGTTGCCACACAACAACAGGATCGAAAGCAAAGCCGGGTTTTATCTTAGGTTTGAATCCGCGTGATAAAAAGACATTGACCACACTCCGGCTTATTCCTACGAAAAAGAACACCTTTGATGAGGCTGGAATAAAAATGGATAACTTTGACACGTTGCCCAATTATTGGGATTCGGCGGTGCACAATATCAAAAAACGAACGGCGAGAACACGTTCCTGCGATTCCTGCCATGTGGCGAAAGAAGGTTTCCTGAACAAGGAAATGGTTATCAAAGAAGGAGGCTCTACAGCCAATGAAGGCTTGATTTATAACATTAAACCAATCAAAAAATAACTTTAGGAGGATATTATGAGAAATGCAAGATGGTTAAAATCAGCGATTATTGCAATTATATTACTTCTGCCGCTAACGGCGCTGGCCCGAGGCATCGACCCCATTGTCTCCACCGACTGGCTCCAAAAAAATCTGGAAAACGCAAAATTAGTCATCGTCGATGTGCGTAAAGTGGAAGAATACAAAGCCGGACATATCCCGGGGGCAGTTAATGTGTTTTATGGATCATGGGCCATTAAAAAAGGTGATCTGCTCAACGAACTGCCGCCCATTGATGACCTGGCTGATATTATCGGTAATGCCGGCATCAGCAAAGATTCTCTGGTTGTAATTGTCGGGAAAACGGATAAAGTTCCCGATCAGTTCGATATGACCCGCGTCGCCTGGACATTGAAGTATCTTGGTGTAGCCCATGTAGCTATTCTCAATGGCGGACAAAATCAATGGGCAAAAGAAAGCAAACCATTGTCGCAAGACATGGTAAAAGCGAAGGCAAAGTCATTTAAGGCGTCAATAACCGACAAACTTTATGTAAACAAGGCTTATGTTCAAGACAAGCTGGGCAAGGCCATCATTATAGATACCCGTGCCCCGGCCTTCTTTGAAGGAAAGGAAAAGCTGGCTTTTGTACCTAAAGTAGGTCGAATCAAAGGAGCTGTTAACCTGCCAGTAGGCCAATTGTACACACCGGAAGGTTTATATAAAGATAAGGCCGCACTTAACGCGCTGGCGGAAAAAGCTGCGGGGAATGATCGAAACAAAGAACTCCTTCTTTATTGTGATACCGGCAAAACCTGCACATCCTGGGCATTTATCATGACGGAAATGTTGGGATACAAGGATGTCAAAGTCTATGATGGATCTTCAATGGAGTGGCTGGCCGATCCGGCAGCTCCATCCGAACCGTAACACCCAATTGATAAAGATAGTTCAACAGGGCGTTCTGATACCGATCAGGACGCCCTGTTTAGTTTATGAATTATTCCCGAAGTATTAACATATCACCGGACATCAGGCAGCATTGCGCCCGAAAGGTATTCCCAGTTTTTTCATCCGGTGCCTGAGGGTTCCCGTGTTCATCCGCAGCAATTCCGCCGCGCCTTCCGGACCGTTTATCCTCCCTTTTGTTTTGGCGAGAACACGTCGAATATGCCTGGATTCCATTTCTGCAAGATCTAGGATCTCATCATCAATCCCCGCTTCGTTGATGACCGGGTGCTTCAGGCGGGCCATCTCGCTGAAAATCAATTCCTTGCCATTGGATATAATTATTGCCCTTTCCACGGCATTTTCCAGTTCTCTGACATTGCCGGGCCATTCGTAAGCCATTAGCTGGTCGATCATTCCCACCCCCAGACAGGGGAGAGTGCGCAAACCCATTTCCCGGCACTTCTTCTGAATAAAGTGGTTGATAAGGGCAGGGATGTCGCTCTTGCGCTCCCGCAGGGGGGGCAGTAAAATGGGAAAGACAATCAGGCGGAAGTAGAGGTCCTCGCGGAACTTTTTTTGCTCTACGAGATACAGAAGGTCTCGATTCGTAGCCGACACAATGCGCACATCTATCTTTATCGGGGCCGACCCTCCCACCCGTTCGAACTCCTTTTCCTGTAATACGCGAAGCAGTCTGACCTGAACCGCGGGAGGGAGCTCGGATACTTCATCGAGAAATATTGTGCCCCCGTCGGCGCGCTCGAAAAGCCCCCTCTTTTGATCGGCAGCTCCGGTGAAGGCTCCCTTCTCATGGCCGAAAAGCACACTGTCAATAAGCGTTTCCGGAATAGCTCCGCAATTTACTTTTATCAGCGGTCCATCGCTTCTTTTTGAGAGGTCATGGATGGCATTGGCAATAATCTCTTTACCGGTTCCCGTTTCTCCGCTGATAAGGACCGGACTCGGCAGGGGGGCCACCATGCGGACCTTTTGCATTGTCTGCTTCAAACCGGAATCACTCCCGACTACTTTATCGCCAAAACTCTTGCGTAATTCAGACTCTAAATATGATTTTTCATCAGCGAGAATGTCTTTTAATTTTGATATCTCTCTGTACTGAAGGAAATTCGCCAGGGCAATGGCGGCAGGTTCATTAATCAACGTCCACAGCCGCAGATGCTCATCGGTGTATCTGTCTTTCCCGATGGCTCGGGCGCCGAAAGCGCCAATATATTTATTCTCAATGAGGAGCCGGTTAACCAAAACCGAAGACTCCTCCCAGCCTCTTTGCATTCCTACATGTCTGCAGATGGGGTCATCGAGTGAATTTACCTTTCTCACCCGGGGATATAATAGGTGATCTTCGAGTTCCCTCCGCGACGGAGGGGACAGAGGTGCGTAGTCGGAACTAGTTTTTCCGGCGTATTCGTCAGCTACGGCAACGATCTCCATCGTGCCCAGTCCTTGATCGTAACAGGTCATGAGCAGCTCATCCAGGGGCATGATCTTTCGAACGTACTGGAAACACATCCATAGTGCTTTATGAATTTCCAGACTGCCGCAGATACGAATACTCACTTCACGGAAAAATTCATTTTCCACATCAACTTGATTTATCATATTTGTTATTTTATCAAAAAAATTAACATATACCTAAGATTTTTCTTTCATATATGTAAGCTAATATTTCTTTTCATATTAACACCCTGATATTGTTAATGTTTATTAATGGCATATTTTTTGTAGTTATCAACAAAATTAATGGACCAGGATTTTTCGGTTCACAAGGCTAATCGAACAATTTGCCGATGATGGCAAAACAAAAGAATTGGAATTTAAACATCGGATTGTTTGCATATATTCTTGACAAGCATTTCTGCAAAAGCATATAAGTAAACAAAACAGGTCAATAAGGGAAAGACGGCCTGCATTAATCCAGACACATTGAATTCTCAATTGTTTTAAAGCAGCAGTCAATTGCCGTTGTCCATTAATGTTTGATTTTTACCATCCAGATGCAGCACAAAACAATTCATGTACTGCACATAAGAGGCAACTGCATTGATTGGAGGATAAAATATGAAAAACGGAAATACAAGCAGGGCGCTAATTGCCTTTTCACTCGTTTTATTTCTAGTTGCCGTTTTCACAGGCAGCCTTTACGCCGCGCCCAAAGAAAAAAAGACGGCAGCAACTAAGGAGAAGAGGGCTGAAGTAAAAGCCTGGGATTGTGCGGGTTGTCATAAAAACAAAAAAGTACTTTCGGACAACCACGTCGCCACAAAGGAAATGCCCTATGAAGGTTGTCTTGTTTGCCATATCCCGGGAGAAGGCAATGCCGGAACTCTGAAAGCTAAAATACCGGGAAGTCACCTGCACGCTCTTAAAGGCGTTAAATGCGAACAATGCCACGGCAAAGCAAAGAAACCCGAACAGGTAGAAATGAGCAAGTGCGTCTCCTGCCACGGCGAAACGGCCAAACTGGCGGAAAAAACAGCAAAAATAAAACCGCATAATCCTCATCAGTCGCCGCATTACGGGACAGACGCCGACTGCAATCTCTGCCATCATCAACATGCAAAGTCGGAAAACTACTGCGCCCAATGCCATAAATTTGAATATATCGTGCCTTGACATCAAAGACTGTAGCCAGAAAAGGTAAGCAGCATGGAAAACACAGATAATTCGCCCGTCATTACCGGAATTAAAGATGCGCTAAACCGCGTAATATCCGGCGGCCCGGTTTACTTGTTATTTTTATCTTTATTTGGCATTCTGCTGATCATGGGAGTAATATCCGGAATATACTCGATCTTTATCGCGGGAAGCCGTCATTCTTACGGCACCTTCCGGGAGATTCCGCTGGCGCTGCTCATTGCCACGTATATTTTCTTTGTTGTTGCCTCCACCGGGCTTTGCCTGGTTTCGTCCATAGGGCATGTCTTCGGTAATCGCGACTTTTTGCCGATTGCCAAACGTTCGGTGCTTCTGGCTTTGATAGCTATTGTATCCGGCTTTCTGGTAATCGGACTGGAAATTGAAAATCCTTTCCGGATGATGCTCTATCTGTTTGTCTCGCCTAATTTCTCATCCAACATCTGGTGGATGGGTACTCTATATATGTTTTACATGATTTTTTTGGCGATAGAATTTATTTTGCTTTTACGCACATCTCATCGCCTGGCCGCCTTTTTCGGGTTCTTAAGCGTCCTCTCCGGCGTAGCTGCACACAGCAATCTGGGCGGAATTTTTGCCATGTTGAATGGCCGTGATGTCTGGTATGGCCCGTTCCTGCCGGTCTATTTTATCCTGTCGGCCATGATGACGGGAAGCGCTTTCATTATCCTTTTTAGTCTTCTGGCGCAAAAGATCAGAAACACCAAAATGGGGGAAGCCGAAGAAAAGTCATTGGAGTTAGTCAGCAAACTGGGCATGCTGATGATTGCCGCTGTTGCTTTCTTAACCATCTGGAAATTAATTACCATGACAACCGGCGGTGAAACTCGAATGATAACGCTCCAGGAAACAATCAGCGGTTCCCATGCTTTCAGTTTCTGGGTGCTGGAGATTGCCTGCGGCCTGGTGATTCCTTTTTTCCTGCTCTTGCTTTCGGGAGGCCGGAAGCAAGGATTGATGATGACTGCCGCCGCTCTCATGATTTTCAGCATATTTTTCATGCGCCTGGATCTGGTCGTGATGGCCCAAATTGTTCCTTTGTATTGGGATCTGGGGGTCAAGGAATTCTCCCAATTACACACTTATGCGCCTACCTGGAAAGAGATTCTCGTTGCTCTGGGAGGGGTAGGATTTTGCGGTGCGGCTTTTATGCTCGGAGAGAAGGTATTTAACGGTTTTAGCGAAACGCCCGGCGTCGAGGATGCGAAAAACGGAAAGGCTGAGAGTGAATTATGATATTTAAGCCTTTGGATAAAGATAAAATATTGGAAAAATCCGGAAAAATCTCCGCACTGGATCGCCGTGAATTCCTGAAAATTGGCCTGACTATCACCGGTATTTTTGCCGGCGGCTCCATCGTATCAGCCGTGTCGGCGGCCGAAAGGTTATTCCCACCCGGCACTTATGCGGAAAAATATCCTTATAAGCCGCATTACAGCATGGTGATCCGTGTAGATCAGTGCATCGGCTGCCGCCGCTGCGAAAAAGGGTGTGTTTCCACCAACACCGTGCCGGACTACGGCTGGCGCACAAAGGTTTTAGAGCGGGAAGTCCCGCAGGCAATCGGGCAAAAAAGAGAGTTCATTCCTGTGCTATGCAACCAGTGCAACAATCCTCCCTGCGTCCGCGCCTGTCCAGTGAAAGCGACATACAAGGATAAAGCAAACGGCATTGTAATGATGGACAGCAAAAAATGCATCGGCTGTAAAATTTGCATGGTAGCCTGCCCATACAATGCCAGGTATTTCAATGAAGAAAAAAGCGCCATTGATAAGTGCGATTTCTGTTTTTCCACTCGCTTATCCAAAGGAGAAAAAAACGTAGCCTGCTCGGTGCACTGTCCGGCGGATGTCCGGGTGTTCGGCGATCTGTCCAACCCGAAAGACAGAGTGTATCAGTTGATTCATCAATTGCAGAAGCCGGTCTGGGTTCTTAAAAAAGAGACCTATGCAAAACCCAATATCTTTTATATGAAAGGGTAGCCAGAATAACGCCATGCGGAAAAGACTTATTCTCCTGTTAATTTTTATTGTGATTGGTTTTACGCCATCCCTGGGGATGAGCGCAGGAGAAGAATCTGCGGGCGGCATCCTTTATACCAAACCGATCGAATCGGTCATTTTTCGCCATCAGGATCATTCGCAAAAAGACATCTCCTGCATAACATGTCACAACGGCTTGTTTGCCATGGAAGCGCTTCAGGTGCAGAAGAACAAAGACTATACGATGGCGTCTCTTTATAAAGGAAAATATTGCGGCGCCTGTCATAACGGAAAAAGTGCTTTTGCCTCGGATACGCAGTGCGCGCGCTGCCATCTGGGCACAAATGCTCCGCAGCTCGCAAAAGATAGCCCCGCTTACAAAAAAGCTGTTGTTTTGGGCAAAGATGATAAGGGCGTGACCTTCAACCACGAACCGCACAGCAAGAAAGCAAGCTGCCAGAACTGTCATTCCTCGCTGTTTAAACCCAAAGAAGGAACTGCAAGTATCAAAATGGCTGATCACAGCCAGAAGAAGTACTGCTTCACCTGCCATGACGAAAAGGGCAAAGATACGTTTGCCTGGACAGATTGCAGCCGTTGTCATACGAAGCCCCCTGCTGCGCCTTCGGAAACTATAAAGTATGGGAAGGGCGCTAAAGCGGTTTCTTTCAAACATGAAAAACATCAGCTTAAATCCGGTTGCGTTGCCTGCCATCCGCAGACATTTGCATATCGGAAGAGTGATACTAAAATTGATTTCAATGATCATGACAACAGGAAATCCTGCTTCACCTGTCACGCCCCCGAAGGTGGATCAGCATTTTACAGCTGCAACCGTTGCCACAAGGATAAGCCTGCCGCCAAGACCCCTGTTTATTACCCGGGTACACTGAAATATAAAACACCAATGCAAAATGTTTATTTCCATCATGCCAGTCACGCGATTTTTCTATGCAACCAATGTCATCCGGGTCCTTTTGCCGTCAAGAAAGGTCAGACTAAAATGATCATGTCGGAAATGCTTAAAGGCCAAACGTGCGGTGTATGCCATAACGGAAACAAAGCATTTTCCGCCCGCGATTGCACCAGGTGTCACAAGAATTAAGCAGGATGATTTTGTCTCCCACGATTTCCCGCTAATTTTGAAATCATTGATAATTATTTCAACTAGATGGTGATCAGATCCGACAAGGCCGTCTCAACGATATTGCATAAAGACGGGTATAATGTTAAAAAGGCTGTCCGGCAATAGCCCTCGCATTAAGAGAGGTCTTGATCAATGACGATAAGAAGCTCTGACTTCATTTCTCTTCAGAAGAGGTATATTTTTGAATAAAAACAAATCCGCCATCTGGTCATTTTTTTCATCTGTTCAACTGGCTATTGTCCTTCTTTCGTTGATCGCTTTCTTTGCCTTGATCGGCACCATTGTCCCGCAGCGGGAAGCGGCCGCAGAACTGGCCGGCCGAATGTCGCCCGGTCTTTTCTCCTTTCTGCAGAAGATGCAGATATTCGACCTGTACCACTCCATCTGGTTTTTCCTTCTGCTGGGGCTTTTGTCCGTTAATCTGCTTATTTGCTCGCTGGATCGATTTCCTCGGGCCTGGCGCCGTTTCCGCAGTCAAGCTTTGCCCCTGAACGAAGATGCCGTCAAAGAACTGTCTGGAGAAAACATCTTTCAATCCACTTTAAGCATGCAACAAGCAGCGGACGCAGCGGCTAGCCTGCTGAAAAAGAAATATTATAACGTTGCCCAGGCCAATGAGGAAAACAGTGTTTTTCTTTCTGCGCAAAAGGGTCGCTTTTCTTTTTTCAGCGTCTACATCGTCCATCTGAGCATTCTGGTTTTAATTGCCGGCGCGATCATCGGCTCTGTTTTCGGTACCGAAGGACACTTAAATATTACCGAAGGTGAAACGGCCAGTTCCTTCAACCTGCGCGGGAACAATCAGGTCATGCCTCTGCCTTTTTCCGTGCGCTGCGATAAGTTCATTGTTGAACTCTACGAAACCGGCGCACCGAAAAATTTTCAATCCGATCTGACTTTTATAAAAGATGATAAGGTTATCCATTCGGGAAAACTCCGGGTTAATCATCCCATCGAGGTTGCGGGATTCCGCTTTTATCAGTCCAGCTACGGCGCTTCTCAGGAAGGAAAAGCAACTCTGGCTTTATCGAGAAACGGCGGACGCCGCGATGTGATAAATGTCGCGAAGGGATACGCGTTCGACCTGCCGGGAAAAGAGGGAACTTTTCATGTTTTAAGAGTGGAAGAAAATCTGATGAAAATGGGCCCCGCAATCAAGGTCGCTGTCCGGTCTAATAAAGGAGAAGTAACCTTCTGGGTTTTTCAGCAGCTTGATAAAATAAAAGAGGCTAATCCCGGCATCACGGAACAGATTCCAATGTTCAATCCCAGCCTTTTCCGCCCTTACACCTTTACACTTTTGGGGCTAGAAGAAAAATATTATACCGGTCTGCAGATAACACGTGATCCGGGAACACCCGTGGTTGGCGCGGCGGCGGTGCTTTTAGTTCACGGTCTGCTGCTGATGCTGTTTTCCTATCCCCGACAGGTTTGGGTGAAAATCACTCGGGAACAAGATAAAGCGCTAATCAGCGTTGGGGGACGCAGCCATAGAAACAAGGCCGGACTGGAACGGGAACTTCAACATCTCCTGACGGAGATTAAAGATAATCTGGAGAATTCCAAATGATCAATACAACAATCCTGAGCTGGGTGACCTTCATCTACTTTGCCGCTTTTGTCTTCTATCTGTTCCGGATGGTTCTGGGACGGGAATTCTGGGGAAGAATGGCGACCTGGACAGCGCTGATCGGGCTTATCGCCCAGAGTGCCGCCCTGGTCATTCGCTGGAAAACATCCTACGATCTCGGCATGGGACATGTGCCTCTGTCCAATTTCTATGAGTCGCTCATATTTTTCGCCTGGACTATTGTGCTTTTGTACCTGCTTATGGAAAAACGTTTGAATAATCGCAGCATCGGCGTCTTTGTCATGCCAGTGGTTTTTTTAATCATGGCTTATGCTTCTATCGCTCCCGGCATTAGTAATCGCATTGAGCCTCTTATCCCCGCTCTTCAGAGCAACTGGCTTACATCGCACGTGCTGACCTGCTTTATGGGATATGCCGCTTTTACTGTGGCTTTTGCGCTGGGGATCATGTTTTTTGTAAAAAAAATGTCCACTGCCGAAAAGGATAAATCTCCTGTTTTTTTCCGCCTGCTGCCTGCCGAATCCATGCTGGACGAGTTGATGTATCAGAGTGCCGCCTTGGGCTTTGTCTTTTTAACGCTGGGAATTGTCACCGGCTCCGTCTGGGCACATTACGCCTGGGGTTCTTACTGGAGCTGGGATCCCAAAGAAACATGGTCGCTCATTACCTGGCTGATTTATGCGTTGATGCTGCACGTGCGCAACGTTCGGGGCTGGCGGGGACAGCGCATGGCCCTGATGGCCATTATTGGTTTTGGCTGCGTTTTGTTTACCTATCTGGGCGTAAATTTACTGCCCAGCCTGCACAGCTACATGAATTGATCAGTGCATTGGCTGCCCGAGAAGAATAGCTTGATAAAAGCAAAAACAAGGCGTATCAGAAAATAAAAAGGTGATGATTATGAAAAAAATAATAATTACTTCATTGTTTTTTCTGGGATTACTGTTTACTGACAGTTACTGCTTTGCTCTTACTTCACAGGAAGTAATCGAGCTGAAAAAAGCCGGGGTCAGCGATCAGACAATTCAAATAATGCTCAAACAGGAAGAGGGGAAAGACCCCTATGCCACTATGGGAACAAGAGAAGTAACGGACAAAGATGGCAACACGGTAATTATTTACACAACCGGCAGCAACACGACCAGTGCGGCCGATGAAGAAGAAAAGAAAAATGTCGAGAGAGCCTGGCAAATGCTCAACAACATTATTATCGATAAAAGAACAAAAAAATAACAAGCAATCAACTTTTGCGATTACACCATCGACAAACTGCAACCGTGACTAAAAATTTTCATCTGGTCATTTGTATTACTATCGTCTGCCTTAAATTTCCGGTCAATCAATCCCTTTTTATTCATCAATGATTGCCGGAATGACTCAGCTAATAATTTAGCCGCAGCGGCATCTTTCCGGTGCATCCGGTTTTCTCTTTATGAGGCAATTGATTGCAGTTGGCCAAATTTCCCATAAATCACCCGCCGGGTAATTATTCAGGCAGCCGAGACAGGCCTGACACTTGTCGCGGTCAACCGTTTGCCGGGACGGATCAATTTAATTGACAGACCACGCTAAAATGAATAGATGCCTCCCCTCTCTCACGTGGTAACAGCCGTTGAAATTCAGCACAAAAATAATATTGACATAAGGCACACATTGTCGTAATTTAGCACATGGATATATTCAGCTGGGACAATGAAAAAAATGAATTGTTGAAGAACAATAGGGGCGTCTGCTTTGAACAAGTTGTCCTGCTAATGGAAAGAGGAGAAGTTCTCGATACCATTGAACATCCAAATCAAGAAAGGTATCCAGGACAAAAAATTGCTGTGGTTATGATTGATGAATACGCATATCTTGTTCCTTATGTTGCACACAATGAAGAGATATTTCTTAAAACAATTATACCCAGCAGAAAAGCTACAAACAAGTATACGAGGGAAAAGAAATGAAAAAGATAATTTTGGATGATGAGGAAAAAGATATCCTTGAATCATATGACCGTGGAGAATGGGTACCGGTTAAAAATGCAAAGAAAGAGATCAAGAAACTCCAGCATTATGCAAAAACCACACTGCAAAAAGATAAGAGGATAAACATTCGCATGTCTTCAAAAGACTTGAATCAAGTACAGGTTATCGCAGTACAAGAGGGCATCCCTTACCAAACGTTGGTATCCAGTATCATTCATAAGTATGTTTCCGGAAATCTTATCGAGAGAAAAAAGGCTTAACAATCCCCCGGATCTGCTGCGCCTCCCGCTGATTTCTTCGCGTTAGCGGGAAACAATCACAAGCCACATGTTTTTAACTCCGACGGCTCCAGGATGACAATTTTGTTGCGCCGCAGATACTCAGGAAATCCATACAAACGCTCACCCCGGTATTCCATGACCACTGCAGAAACCGGGCAATTATTCAGGCAGCCGAAACAGGCCAGACACTTGTCCCGGTCAACCGTTTGCCGGGAAGGATTAATTGCTTTCGTGGGGCATTTTTTCACACAGGTTTGACAGCCGATGCATTTGGCAGCATCACCCGTATGCTTGCTGATAGCCTTCTTGTTGAGCCAGACCAGCGGCAACACCCGTAAACCTTCCCGCAGCGCCATTTCATATCCGACAGAAATTGGCTCATTGCGGGTGATTTTTTCCATAAAGGTTGCCGCAAAGCGGCGCACCTGATCATACGTCGCCGCATCGGGTAGATGCTGCCCGGAAATCTGCTGGGGATTGTTCCATTTGGGTGTTGGATAAGAAGGAATATTCCGAAAGGCATCCCTGCCCACCGGGACACCGCCTTTTTCCGTCAGAAGCTTAAGAACGTGAGTTGACGCGTTATGCTGATTGCCTTCCGGGCCGCCAAAGGAAACAAATGCGGCAACCGGTGTCCCTGAAATTGCCGGAATTGTTTTCAGCCAATCGGCAACATTAGCGGGGGTATCATAATAAAAAGTCGGCGTGCCGACAACGACGAGATCATAATTCGCCAGCCCGTTTTTATCGAATTCCTGCATATCGCGCACATCGACCGCAATGCCCTTGTCTTTCAGGATACAGCCGATAAGCCGGGCATACCGGCGGGTCTGACCTGTCTGACTATACCATAACACCAGCGCCTTTTTCGGGTTGCGTGTTTTCAAATCGGGATAAGCCGCCTGGCTTTCCCGCGTCAGGGCAGCAGGCAGACAAAGGGCAGCGCTGATAATGACACTTTTCTTGATGAAGCTACGGCGTGTTTCCATAAGACCTCCCGGGAAAAGCGTTTTTAGAAGAGCGCGATTCAAATATTTTCTTCTCACGCCTTCGGTTTCTGTGATTGACCGATTGTTGAAATCGTCCCTTGTGCTGTTGCACATAGGCTCTCTTTATCATCGCTCACAGCATAGATATCGCAGCGGCAGACGGCCTGATTCTTCCCGGCATAAATAACGGAGGCACGGGCAACAATATAATCACCCAATCCCGGCCGCAGATAGTTGATCTTGAATTCCGATGTCACCACAGCTGGTCCCAGAACACTGCCCCCGACATAAGTAAGGGAGTTGTCGGCAGCATAGCTGATGACTCCGCCATGAACGAATCCATGCTGTTGCCTGAGCTCCTGCCTGATCGGAATTTTTAGTTCGGTGTGGCCTGCGGAAAAGGCGGTCAGTTCCGCGCCAATGAGCACACTGAAGGGCTGCATGGCCAGAACCTGTTTGCCCATTGCCAGCATTTCATCCATAATAACATCCTCCCGTGTATTTTATTCAGGCGACGTCAATTGAAACGTTGCCTGATAGTTTTGCCTTGGATATATTTGAGAGTCAAGAGGAATTGCATTCTTCAAACGATCCGTACGCATCACCTTGATAAACCGATAATTTTACAGAAATAATTATTACCTGTTGGCATTTTTCCGGTAAATTGGTAATAAGAAAACAAAAGAGGAGAGTAAGCCGTATTTATAACCGTGTAACCTTATCCCGAGTACTGCAAATCAGCGCTTTAATGCTGGCTATATTTATAGCGCTGAGCATTATTTCTCTTGCCGTCGGCAGTGTCCACATTGCCCCGGGAAAGGTATTACTGTCTTTACTGGATGCCATCACCGGCGGCAATTCTTTGTCCTCTCAGGAAAATCTGATTATCTTTTCGGTGCGCCTGCCGCGCATTATCTTTGCCGGCATCATCGGCGCTTCCCTCTCGCTGGGCGGTGTTGTTTTCCAGGCACTGCTGCGCAATCCGCTGGCCGACCCTTATGTCTTAGGCATCTCCGGAGGCGCAGCACTGGGCGCGATCATCGGCATTCTTATCGGCGCCAGTTCATTTTATCTTGGTGTGCCCATGCTGGCTTTTCTGGGAGCGCTATTTACAGTATTCCTGGTCTTGATCGTCTCCGGGGGAAGCAGAGGGGCGCTGCTGGATAATTCGCTCTTGCTGTCCGGTGTCGTGGTCAATGCTTTTTTTTCTGCAGCCATCCTCTTTTTTCTTTCCATCGCCAACAGCATGGAATTGCACAGCATCACCTTCTGGCTGATGGGCGATCTTTCCCGGGCATCAATTAAAGAAATCAGTGTTGCTGCAGCCAGCCTTTTCATCGTCTTTGTTTTGCTGTACCGGCAGACTCTCAAACTGAATCTGATTGCCCAGGGTGAAGAAACTGCCTTACAATTAGGCGTCCCTGTGGAAAGAACCAGGCAGTGGATATTAATTGTAACATCGCTGATCACAGCCGTGGCCGTATCGTTTGCCGGAATAATCGGTTTTGTCGGGATCATGGTGCCGCATATGATGCGTCTGGTCTTCGGTTCCGATCATCGTCTGCTTATGCCTGCCTCCGTTCTCTTCGGCGCTTCCTTTTTAGTTGTCGCCGATACGTTGGCCCGAGTGGCTCTGGCTCCGGCGGAATTACCGGTAGGTGTGATCACTGCTCTTTGCGGTGCGCCTTATTTTATTTTTCTCCTGAAAAGGAAGGGAAATTAGTCATGTCCTTGATTTGCGGCCGGAATATTAATTTCAGTTATACCGAAAAGCTGATTCTGGATGATTTTTCTTTTGCCATTGATGAAGCTCAGGTTGTAGCGATAATCGGACCGAATGGTTCCGGCAAAACAACCCTCCTGAAAATCGTCAACGGCATGCTTTCCCCGGTCAGCGGTCAGTTGCTGATCGACAACAAAGATACCAGCCAATGGTCACGTCGGGAACTCGCAAAAGCTATTGCCGTTGTCCCGCAGGAAAATCTCTCAATTTTTCCTTTTTATGCGGAGGAAATTGTCCTGATGGGCCGGTTTCCGCATTTGGGCAATTATTCCTTTGAAAACAAAAAAGATTACCGGATAGCCCACGAAGCTATGGAGAAAACGGACACTCTGGCTTTTGCCGCCCGCAGATATGACCAACTGAGCGCCGGGGAGCGCCAGCGCGTCCTGATTGCCCGCGCTCTGGCCCAGGAGCCGAAAATTCTTCTGCTTGATGAAAGCACTGTTTTTTTGGACCTGAAACATCAGGCGCAATTTCTTTCATTGCTGCGGCAACTGAATAAAGACCAAAAACTCACGGTTGTTTTTGTCACCCACGACATCAATTTAGCCAGTCAACATGCCGACCGGATAATTTTGCTTTACTGTGGGAAAAATTATGCTATAGGAAGCCCCGCAGAAGTTATTACTGCGGCGAACATAAAAGAGGTGTACGACGTTGATGCTCTGGTGGATAAAAATCCGCATAGCGGATTACCCAGAATGACATTGCTCACCTGAAGAGAACGGCCAAGAGAGGAAGCCGGTTAAATTCCGGCGCTGCCCCGCAACTGTAAGCGGAACGAAATCCACTTTAACATCTTTTCGATTTCAAAGGATAACGCGGCGGCAAGGAGGAGGCGACGAGGCGTATATAATAATACGTTGAGGAAGCCGACGACGCTGCCAACAAAGTTAGCCAAAGAAAGCGAAAGATATCAGCCACTGATGCCATGCATTGGGAAGGCGTGGAGACTAGGATGCCGCAAGCCAGGAGACTTTATGGCGGTTCAACTTACTTTAATCCCGTGGGGGAAAGGAGAAGAACCATGAAGAAGTTCCTGTTTTTTATTCTGTTGTTGTCTTTTGTTTCCGTTTCATCAGCACATGCTCAAAACCTGAAAGAGGACGAACCTGTCAAAATGGGCGAGGTACTGGTTACCGCCACCCGCGATAGCCAGGAAACCCGTAAAACTCCCGCTAATGTAACTGTGATTACCGCCGAAGAAATCAGCATATCCGGCGCTACAACAATTGTGGACGTACTGGACAAACTCGCAAGTATTCAATTCCGCACGTCCAGCGGTAATTCCTCCCAGGCCTACATTGACATGCGCGGCATAGGCGGCGATAATCCTTACGGGAAAACACTGGTGATGCTGGATGGCCGCCGTTTAAACAGGACGGATATGGCTTCCATCAACTGGATACAGATGCCGGTCAACACCATCGAAAGAATCGAGGTTGTCCGGGGACCGGGCAGTGTCCTTTACGGTGACACAGCCATCGGCGGGACCATCAATATCATCACTAAAAAAGGCAAAGGTGAACCGAAATTTAACGTATCTGCTCTAATGGGGAGTTACGGCCTCAACAACGAACGGGCCTCGGTAACCGGCGCTGCCGACAAATGGACTTATGCCGTAACAGGAGAAAATAATTTTAATTCCGGCTACCGCGACCGCTCCAAATATTCGGCACAGGGCGGCGGCTTTGATGTGGGATACTCTGCCCACGATTTACTTAATCTTTCACTCGGCGTATCATTTAATAAAGTGGATTATCAAATGCCCGGCGCTTTAACAAAGGAACAACTGGAGCAGAACAGACGGCAATATCAGCGATTCCCGGCTGCATTGTTTAGCACCGCAGCTCCCAATGATGACGGTGCGGATAAATATACCAATGTGAATATGGGCATTAAATCTTTCTGGGGATCGTTCGGGCAGTTGGAAATCAACCTTATGTATGGCAGAAAAGATCTGCAAGGCAACATGGCGTCATGGTTTTCCTACAATTTTACCGACACCAAAGCCGACACCTACGGCCTTACGCCTAAATATGTTCTAGCCGGAGAAATTTTCGGGTTTCAAAACAAAGTCATTGCCGGGGCGGATTACTATAATGAACCATACAAGAAGAATTTCTATAGCAATCGAGAGAGAACTACACAAGCAAGCACAGCGAATCTTACACGGGAGTCTTTGGGATACTACATCCGCGATGAATTCAGTCCGCTGAAAAATCTTATTTTAAGCGTGGGTTACCGATCCGAACAGACATCAATTAAAGGTTCCAATATTGATTTTATCACACCGGCAAACAACTTTACAGACAGGAAAAACACTTATACTGCGGAAGCTTATGAAGCCGGCCTGACCTGGCTTTGGGGAAAGAAATCAAAAGTATTTGCCAAGTACGCAACCGTTTATCGCATTCCCTATCTGGAAGAAGTGGCTTCTTTTAACGGCTGGAACGCCGGCACATTATTTAATGCCGCCCTCAAACCGGAAAAAGGCATCAGTACTGAAGCAGGAACCGAGTTTTATCCGCTGGATAACCTGAAAATGGGTTTGACTCTTTTCCGGATTGACATGGAAGATGAAATTCAATGGGTTTCTACAGGGGCTTTTACAGGGGAAAATCGCAATGCCGCGAAAACGCGACATGACGGCGCCGAGGTTTCTCTTTCTTATCTCTGGAAAAAGCATGCCAAACTCTACGGCAATTTTACTTATAACATAGCTACTTATGAGGATGGCTCCAACAATAAGAAAGAATTGTGGCTCGTACCCAACAGGATAGCAAATTTAGGTATGGATATTTATTTACCCTATGACTTGACACTGCGTCCCGAACTGCACCATTCGGGGGATTCATTTTTATCTCAGGACAGATCTAATGTTGGCGAAAAGTTGAATAGCTACACACTTATCAACATTTATCTTCTATACAAGCCATCTTTTGGAAAAATTAACATGACAGCATTTTTCGGAGCGGACAACATCGGGGATGTAAAGCATGTTTCATTTGGTTCGTACAATGTTCCGGCATACGGAGCCGGTGCTCCCAGTACCTATTACCCCATGCCGGGAATTACCTTTAAGGGAGGGCTCTCCTTTGAGTTTTAAGCCTCACCCGACCAAAAATGTTTTGACAGTTTTTTTAACTGTTCTTTTGACAACATTTTGCGTAAACATATCCTGCGCCCGGACGGTAAGCGATGAAATAGGCCGCAGTATAAATATTTCCGAAACTCCGCAGCGCATTGTTTCTCTGGCTCCGGGTATCACGGAAACTCTTTTTGCGCTCGGCCTGGAAGATAGAATAGCCGGCGTAACAACTTTTTGTGATTGGCCGGCGGCTGCACGCGCAAAAACGCGCATCGGCGGCTTTACCAATCCCTCCATCGAAAAGATTATTTCGTTGCAGCCGGATTTAATTCTGGCCACCGCTGACGGCAACAGAAAAGATACCGTAGAGCAACTGGAAAGACTCGGCTTACCTGTCTATGTAACAAACCCCACAGACACAAAAGGTGTTCTGAGAAGCATTTTAAATATCGGGAAAATAACAAATAGAGAAAAGGAAGCAGGATCGCTGGTGGCAAAACTGGAAAAAAGATTGAACGACATATCTTCCCAGGTACGCCATAAACGCAAACCTCGCGTTTTTTTTCAGCTTGGATTAGAACCAGTTATTACGGCCGGCCGCGGTACTCTAATCAATGAAGTTATTGAGCGGTCCGGCGGCGTTAATGTCGCCGGCCACGATATCGCTAATTATCCCAGCTACAGTGCAGAGGGTATTATGGGAGCAGCTCCGGAAATAATAATTTTTGCACCGATGATCAATGATAAGGAATTTGCGGCGGTTAAAAAGTATTGGCGGAAATTTGAGCAGATACCTGCTGTAAAAAACAGTAAAATTTATCCGATTGATGCCAACTTGATCAACCGGGCATCGCCCCGCATTATTGAGGCCATCGAAACAATGGCGTTGATTTTCCATCCGGAAATAAAAAAATTCTAGATAATAATGTTCTGCTGTTGTAACTCTAACAGCGTTGCACTTAGGAGAATCAAGAAACTATGAATTATCCAACAATCCCCCCCCTTGACATTGCCGCAGCAAAACAGGCCCAAATACGGCAGAGCACCTTGACCAAGCCTGCCTTGAGCCTGGGCCGGCTGGAAGATATTTCCATCCACCTGGCCGGAATGAAGGCCGAGCCATTCCCCAACGTTTCCCGCAAAGCGGTGATCGTCAT
Organism: uncultured Smithella sp.; assembly: GCA_964469905.1. GTDB lineage: Bacteria > Desulfobacterota > Syntrophia > Syntrophales > Smithellaceae > MVRV01. The sequence goes on from CAYXZW010000002.1 coordinate 22,167, forward strand.
GGCTGCCGATCACGGTGTGGCACAAGAAGGCATCAGCGCCTTTCCCGCTGAAGTCACAAAACAAATGGTGCTGAATTTCCTGCAAGGTGGTGCCGCCGTCAATGTACTGGCACGACAGGCCGGGGCCGGCGTGGCTATTGTCGACATCGGCGTGGCCTCCGATTTCGCCCCCTCCCTGCCCGGGTTGTTGCATCGCAAAATAGCCCACGGGACGCGCAATATGGCCAAAGGTCCGGCCATGACCATTAGCGAAACCGAAAAAGCATTGACCTGCGGCATGAATGTGCTGGCCGAGGTCGCTGCAGAAGGTCTGGACTTGATTGCCACCGGCGATATGGGCATCGGCAACACTACGCCATCAGCGGCAATCGCCGCCGTTATGACCGGATTACCGGTCGCCCAAGTTACCGGGCGTGGCACCGGTCTCGACGATGCCGGTCTGGCACACAAGATAAAGGTGATCGAACAGGCCATTGCTCTGAACAAGCCCGATCCGCACGATGCACTCGATGTGCTCTCCAAAGTCGGCGGGTTGGAAATTGCGGGACTCGCCGGTGTTATGATAGCCTCTGCCGCACGCCGTATCCCGGTGGTGGTGGATGGATTCATATCGACTGCTGCCGCCATGATTGCAGTTGGCCTCGCACCGGATGTACGCAATTACCTTTTTGCCGCACACCAATCGGTGGAAATCGGCCATCAGGCCATGCACCAGCACCTCGGCTTGACTCCCTTGATTAACCTGAATCTGCGTTTGGGCGAAGGAACCGGGGCGGTACTTGCTTTTCATCTGATCGAAGCCGCGACGCGCATCCTGCGGGAAATGGCGACATTTGCCGAAGCCGGAGTGAGTGACAAAGAATAAAAGACTGAAGACTGAAGGATGAAGGATGAAGGAACACCATGCGTAACCTGCGCACTGCCTTTGGATTATTGACCACACTGCCGTTCGGCATGCCGGGTGTCTGGAAGCCTGGTGATAGCGGCCGCGCCGCGATCTGGTATCCGCTGGTGGGATTTGTCCTCGGTGGGTTGACCTGGCTTGCCTGGCTTATGTTGACTCTGTATTTCCCACCGCTCATCGCCGGTGTGCTGACTGTACTGGCCTGGGTTGCACTCACCGGTGGGCTGCATCTGGACGGCCTGGCGGACTGCTGCGACGGCTTAATGGGTTCGGCCACAGCCCAGCGGCGGTTGGAGATCATGAAAGACCCGCATTTGGGAACGTTTGCCGGTATCGGTCTTATACTTGTCTTGATGCTCAAAGCCGCGGCTTTGAGTTTACTGGCGCCTTCTTCCGGAGTCGCCATTATCCTGGCGGCGACCCTGAGCCGCTGGCTTATCTTGCCTGCCGGATTGCTCCCGCTGGCTCATACCGGTGGCATGGGCGCTGATTTTGCTTCAGGCCTCAGGCGCAGTGCTATTTTCATTACGGCGCTTTTACCGCTGGGCATCGCCTTTCTATCAGGCATACCAGGTTTTTTAGCAATGCTTACCGCCCTGTTGGCAGCGGCGGCTGTTCTGGGCTGGGCAATGATTCGTATTAACGGTATAACCGGTGACGTATTGGGCATGCTGGTGGAAGTTACGGAAACTGCTGTTTTACTGAGCTTTATGATAGGAGTGAAATGACCTTATTCCATTTACAATTCAATGATGATACCGCGGCAGCAAGGAGGAGACAACGAGTCGTATGATTCATACGTTGAGGAAGCCGACGACGAAGCCAACAAAGGTAGCGCTTGAATTGGGAATGGGAATATATCCTTTTCGTTTGGGCACAACGTCCTATATCATCCCCGCCGACATTTTACCAAATATTCACTATCTGGCCGGGAAAGTACAGGATGTGGAACTGGTGCTGTTTGATGTGGACGACGGCCCGGGCAACCTGCCTTCAGAAGAGCAGATTAACGAACTACGCAGTATCGCGGCCGATAATGACCTGACGTACACTGTCCATATGCCACTGGATTTGCGTCTGGCCGACAACGGTTCCCCGCACCACGCTTCGCTGGAGACGGCCCGCCGCATCATTGACTGCACTCGCAAGCTTGACCCCTGGGCTTACGTTTTGCATCTGGACGGGAAATCCGTACGTAACGGCGCAGAACCTGCAATCATGCAGCGCTGGCAGGAACAGGCCATCCGATCGCTGGAGATCGTCGGCGGTTGGGCAGGCGGTGTGCAGAAACTGGCCGTTGAAAACCTGGAAGGCTACCGGCTGGATTTCCATGAGCCGGTGCTGGAGCGGATTGCCGTCAGCCGTACAGTGGACATAGGTCATCTCTGGCTCGACGGTCATGACCCGGTGGCCTATTTACGCAACGCCCTGCCGCGCACACGCGTTATTCACATTCACGGCATCGCCGGACGAGACCACAAGTCTCTTGTGCACGTGCCGAAAGATATGTTGCGTGTCGTACTGGATGAACTTGTCTGCGCCAACTATCGCGGTGTATTAACTGTAGAGGTATTTTCCGAGGATGATTTTGTATCCTCATGCACGGCTATAAAAACCATAATGAAAAAACAAGGTATTGCAACCACCCATTCGGATGGCAAGACCACTTGTTACCAAGGAAAACTTATATGACTCCTGAAATACCCACAAACGGCCTGACTCTCATTTTGGGTGGCGCTCGCAGCGGAAAAAGTTCGTTTGCTGAGAAAATTGCACGTGAAGCAGAAAAATCCGTTCTTTTTATTGCCACAGCCACTGCCGGTGACCCGGAAATGACTGAACGCATCCACAATCACCAGACCTCGCGGCCAGCCCATTGGCAAACACTCGAACTGCCGCGCAACCTCGGCAGTAATCTCACCGCGCCGATCGCCCCCGTAGTGATTGTCGATTGCATCACCCTGCTGGTCAGCAATATACTCCTTTCGCTGCCGGAAGACACCCCAGACAAAATCGTCCTGGATAAAATCAAAATCGAAATTAATGACTTGATCCACTCGCAGGCTCGACTCGGCGGTCAGTGGCTGCTCGTTTCCAATGAAGTCGGCCTGGGACTTGTTCCACCGTATCCGCTTGGTCGCATCTACCGTGATGCACTGGGCTTTGCCAATCAAGTCCTGGCCTGTGCCGCCCAGCGCGTCATTCTGATGGTCGCCGGAATTCCAATGGTAATTAAATAGTTCCAGATTAATTCAGGTTTTAAAATTGAGCATGTCTCTTTTAAATTATTTTTATAGATTTATATTTCTGTTTCGGCTAAATAGCAAATCATGAATAAATCTTGGTTTCTGGTAGATAACGCCAAAAAGTTGCAGCGAGCTGTTGAGGATTTTGAAAATTCATCTGTCTTGAGCATCGATACGGAATACGATTCTTTCCGCTATTTTCGGGAAAAACTTTGTCTTATTCAAATTAAAGCCCAGGCGGCAACATATATTTTTGATCCGCTCAACAAGCTGGACTTATCCTTTTTAGGTAAATATCTTGCCGACAGAAAAATCGTTAAAGTTCTGCACGCAGCCGATAATGACATTCGTCTTTTAAAAAGAGATTACAACTTTGTTTTTGAGAATATTTTCGATACTCATCGCGCAGCATATCTTCTGGGCTTTCAACAGTTGTCACTGGAAAAGATGATAAACCAGTTTTTAGGGATGGAGTTGAAGAAAAACAAAAGAATGCAGCGTTCGCGCTGGGATACCCGTCCTCTGGCTGATGAACAGTTGGAATATGGCGTCCAGGATGTAACTTATTTACCGGCACTTTACTCGGAGCAGTTAGCTCAACTGCGTAAAAAGGGTCTGGAAGAAGCGGCGCAAGACGCCTTCGCCAAAATTGCCGCCTGCAATTGGCAGGAAAAGACTATTGATAAGCGCGGACACACAAAAATTGCGAGTTATCATTTTTTAAATCAGGAACATAAAGATATCCTCAAAAAGCTTTATGCCTGGCGTTTCCAGCGGGCCAGGGAAGAAAACCGCGCCATTTTTATGTTTTTGCCGGATAATGCCTTATCGGAACTTGCGCAAAGCGGGGATAACTGGCGGGATGTATTACCTCCCGAAAAAGTTGAATTGTATGGCGAGGAATTGGAACAAATTCTTTCCGGAACTTGAAATGGAGCGATCGTACCATTTAAGATCAATAACCATCATAATTGTTCCAGTGTTAATAAATCAAGATGCACTCATAACGACCTTGCAAAAAGCTTCAGAGGCAAGGCGCACAAATACCGAGGAATGAGTCGTACTTTTGCGTACGTCGCAATGACGAGGAATGCAGTGAAACGCAGCATATGGACTTTTTACGAGGACGTTCCTTATTTTAAATCCAGCACAGCCCTGCCAACCTGGGAAAAATTATTGGCAATCCGGGAACGAGGGAAGCTCATAACCGCAATTTCCTGTTTTAATACTGATTTTCCAACGGCATCGTCCTGCAAAACATGTCCCAGATAATTAAGCGGGAAACCTAAAAAGCGCCTGCTGATGCTATCAATATTTTTATAAATACTTAAGCCGCCTTTTTCATCAGGAACATTGTTGGCAATAATACTGAATGATTGCCGCCCGAAGACCTGATACATGACTTTGACCATAGCGTAAGCATCTGTCAGGCTGGTCAATTCCTTGTTAATCACGACAATGTTCTGGTCGGCCAATAAATTAAATTGCAGCACCACTTCTGCAATACCGGCACCGGTATCCAGCAGTATAAAGTCATACCCTTCTATTTCCAGCAGCATGTCTTTAATAGTTTGAATTTTTTCAAACAGCAGTTGCGCCATTTCCCGGACACCGGAACTGGCGGGAATTAAATCAAAGCCACCTTTTGTTTGAATAATGACATCCCTTAAATGCATATTTCCAAAAACAACATCTTTTAAGTTGAGCTCCGGATTAATACCCAGCATTATATCAATGTTGGCCAGACCCAAATCGCAATCAGCAACCAGAACTTTCTTGCCCTGCCGGACCAGAGTAGCGGCAAGATTCGTAGTGATAAATGTTTTGCCTACCCCACCTTTACCCGAGGTCACGGAAATAATGAAAGGCTTGGATTTGGTGTTCAATTTTTACCCCTTTGTGCTGAGTTATTGTCTTTTTTGTTTGAGTGGTGCTGCACCTTTATAAAGAGCATCCTTTTCGGCCGGTGTAACAAATTTATCTTCTGCTCTTTGGGCTTGTGAACCCCGGCCAGGATAAGAAACTTTATTCTTGCCGGTTTTCTTGGCATTATATAGTTCTTTGTCCACCTTGTCTAAAAATTCTTCTGCCTTGAGTGTGCAGGCAACATCAAACTCATCAATACCGATTGATGATGAAACATTCACTTCCATTTTTGCAGCCACCTGTAGAATCAAATCATGCCATCTTTGCGCAATAGAAATGCCATCGAGTAAAAAAGTGGCCGGCATAATAATGACGAATTCATCTCCACCATAACGGCAGGCAAAGTCTGTCGGCCGAATCTTCTCGCAAATCAGACGGGAAACATTAATCAGAAATTCATCACCCTTGGCGTGGCCGAGTGTATCATTGATTGATTTAAAATTATCCAGATCAATAAACATCAGACAGAACGGCTGACCGGTTCTTTTAGTGCGGGTAATTTCGATTTTCAGCTGATTATTGAGAAAACGTTTGTTGTAGAAACCGGTTAGTTCATCGGTTTGACTCAATGATTTTAAATGATGATTTTCTTTTTCCATCTCCAGCAGACGCCGGAGGAGATCATCTTCCGGCTTAACGGTTATGCCCTTTTTAGATTTTAAAAGTTCACTGCGTTTTGCGGCGGGTATGTCTTCAGCTAAAATAATAAATATTTCCGGCTGATCTTTTTTAGACAAGAGTTTGCCGCTTTGGGGCTTCATTTTTTTCAGTATATTTTGTAAAGGTTGGTGACTTGCTGCTCGGAGCTTAACTTCCGGTAAGGATGGCGGAGTTTTTTTTAAAGGCTTCATAATCAAATCAGTTCCCAAAATATCAATCACAACTCCTGCGGATGGCCTTTAATAAATGGTGCCGAAGCCGGGACTTGAACCCGGACGGGCGTGGCCCACTACCCCCTCAAGATAGCGTGTCTACCAATTCCACCACTTCGGCTAACCATGAAGAACTAAGTCGTTATTGAACTATAACGGCAACATTGTAATAGTAACCGGCATAATGGGGCTGTAACGAAATGGTATTTCGTAAAGGCCCCTAACTGCATCAAACTGCTTCTCAAAGCCTACCCCGGTTCTATGAGTCATTAATTCGGGGTTGTCAATATTAAAAGAACTTTTTTTACTATTTTTTTACCGGTACTACCGGAGCTGCTGCCGGAGTTGCAGTATTCGGGGCCGGAACCGCGGGCACGGCCTGCCTGGCGACCGGCGCCGGCGAACTCTCAAAAAGTGACGACCCTTTGCGCGATACCGCATAGGTAAGGAAAAGGGAAGTAAGCATAAAAACTATTGCTACCGTTGCCGTCATCTTGCCTAGAAAAGTACCGGCACCGGAGGAACCAAAAACGGTCTGACTGGACCCTCCGAAAGCAGCACCCATATTTGCGCCTTTTCCTGCCTGCAGCAGGACAACCAAAACCATAATTACACAGGCCACCACATGGATAATTGTCAACAAAGTATACATAATAAAACCCTCTTAATGAAAATTAATTATTGCTAAAAAAGAAGCCAAATCCAGGCTGGCCGAGCCAACTAACACGCCGTTTACTTCCTGTTCGGCCATCAATGAACCGATATTGGCCGAAGTAACGCTGCCGCCATAAATTATCGATACAACAGCAGCTTCTTTTTCCCCGTACATTTCACTCAATAAATTGCGGATAAAAAGATGAGCTTCCTGAACTTGCCCGGGTGTTGCCGTTCGTCCCGTACCAATTGCCCAAACCGGTTCGTAAGCTATGGCAATTTTTTTTATATCACTGGCCGCAACTTTATTCAATCCTTCTTTTACTTGTCTGGTAAGGACAGAAAATTCAGCCCCGGAGTTTCTTTCTTCCAACGTTTCGCCTATGCAAAAAATCGGCATTAACCCACAATTTAGTGCCGCCGTTGTTTTGGCATTGATTAAAGCATTATCTTCTCCAAAAAGCTGCCGGCGTTCCGAGTGACCGACTATACAGTAGCGGCAACCGGCGTCAACAATCATTTTACCGGAAATCTCGCCTGTAAAAGCGCCGGAAGAAGCCGGGTGAATGTTTTGCGCGGCAAGATTTATCGTAGAATCCTGGAATTCTGCGGCCAATGCCCCAATGCAGGTAAAGGGCGGAGCAATCACTACAGCCGCTGCAACAGGTTTTTTTAAAAGTGCATCTTTTAAGCCGTGGGCAAATTCAATGGCCTGTCCGATGGTTTTGTTCATTTTCCAGTTGGCAGCAATAATGGTACCGGCCATTTTTATCCTTTGCTTGCTATATAAACGGCCAAATCCCGCAACCTACAGGCATAGCCGCTCTCATTGTCATACCAGGAGAATACTTTCACGAACTTACCGCCTACTACCTGAGTCAACAGTGAATCCACTATCGAAGAATAAGAACTGCTGGTAAAATCAATGGAAACAAGCTCTTCATCGCTATAAGCCATAATGCCTTTCAGCTCATTATCGGCAGCTTCCTTAAAGGCACTATTGATTTCAGCAACCGTCACGGTCTTTGCGACTTCAACAGCCAGATCAACAAGTGAAACATTTGGTGTCGGTACGCGCAGGGCGATACCATCGAGTTTTCCTTTAAGGGCGGGAATTACATCGCCGATGGCGCTGGCCGCTCCGGTGGAAGTGGGAACAATATTCATGGCCGCCGCCCGCCCCCGCCGCAAATCTTTGTGGGAGCCGTCCAATAAGCGTTGATCCATCGTATATGAATGAATCGTTGTCATCAACCCTTGAACTATACCAAATTTATCCTGGAGGACTTTAACCACCGGTCCCAAGCAATTTGTTGTGCAAGAGGCGTTGGAAATAACATGGTGTTTGGCCGGATCATAAGTCTCTTCGTTGACGCCCATAACAAAGGTACCATCAACACCTTTTCCGGGAACCGCCAAAATAACTTTTTTAGCACCGGCTGCAATATGGGCATTAAGCTCCGTACCCTTGCGGAATTTTCCGGTGGACTCAATAACAATATCGACTGCCAATGCCTTCCAGGGCAAATCGGCCAGATTAGCAACTTGGGTTATGACAATTTTTTTACCGTTAACAATTAAATTGTCTTTATCAACACTGACATCAGCATTAATTTTGCCATGCACGGAATCATATTTCAGCAGATGGGCCAGCGTTTCGGCCTTTGCCCGCGAATTGATGGCGACTATTTCAATATTTTGATAATCAAGGCAGGCACGAATCATGTAACGGCCTACGCGACCAAAACCGTTAATTGCAATTTTTATGGACATTTTCCAACCTCCAGCTTACTTATGAACAAACAAGCCTAATCACTTTAAAAATCGCGGCATCATAGCCAAACCTATCCCGCCCGTCAATGTTTTTCTTTGCAGGTTTTTCTTTTTAGATTAGCGGCTGATGGTAACACTCACTCGATCGCAGTATTTTAGAACAGGACACTGGCTGCACAGAGGAGAAACCGGTTTACAGGTTTTCCGACCGAAGGCAACCATGATAGTATTATAGGTAATCCAATGGCGGCGGGGCAATTTTTCGCGCAAAGCATATTCAGTCTTTTCCGGGGTTTTTGTTTTTACATAACCCATACGGTTGGAAATCCGGTGCACGTGTATATCCACACAAATGGCATCTTTTCCAAAAGCCAGAGCAATAACCAGATTCGCCGTTTTACGACCCACCCCCTTGATGCTGAGCAGATCGTCCAGTTTATCCGGAACCTGAGAGGAATACCTTTTGATCAACTCCCGGCAGACATGATGAATTGTCCGTGCCTTGACGCGATAGAAGCCCACCGGATAAATTGTCTTGGCAATTTTTGTAAGTGGTATTTGCAGCATTTCCTGCGGGGTTGCGGCTAAGTGAAAAAGGTCTTCCGTGGCCACTGCCGTCACTTCATCTTTCGTGCGCAAACTTAACAAAGTGGAAATTAAAATAACAAATGGATCCCGCTGGTCTGCTGCCAGGTGAGAAACAATGGGCATTGTCCCCACTGCCAACTCTTTTTTCAAAATTCTTATGATATCATTGATCTGCGAATCTTGCATAAATCGATATTTTCCACCGATATATCAAGTTGCATTCACAGGATAACGCGGCGGCAAGGAGGAGGCTCCGCAGGCGTATTTAAGAATACGTTGAGGAAGCCGACGACGCAGCCAACAAAGTTAGCCGCAGAATGCAGCATGATATCAATTGTAGCCCTCTTCATATGCCAGCATATCCAGGTGCAGAGTGGCGATATCTTCAACATCAAGATTTGTTTCATCGGCCGACTTGGAGAGCTCAACTGTTTTAATATAGCGGCGGCACTTATTGCAGACGTCAACATGGTACCGCTCTTCCCCTTCCACCGCAAAATAGGCTAAAGAATGCTGTTCTTCGTTTCCGCAGAAGGGGCACTTAATTCGCCGGAAATTCCATTTATAGCCACACTGATGACAAAACAGATAGCGTTTCCCGTCTTCCTCTCCTCGAATCTCACCGATTTTCGGCTCCTTGCCGCAAATGGGGCAGTAGCCTTCCGTCCATTCGAATTTGGCAATACTTTGCGCATATTTATCGGCAATGTATTCCAACTCCGGCCTTAAACTCTCCTCAACAAATAAATCGACCAGATCCAGATTGTCTTCGGTTTCCTCAGTGTTTTTCTTGCTTTCCACGACAAGCTCATCATCTACATGCTCAAATGATGCCTTGATCATTTTTTCCCAATCAAATTGATTGTTTCTAATGATCTCCACAATATTTTTTGCATCCTCGGGCATTTTTCTTTCCGCGATTGCAATCAGGGAATTAAAATATTCCCGTGGACGAGTTAAGTCAAAATTCCCCCCTGTGAAATCGATTAAGGGTAGTCCCCCTTTCATTTTCTGGGCAATGATATTTTCATCAACCGAAAAAATGGAGTCTTTCATATTGTTGCGGTATTCTTCCCGCACAATTAGAATCTCCCCCAAAATATCAAGAATTTCATTGTAATGAGGATTTGCTATTTTGTAATCCTCAATCGTTTGTAAAGATTTTCGTAATGTTGAAACCATTTATTAATATTCCTCCCGCAAATTGTCCGAAAGCGTCCGCTCTTTTTTACCGCCAGTTTCTGTCAGATCATCAGCAATTGATTATGTTACCCGCTGAAATCGGGCCTGCGGGCATATTGCCCTCGCCCGCTGCTATATAGATTATTTTCTGACATGTAAAGCTTTATTACTATTGTCTTGCCGGTGTTTTTCGGGATGATGATCAGGAAATATTTGCTGAGGTCTCTTGCCGGTTATTGATTTTGCAGAAAGCGTTAAATATCAATGCCTTGCCAAAAAGAAACTCATGCAAAGCAGAAAAATCACCCGCCGGGTGACGTTTCTGCTTTGCCATCAAATCCATTTAGCCGGAACCACATTAGAACGGAACATCATCTTCCGGACCATTACCCAGGCCCGAATTTACAGCCTCCGGGGGAACATCTTCTTTTGCCTGACCTCGGGAGTCCAACATTTTCATGTCACTGGCCACGATTTCCGTAGTACTCCGCTTGACACCTTCCTTATCTTCCCAAGTGCGGGTTTGAATTTTTCCTTCAATATATACCAGTTTCCCCTTGGTTAGATAATTACCGCAAATCTCAGCAAGCTTTCTATAGGTAACAATACGGTGCCATTCTGTTTTTTGAACTTTTTCCCCATTTTTATCCTTATAGTTTTCATCCGTGGCCATAGTGAAATTTGTCACCATTGTTCCATCCGGGGTATAGCGTACTTCCGGATCCTTACCCAGTCTGCCAATCAAGATTGCCTTGTTTACCATGTTCCCCCGTTTCCCCCTCGATTCATTAAGTGGATGCCATAATACATAACATCAGCGCTTGTGGCAATTTAATTTTGCAGCAGCGATCTGTTTTCGCCTGTTTCGGCGTCCGGTCTCTACTACAATCACGCTTGACTAATCGGCAAAAAAAATATATCCAAGTTAACTTTTTAAAAAGCGGAGAAATTATGGAAGACAATGACCTTTTAAAGGTTCGTCTGGAAAAAATTGCAGCGTTGAAAGCAGCCGGGGTTGATTTATACCCCAACGACGTTGCACCCCGGAATACAACCAGTGAAATATTAGCTCAATTCAGCGAAACTGACAGTGATGCCCTGGCGCAATTAACTCAAAAATTTTCTATTGCCGGCAGGCTTATGGCCATGCGTAATTTCGGTAAAGCTGCTTTTATTAAAATTCAGGACCGTAAGGGCCGGATACAAAGCTACATTGCTAAAGATATTTTAAGTGCAGATGCCTATTTCCTTTTTAAGAAACTGGACATAGGTGATATAATTTATGTTTCGGGCAAGCTCTTTCGTACCAAAACCAATGAATTGACTATCGAAGCAGCAGAATTACGTCTTTTATCGAAAGCCATCCGACCTCTTCCCGAAAAATGGCATGGTCTTACTGATATTGAAACCCGCTACCGGCAGAGACATGTGGATTTAATTTCCAACCCGGAAGTTAAAGAAACTTTTTACCGCCGCAGTCGAATTATCCAGCTAATCCGCCAGTTCATGGATAAGAACGATTTTCTGGAAGTCGAAACACCCATGATGCAACCGCGTGCCGGTGGTGCCGTAGCTCGTCCCTTTAAAACTCATCACAATGCTCTCGATATGGACTTATATCTGCGCATCGCCCCCGAATTATACTTAAAGCGCCTTGTCACCGGCGGACTCGAAAGAGTTTATGAGATCAACCGCAGTTTCCGTAATGAAGGCATTGATACCTTTCATAACCCTGAATTCACCATGATGGAGTTTTACTGGGCTTATGCAACTTATGAAGATTTAATGACTTTTACAGAAGAATTATTTGCCGATCTTGCCATGCAGATTTTTGGCGGATTAAAGTTTACCTACCAGGGAACTCAAATTGATATGACGCCACCCTGGAAGCGTATATCAGTATATGATGCCCTTGTTCAAATTGCGGGCTTAAAACCAGAAATATTGCAGGACAAAGCGCAAACTGCGGACTTTGCCAAAAATTTAGGTTGTGAAGTTAAAGAATCCGATCCGTTAGGCAAGACCTGGATGGCAATTTTTGATGAAGTCGTAGAGAAAAAACTTATTCAACCGACTTTCATCACGCATTACCCGGTGGCAGTGTCACCTCTCTCCCGCCGATCAAACAGTCAGCCCGACCTTACCGACCGCTTTGAACTTTACATTTCCGGCCGGGAGATGGCCAATGCATTCTCGGAATTAAATGATCCAGCCGATCAGAGGGAACGTTTCGAGCAACAAATAAAAGAAAGAGAAGCCGGTGACGACGAAGCCCACGAAATGGATGAGGATTATATTCATGCCCTTGAATACGCTATGCCCCCGACGGCCGGCGAAGGCATCGGTATCGATCGTCTGGTAATGCTCTTTACCGATTCCGCTTCCATTAGAGATGTCATTTTATTTCCCTTGCTTCGGGATAAAGCACCGATTAAAGAGTAGCATTAACCAATAAATATCTATTAGCACTGCCCTGAATTTAGGAATTTCCATGCCGTACGAATTTTTTATAAGCCGTCGTTATTTAAGAGCAAAACGGAAACAAGTATTTGTTTCTATTATCACTTTTATATCTATTTTCGGGATCTTTCTGGGAGTGGCAGCTTTAATTATTGTATTAGCTGTCATGAATGGCTTTGAAGAAGATCTGCGAACAAAAATTCTGGGCATCAAATCGCACATTGAATTGACCACGGACATTGCCGGACCAATGAAAGATTATGAAAAGGTTCGCCAGCGGATTGCCGACACCCAGGGAGTTGTGGCCTCCACCCCTTTCATTTACAGCCAGGCGATGATTCGTAATGGCAATGGTGTCACCGGAGTAATTATCCGGGGATTGGATACTGCAAGTGCTTTTAAAGTTATCAATCTGGGAAAAATCAAAGAAGGAAACATTGAACACTTAAACAAATTACCGGCGGATTTGGCAAATCGTTATAAAAAGGAAGATGCCCGGGCCAGCGGTATCGTCATCGGCAAAGAAATGGCTAAAAACCTGGGAATTTTTCTTTACGATCCGATTACTATCATCTCGCCGGTGGGAGTCTCCACACCAATGGGGATGATGCCCTTGATGAAGAAATTTATTGTCGTAGGAATTTTTGAATCCGGTTTTTATGAATATGACTCCACTCTGGCCTATTTATCATTAAAGAGCTGTCAGGATTTTTTGCAACTGGGCGATGCTGTTACCGGAATTGGCATTAAGGTCGACAATATTTATCAGGCCGATAAAATTGCGAGGAGTATTCAAAGCAAATTGGGATTCCCCTACTGGGCACACAACTGGATGCAGATGAATAAAAATCTTTTTTCCGCATTGAAACTGGAAAAACGGGTTATGTTTATCATTTTAAGCTTAATTGTGCTTGTTGCGGCCTTTAATATTATCAGCGCGTTAATTATGATTGTCATGGAAAAAAACAAAGATATCGCCATACTGAAATCAATGGGCGCAACTTCCCGCAGCATTATGAAAATTTTTGTCTACCAGGGCCTGATTGTCGGAATAATCGGTACAGCATTAGGCTGTGCCGCGGGATTGACCATAGCACTGAATCTACAAGAAATTTCTATATTTGTGGAAAAGATGTTCCATTTCAAATTTCTCCCCGGCGATGTTTATTATTTAAGTGAATTGCCTTCTAAGGTTAATTACGGTGACGTAGTTGTTATTGTTATCGGCACACTTTTTATTTGTTTAATCTCTACAATATATCCTTCGTATCGGGCTTCCCGGCTGGATCCTGCTGAAGCCCTGAGATACGAATAAAATTTGCTTAAGAAATACGGGAAAAATGATTAAACTGGAAAACCTATCAAAATCATTCATTAAGGACGGCAATAAAATAGAAGTATTGCGCGGTCTGAATTATGAGATAAAAAAAGGCCAGTCGCTGGCTGTTCTTGGTGTTTCCGGTTCCGGCAAAAGCACCCTGATTCATATTTTGGGCACTTTGGATCATCCCACCGGCGGCCATCTTTTTATCAATGGCGTCAATGTTTTTGATTGGGAAGAAAAGAAAATAGCCCTGTTTCGCAATTCGACTATTGGTTTTATTTTTCAATTCAACAACTTACTGCCGGAATTCGATGCCCTGGAAAACACCATGATGCCTGCTTTAATTGCCGGAATGAATAAAAAGGAAGCTCGCGGGAGGGCTCTCCAATTGCTCACCGAAGTTGGACTGGAACATAGAATAGGCCATAAACCGGGAGAGTTGTCCGGTGGAGAGCAGCAGCGGGTGGCCATCGCGAGGTCATTAGTGATGGAACCGGAAATATTGCTGGCCGATGAACCGACGGGAGACCTTGACACGGAAACAGGAAAAAAGATAGAAGACATACTGATAAAATTAAATGAGACAAAAAAAATTACTCTGGTGGTTGTGACTCATAATACATTACTGGCAGAAAGGATGTCAGGCAGCATCGGACTGCGTGACGGAAAAATTTATGACTATAAATAGAAAAATATACAGAACATGTCTGGCTTGTCTTTTACTGACAATTTTTTTAGTTACCCCTGTATCCGCACAGGAAATAAAAAAAATTGCATTAATGCCTTTTGAAATCTACAGCAAAAGCGACAACGCAACTATAAGAAAGGCCCTATTTCAAAAATTAACCGAAGAACTTAAAAAAGAAAAACTGGTTCAAGTGCTGCCCACAGATGAACTGCTTGATGTTAACGAAAAATTAACTGAAAAAAAAGCAATCGCTACCGGAAAATCGCTCGGCGCCGATTTTATCATTATGGGAAGCATGACTCAATTCGGTGAAGCCATCAGTATTGATGCCAAAATAATAAATGTCCACACGGCAACCGTTTTACCATCTGCTTCCGTTCAAGAAAAAGGATTATCCGATATTGTACCAATAGCAACTAAACTAAAAACAGAAATTCTTACCCGCACCGGGTTAATTTCCAAAATAGCCAAAATTGAAATCAAGGGAAATCGTAAAATCGAATCTACGGTAATCATCCCGCAAATCAAGAACCAAGCAGGCAAGCCTTTTGTTGAAGCTGACATTACTGCCGATATCAAAACAATTTTTAAAATGGGTTTTTTCCAGGATGTATCAGCGGAAGTAACAGAAATTCCTGAGGGAAAAGTCATTACCTTTATTGTGCTGGAAAAGGGATTGATATCGGAAATTAGGATTACCGGCAATAAAGCTCTGGATAAAGATGCGATTGACAACGCTTTAACCATTAAGACTAGACAGACCCTGAATCAGGAAAAAATTAAAAAAGACCTGGAAAAAATTAAAGCTCTGTATGTCAGCAAGGGATACTATAATGCCGATATTATCGACCGAGTGGAAAAAGACGGAGAAAAGGATTTCCGGATAATTATTACCATCAAAGAAAACGAGCGGCTTTATATTCGATCTATTAACTTTGAAGGCAATGAAGCCTACACGGCCAAAGAACTTAAAAACATGATGAGCACTAATGAATATGGTCTCTTTCACTTTATCACTGATTCCGGATTACTCAAGCACGATCAGCTGAAACAAGATGTAAGCAAACTAAATACCTATTACTACAATAATGGTTTTATCAATGCCCAGATCGGCGAACCGGAAATAACCCATGATAAAAAAGGGATCTATGTAAAGATCATAATTAAGGAAGGAAAGCGATATAAAATTGGAAAAGTGGATATCTCCGGTGATTTACCAGAAAAACCCCGCGCGGAAATACTGAAATCATTAATTACTAAGGAAGGCAACAATTATGATCGTGAAGCGATTGTTAAGGACCTGGATACAATCGCTCAATTCTATACCAGTGAAGGGTATGCCGATACCGATGTTAATCCTGCAATTAACACTCGAGAGAAAGAGCAATTGGCCGACGTGGATTTCACCGTCAACAAAGGTGGATTAGTCTATTTCAACCGCATCAGCATCACGGGAAATACAAACACCCGGGATAAAGTTATCCGCCGTCAACTGGAAATAATTGAAAGAGATATTTATTCGAGCAGCAAATTAAAAACAAGCTATAGTAATTTGAACCGGTTGCGCTATTTTGAAGAGATAGATTTCAAGACCGAAAAGGGCCCGGATAAAAGCCAGATGGATGTCAATATCCGGGTAAAAGAAAAAAATACCGGTATGTTCATGATTGGCGCGGGTTATAGTGCTACTGATAAGGCTGTTGTCATGGCGCAGGTCACCCAGCAAAATTTTCTGGGCAGGGGCCAGATTTTAAGCCTGAAAGCATCTTTAGGTTCAACGACCAACATGTATGAATTATCATTTACCGAACCCTGGCTCTTTGATCTGCCCCTTTGGTTCAAAAACGATGTATGGAAATATAAAAGAGATTATGATTCTTATACCTGGGACTCACGCGGAATAGGATTTACTCTCGCCTATCCGCTTTGGGAAAAAATCAGCGGTTCGATAGGTTACAGGATTTCTTTTGATGAAATTCAGGGAGTTAATTATGCCACCGCTCCCTGGTACATTAAAGGACAGACCGGTCCAAAAACAACTGATCCTATTGTAAATCCGCCGGGATCATCGACTGCCAGCTCTGTAACCCTGGGTTTAGGACGTGATACCACGGATGACAACATATTCCCTTCCAAGGGAACAAGATCAAATATTTTTGTTCAACAAGCCGGAGGATATTTGGGCGGGGAAAGCAACTATACGAAATCGGGATTGAATTTAGCCACTTTTTACTCACTGCCCTTGAATGTGGTCCTTGCCGCTAAAGGGCGAATTGCCTATATCGAAGGCCATAACAAAGATAAGCAGTTTCCCTATGATGTCCCCATTTTTGAAAGATACGTCCTGGGTGGATTAAATACCCTCCGCGGCTTGCAGTATCTGGGCATTGAAAGATCCGGAACCGGCGATGCCCTGGGTGGCAACAGCATGCTAGTCGCCAATCTGGAACTTGTCTTTCCTTTTATTACCAGCGCCGGCATGAAAGGGGTTGTTTTCTACGACACCGGAAACACATGGAATGGCGGATACCGCATCGATGATTTAAGGCAGACTGCGGGCGCCGGCATCCGCTGGTATTCACCTATCGGCCCACTGAGGCTGGAATACGGATACGTCCTTGACCGGAAGGAAGGCGAATCAGCCGGTCGCTGGGAATTTGCCATAGGAATGATGATGTAAAGATTGCAATTAGAATACAAGGATTAGCCTTGATCGATATTATAACAAACGAATGAAGGAGAATTTTATATGAATAACCTAAAAGTCACGCGAAAAAATGTTCATCTGATTGCAGGATTTGTCTTGATGTTTTTCATCTTCACAGGTTCTAATGTTTTTGCCGCCGAAAAAATTGGCTTTTTTAATTTGCGGGAAGTAATGCAGCATTCCAACAGCGGCAAAAAAGCCGGGGAAGAATTCAAGAAGCTCTATGATAAAAAAACTGAAGCTATCAAAGCAGCAGAAAACGAGCTCAAAAAGATGAAGGACGCCCTGGATAAGCAAGCCGCCCTGTTAACAAAAACCGCCAACAAGGAAAAAGAAACTGCCTTTCAAAAGAAAACGCGTGATTATCAAATATTAGTTGATGACACGAATAAAGAACTGAAAGCAAGAGATGAAGAAATCGCCACCAAGCTCATTCCCGAAATAATTAATATTGTTCGAACAATAGCAGAAAGGGAAAAATACACTCTGGTTATAGATACTGCCAGTATGCCTGTTGCCTACTTTGCCAAGGATCATGACTTCAGCAAGAAAGTAATAGACGAATACAATAAGATGACCGCGAACAAAAAATAGGAGACCCCGGTGCAGATAACTCTCAAGGAAATCGCACTGTTTCTGGGTGGTAAAATTATTGGCAATGAAGATGTTATCGTTGAAAATATCCGCCCGATCGAAGAAGCCGGTGAGCACGATATAACCTTTATTGCCAATGTGAAGTATTTAAAGCAATTAAAAACCACTGCAGCATCGGCAATCATCGCAGCTCCCGGGACAGCGGCCGAAGGAAAAAACCTGGTCATTGTGCCCGATCCTTATGCTGCTTTCGGACGTTTGCTGAGTATTTTTTACCCGGCAGAACATAGTTATCAAGGCGTAAGCCCGGACGCCTTTATCGAGGAAGGCGCCAGTGTTTCACCGGAAGCGACAGTGTTTCCCCACGCTTATATTAGCAAAGGAGCGCAAGTTGAAAACGGAGCCGTGATATATCCTGGTGTTTTCATCGGCAGCAATGCTTCGATTGGCGAAAACTCTATCCTTTATGCCAATGTTACTGTTTATTGGGGATGTATAATCGGTAAACGGGTCATTTTACACTCGGGAGTGGTTGTGGGTAGCGATGGCTTTGGCTTCGCCGCTCCGGGCAAAGGCAACAACAAAATTCCCCAGGTGGGTTTCGTACAGATTGATGACGACGTGGAGATTGGCGCCAATTCAACGATAGACCGGGCTACACTGGGAAAAACCTGGATTGGGCGTAATGTGAAAATTGATAACCTTGTGCAAATCGCTCATAATGTTGTCATCGGCGAAAATTCAGTTATTACGGCGCAGGTTGGTATATCGGGGAGTACAAAACTGGGAAAAAGTGTGATTATCGGCGGCCAGTCGGGGATAGTCGGCCATATCAAAATTGGCGATAACGTTATGATCGCGGCCGGATCCGGCATCCATAAGGAAATTGAATCCGGGCAAATCATTGCCGGCTCTCCGCAATTACCTTACCGCCAGTGGCTGAAGGTTGAAGCCTGCCGGGCAAAACTCCCGGAAATGAAGAAAACTATAGAAGAACTAAAAAGAAAAATAGAGATACTTCAAGAACAAATAAATAAGTAAATAAATAAAGGTTAAGAAAATGAATATTCATCCCACAGCAATTATTTCTCCCGATGCCCAACTGGGAGAAGGCGTAAAAATTGGTGCTTACTCCATAATTGGCGCAGATGTGAAAATCGGTAACAACACAATTATTGGGCCGCATGTCGTAATCGATGATTTCACCCATATTGGCGAAGGCTGTCATATTTTCCAATTTGCTTCCATTGGTGCCGGACCTCAGGATCTAAAATTCAGCGGCGAAAAAACCCGTGTCGTGATCGGCAATTTCAACACCATTCGAGAATTTGTGACTATTCACCGCTCGACTACGGCAGATATCGGCGTAACCATTATTGGCGATCACAACCTGATCATGGCCTACTGCCATGTGGCCCACAACTGCAAGCTGGGAAATAATATTATTATGTCCAACGGCGCAACATTGGGCGGTCATACACATATTGAAGACTATGCCATCATCGGCGGACTTACCGGTGTCCATCAATTTTCCCAGATTGGAGCTCACTGTATTGTGGGCGGAGCATCAGGAGTAAATAAAGATGTGCCCCCCTACACCACAGCTGCCGGCAACCATGCCAAACTGTTCGGCTTGAATTTAATCGGCCTGAAAAGACGGGGTTTTTCCGAAGAAACTATCAAAGCGCTGAAAAAAGCGTATCGGATAATATTCCGTTCTCGCCTTCTTTTGAATGATGCGATAAAGAAAGCGGAAACAGAAATAGAAGGTTTTCCGGAAGTAAAACATTTCATTAAATTCATTAAGGAATCGAAAAGAGGCGTTTGCCGCTGACACTGGAATTATGAATAGACAAAAAATAAAAATTGGCGTTGTGGGGATCGGTCATCTCGGCAATTATCATCTCCAGAAATATGCTAAACTGGAAAATTGTAAAATTGTCGCTGTTGCCGACACTATGATCGAACGATCCCAAAAAGTTGCGGATATTTATTCCTGTGCCGCTTTTGCCGACCATCGGGATATGATCGGCCTGGTAGATGCTGTAAGCATCGCCGTTCCGACGGGAGAACATCATCGTGTGGCCCGGGATTTTCTGGCCGCCGGAGTCGATGTCCTGATTGAAAAGCCCCTTTGCTCCACTCTGGAAGAGGCCGATGAATTATTGGCACTGGCGCAGGTAAAAAACCTGATTCTCCAAGTTGGATTTGTGGAAAGATTTAATCCGGCGATTATGGCACTGGAAAATGTCATAGAAAAGCCTATGTTCATTGAATCTCATCGCCTGCATCCCTTTTTTGAACGCGGCACCGATGTTGATGTCATTCTGGATCTGATGATTCACGATCTCGACATCATTCTGAAATTTGTCGCCTCCCCTCTTACCTCTGTGGAAGCGGTCGGCATTCCCGTGCTGTCGAGTAAAATTGATATTGCCAATGTGCGTCTGTCTTTTGCTTCCGGCTGTGTGGCCAACATTACAGCCAGCCGGATCAGCGCGAAAACAATGCAGAAAATCCGCTTCTTCGGCCCTGAGGGATATCACTCCGTTGATTGCCAGAAACGCGAAATACTGTCTCTGGGAAAAAGAAGAAATAATGCCGGTGGGGTGGAAATTTATCAAAACAATATCGAAATAGGCAGCCATGATCCCCTCGAGGAAGAAATTCGCTCATATCTTAATGTTGTGATTTCTCGCACTCGCCCCCTTGTCTCCGGTGATGATGCCCGCAAATCGTTGGATCTGGCCATTGATATAATTCGAAAAATGAAAACTGCAGAGGTAATTTAACATGACGATCCCGATGGTGGATTTAAAAAGGCAGTACCGTGCTCTAAAAGCAGAGATTGATGCGGCCGTTATGGATGTACTGGATCAGACCCAATTCATTCTCGGCCCGAATGTAAACCTTTTGGAGACGGAAGTCGCCGCCTATCACCGGTTACCCCATGCCATCGGTGTCGCCAACGGCACGGATGCTTTGCTTTTAGCGCTCAGAGCCTGCGGTATCAAGAGAGGCGACGAGGTAATTACCACTCCCTTCACTTTCATTGCCACAGCGGAAGTTATCGCGCAATTGGGCGCCACTCCCGTTTTTGTCGACATTTGCCCCAATACTTTCAACATTGATCCCGCCCTTATTGAAGAAAAGATAACCGCAAAAACAAAAGCAATTATTCCGGTCCATTTATTTGGTCATCCGGCTGATATGGACCCGATAATGCAAATAGCGGCAAAATATAATCTCCGGGTAATTGAAGATTGCGCCCAGGCCTTCGGTTCTAAATATAAGGGAAAATCAGCCGGCACCATCGGCGATATTGGCTGTTTTAGTTTTTTCCCCAGCAAAAATTTAGGCGGCTACGGCGACGGCGGCATGGTCATCACCAAAAGCGAGGAAATGGCGCAACAAATAAAAATGCTGCGCAATCATGGCAGTTCCGTACGCTATCATCATTCGGAAATCGGCTACAACAGTCGTCTCGATGAAATTCAAGCCGCCATCATCCGTGTAAAATTAAGACATATCGATGAGTTCAATAATGCCCGCCGTAAAAACGCCGCCGCCTATTGCGCTGTCCTGAACAAAAAAGATATTATTCTGCCAACAGTGACTGAAGACAGCGAACATGTTTTCCACCAGTTCACAATCCGTTCGTCCCAGCGCGATGTCATTGCCAATGCCCTGACAGGAAATAATATAGCTTCTGCCGTTTATTATCCGGTGCCTCTGCATCAGCAGGAAGTTTTTCTTAAATTATACAACAGTGCAATAAATTTGCCGGTCAGCGAACAGTGCGCAAAAGAGGTCCTTTCTCTACCAATGTTTCCGGAATTAACTGGTAGTGAAATACAGTTGATTGCCGATGTAATTAAGCCGTTGTTCAATAATAACTGTAACATTGTAATATCGTAACCGGCATAAGGGGCCGTAATGAAATGGTTAAAAAATGTAATGTTTATTTGGCAACGGCCCCTAACTCTACCTGTTAAAGAAAAATCCCATGATAAACGCTAAAACTGTAATGATCATTGCCGGTGAAGCATCAGGTGATATGCATGGCGCCAGCCTTGTGCAGGAGATGTTAAAGATTGAGCCGACGCTTAATTTCTACGGCATTGGCGGCAACAGACTTCGCGAATCCGGAGTGAGATTGGTGGCTAATGTTTCCGAAATGGCCGTCGTAGGATTGACCGAAGTAATTTCCAAATTAGGCAAGTTTATATCCGTAATGAATTCATTGAAGAAATCACTGGATGATGTTCAGCCGGATCTGGTGATTCTAATTGATTATGCCGGCTTTAATCTGCGCTTGGCCAAAGCAGTCCATAAAAGAGGAATTAAAGTTTTTTATTACATCAGTCCCCAGGTATGGGCATCGCGCAGGGGCCGCATCAGGAAAATAAAAAAATATGTAAATAAAATGGCCGTCATTCTCCCTTTTGAAGTTGAAACTTATCAGCAGGAAAATTTTCCTGTTGATTATGTCGGACATCCCTTGCTGGACTTGGTTCAAGCAAAATATTCGCGACAGGAAGCCAGAGCAAAATTCGGATTGCAAGAAGATATAACAGTTGTTGCCCTTCTTCCGGGCAGCCGATTTTCGGAAGTGATTAAGCTGCTGCCCGAAATGTTGCAGGCGGGAGAGATTTTAACTAAACAAATACCGGATATACAATTTTTGCTGCCTTTAGCCGACACGCTGGAAGAAAAAACAATTGCCGATATTCTTGCCGGACACAACCTCAAAGTTCATATAATCAGCGGTCATACCTATGATGCAATTTCTTGCACGGATATGGCAATTGTCGCCTCCGGCACAGCAACGCTGGAAACAGCCCTTTTAGGTATTCCCATGATTATTATATACAAAATATCGGCACTTACTTATTTGATTGGTAAAATGATTATCAAGGTAAAAAATATCGGCATAGTTAATATCATTGCCGGAAAGACTATAGTTCCGGAACTAATTCAACAGGAAGCAAATGGTCAGCGCATTGCCACTGAGGCCCTGGCAATATTAACAAATAGTGCAATAAAACAGAAGATGATCGGAGAATTAGCAGAAATTCGGGCAAAACTGGGAAACCCCGGGGCGGCAATAAGGGCTGCTAAACTTGCCTGTGATATGCTATAGAAAGAACCATGGAAACATTTAAACGCCTCTTACGCTTAGCCAAACCTTATTATGTGCGCTTTACTCTGGCCATGATCTGCATGATTATCGCCGGTGCGCTGCAATCATCGCTGGCTGTTTTAGTCAAACCGGTACTGGACGACGTTTTCCTCAGTAAAAATCCGGCCACTCTGAAATGGGTTCCGCTGGCCGTCATCGGGATTTTTCTCATCAAGGGTATGTGCAATTTCGGTCAGACAATTTTAATGAGTTATATAGGTTTGCGCATTGTCACCAACATGCGCAACAAGCTCTATGAGCAAATTCAGAAGCAATCATTATCTTTTTTTACCAACAATCCGACCGGAATCCTCATGTCGCGAATTACCAATGATGTTGTTTCCATTCAATCGGCATCTTCTGAAGCTATAACTAGCCTGATCAAGGATACGGTCACTCTTATTGGACTGATTGGTGTTATTTTTTATACTGATTGGAAACTGGCCCTTATTGCCGTAATTGTTTTCCCGCTCACTATCTATCCTATTTCCTGGATTGGCAGAAAAATGCGCTATGTCGCCACATCGACACAAATTACCATGGGAACGCTCAGTTCGCTTCTCCAGGAGACTATTTCCGGAACCCGTATCGTCAAAGCCTTCGGCATGGAAAATTATGAAAACAAGCGCTTTGCCGCGGAAAATGAACGGCTCTTTGCCTTGAACATGAAAGCAGTTTCCGTCAATGCCATTTCCCACCCCCTAATGGAATTTCTGGGCGGACTGGGAATCGCGGCCGTAATCTTTTACGGAGGCTATAATGTTGTTGCCGGCAATTCCACCCCCGGCACTTTTTTCTCGTTTCTCGCGGCACTTTTAATGCTTTATGAACCGGTAAAGAGATTGACCGGCGTCAACAACACCATCCAGCAGGGCATTGCCGGCGCTGATCGGGTATTCAGCATCATTGACCGAGTACCCGATATCGTGGATAAAACAGGAGCTCCCCAACTTCTGCCGATCACCCGGAGCATTGATATCGAAAATGTTACTTTTTGCTACGAAAAAACTGCTGTTTTAAAAAATATTACTCTTTCCATCAAAGCCGGCGAAGTTATCGCTTTTGTGGGAATGAGCGGCGGAGGAAAAACATCTCTTGTTAATCTGATTCCGCGATTTTACGATGTTACTTCCGGCCGTGTTCTCATTGATGGCCTTGATATCCGCGATGTCACGCTGCAATCGCTGCGCAGCCAGATTGCCATCGTCACTCAACAGACCATCCTCTTTAATGACACCGTAAGAAACAACATTGCTTACGGTGATATCGACCGCACGGAAGCTGATGTAATTAACGCCGCCAAGGCCGCCAACGCTCACGACTTCATCATGCAACTGCCGAAACAGTATGATACCAACATCGGCGAACTGGGAACAAAACTCTCCGGAGGAGAAAAGCAAAGAATTTCTATTGCCCGGGCACTGCTGAAAAATGCTCCCATTTTAATTCTGGACGAGGCAACATCATCGCTCGATACCGAAGCGGAAATCGAAGTACAAGAAGCATTGGACAATTTGATGAAAGGGCGGACAACTTTGGTTATTGCACACCGCCTCTCCACAATTCGCAACGCCGATAGAATAATCGCTCTCGTTAACGGTGAAATTGTTGAAGAAGGAAATCATGAATCACTGCTGGCGAAGAAGGGCGAATATTTCCGGCTTTATAATTTGCAGTTCAAAGATGAAGGAAATAATGCAAAAAACGGACAATTGGCAAAGGATATGGAATGATGACGGAGCGAACTACCGTTTCAGTCCCGCCAAAACATTATTACATGTTCTGT
This sequence comes from uncultured Smithella sp., assembly GCA_964469905.1. Classification (GTDB taxonomy): domain Bacteria; phylum Desulfobacterota; class Syntrophia; order Syntrophales; family Smithellaceae; genus MVRV01. The sequence continues at coordinate 47,053 of CAYXZW010000002.1, forward strand.
CTCTGCCTTACCGCCTGATCATCAATTTGCGCAACTGGCTTTATGATCATAAGCTTTTCCGGGAAGTTAAACTTCCCTGCCCGGTAATCAGTGTCGGCAACATCACGGTGGGCGGCACGGGGAAAACCCCCTGCGTTATCTGGCTTGGCCGGATGCTGCAGCAACAAGGTTTTAAGCCGGCGGTTTTAAGCCGGGGATATGGCAGCAAAAATTCCCGGCCGGTTACCATCGTTGCCGACGGCAATAATATACTGACATCCAGTGCCATTGCCGGAGACGAACCTTATTTAATTGCCCGTTCACTGCCAGGAATTCCGGTAATCACCGGTCCCAAAAGAATATTCACGGGTAAGACAGCCATTGATAAATTCGGCGCCAATGTCCTCATTTGCGATGATGCCTTTCAGCACCGGCAGATATTCCGGGATATTAATATTGTCCTGCTGGATAGTCAGGCGCCACTTGGAAACGGCCACATGCTGCCGCGGGGCAGCTTGCGAGAGCCCCTTGCTTCACTTAGCCGGGGAAATATCTTTATTCTGACACGAACTAATGAGGCAGTAAAGACAGATACATTTATCGCTAAATTTGCCGAAGACGCCAATATACCTGTTTTCGGATGCAGCCACAGGCCGGTCGATGTCGTCAAAGGAGATTACAGCGTACAATTACCGCTGGCAGAATTGAAAGGTAAAAAAGTTTATGCCTTCGCCGGTATTGCCAAACCGGATTCATTTAAAAAAGCGATAAACGCAACCGGGGCGCAATTGGTAGCGTTTGATATTTTCCCTGATCATCATCGTTTCAGCCCCAAAGAGCTGAAAACCGTTCGCCATAATTTCTTAAAAAGCAATGCAGACTTTCTCGTTACAACAGAAAAAGACGGCATGCGACTGCAAGAATTTACTGAATTTTTAAATGATATTTATTTATTGCGCATAGAACTGGCAATAGTTCCCGATGAAAATTCATTGAAGAATTTCATTTTGGGGAAATTGGGAAAGATAGGCTAAAGACTGAAGACTGAGGGCTGAAGGTCAACGAGGATTGAAAGTGCAGCAGACGATTGCTCTTAAATTGGTAAGAATTATTCCTTTGCGACTGCGAAAGCTTTTGACTTGCGCCCTGGCCGGAGTTTTTTATCATCTATCCCTGAAACATCGTCTCATTGCTATTCATAATTTGATGAGGGCATTTCCCGAAAAGTCTCTTCCGGAAATTACAATAATTGCCAAGCGTTCATATTTGAGCTTTGCTATAGTTGCTGCCGAATTTATTGAGATTCCCTATATAAACAAAGACAATTTACATAAGTGGGTTGCAATCCAAGGGCTGGAAAATTATGCAATGGCCTGCTCTGAGGGAAAAGGAGTTCTTCTTTTTGGCGGACACTTCGGTAATTGGGAAATTGGGAATGCCGCACTGGCCATAGCAACACAGCCTTTTGTCTTCCTTTATCGGATACTCGACAGCCCTTTTCTGGAGAACAATATTACCCGGGTGCGGGCATCCTACGGCAATGTCTCTCTTTCCAAGGAAAACGCCATGCGACCGGTAATCCGGCTCTTAAAAAAAAGCGCCACAATAAATATGCTTATTGATCAAAACGTCGCCTGGTACGACGGAGCATTCGTAAATTTTTTCGGCCGCAGGGCTTGCACAACATCCGGATTGTCCCTCCTGGCATTGCATACGGCTGCGCCGGTCCTGCCTGCTTTTACAAGACGCCTGCCCGACGGCAAATACATTATGGAGATCGGCCCCCGAGTGGAAATTGTTCGCACCGGCGACCGCAGTAATGATGTCTTGATCAATACGCAAAACTTCACTAAGATCATTGAAGAAGAAATTCGCCTATCACCCGAACAATGGTTCTGGGTGCATCAGCGCTGGAAGACAAAACCCTGCCAGGCCAAGAGGACAACTTAAGTGAAAATGAAAATTAACAGGAAATTGCCGCCGGAAGGAATCGATAAAATCCTGATTCGCGCCACCAATTGGATTGGTGATGCAATTTTAACTATACCGGCCGTTGACTCTATCCGGGCGACATATCCGCAAGCACATATCGCGGTCCTGGCCAAACCCTGGGTAGCCGATATTTACAGGCTATTTACCAGTATTAATGAAGTTATTGTCTACGAAGATCAATATGATAATGCCTGGGGTGTCTTGCGTCTGGCACGTCGGCTGAGAAAAGACAATTTTGATCTGGCAGTTCTTCTACAAAATGCCATCGAAGCGGCAATAATGTCTTGCGTCGCGGGAATTCCCCGGCGCGCCGGTTATAATTCGGATGGACGGGGAATTCTGCTGACGCACCGCGTACAACTAAATTCCGAAATTAAAAAGCTTCATCAGATAGATTATTATCTGGAAATGGTTAAAGCACTGGACTGCATTGCCGTGAATAGGGAGCTGCACCTGGAAACAAAAATCAACCGGCATGATGCTCTAAGCGTCCTGCAAGAATATGTACCAGGCCCCAAGAAAGATATTATCGGCATTTCCCCCGGAGCTACTTACGGGCCGGCTAAAAGATGGTTCCCGGAAAGATTTGCGGCTGTCGCCGACAAAATTGCAGCTTCGTTTGACGGACGGATAATATTACTGGGCGGTAAGGCGGACTGGGATGCAGCAGAAGACGTACGCAAACTTGCCCAAACCGGTTTACTTAACCTTGCAGGCAAAACTAATTTAAAAGAAGCAGTTTATTTAATCTCGCAATGCCGCCTGTTTATCAGCAATGACTCCGGCCTTATGCATATCGCCGGCGCTTTAAATATCCCGACAATTGCCATTTTCGGTTCGACTAACCCGCAGACTACATCACCGGTTGGAAATTCATCAATTGTCGTGCGTAAGGCCGTGTCTTGCAGCCCCTGTTTAAAAAAAATATGCCCTATAGATTTTCGTTGCATGGATTTGATTTCCGTGGAAGATGTTTTCGCAGTTGCCCAGAATATTTTAAGAAAGGATAAAACATGATGGTCTAGCCAAGAATCGGGAAAGCAATTCCCTTTTGTCATTGCGAAGAGCGCCTCGCGCTCTGTGGCAATCTTTATACTCTCAGTGAAATACGAGATTACTTCGGTCGCTGCACTCCCTCGCAAAGACATCATAAATCAGTCTCTTTGTTGACATGACTATTTGCGACAAGACCATAAGATATAAACTCATGAAAAAAAATGTAGCTGTTTTTCTGGACCGGGACGGAACAATTAATGAGGAAGTGGGTTATCTGGACAGTCTGGATAAACTCAAGATAATTTCCACAGCTTATGAAGCAATAAAATTAATAAACCTCAACGACATGAAAGCTGTCGTTATCAGCAATCAGGCCGGTGTAGCCAGAGGCTATTTTAGCGAAGATTTTGTTCGTATGATCAACAACCATCTCCAGGCGGATATGCTGGAAAAAGGTGCGGTAATTGACAGATTCTATTACTGCCCGCACCATCCAACTGAGGGCAATAAAGTATATCAGCAAATCTGTAACTGCCGCAAACCGGCTCCAGGAATGCTCTTGCAGGCCGCAGAGGACTTAAACATCTATCTGGCAAAATCCTATTTTGTAGGTGACAGATTTATCGATATGGAAACGGCGAAAAAGGTGGGAGCTAAGGGGATCTTAGTAAAGACGGGTTACGGTGATGATTTGTTGCAGGATGACGGACCGGATACTGCAACACCGGAGAATAAACCTGATTTTGTTGCCGCAGATATTTTGGAAGCCGTGCAGTGGATTTTAAAGGACCGGAAGCAAATCGCATGAATATATTAATAGTCAAACTCAGCGCCATTGGCGATGTCATTCACACGCTGCCGTCTCTGGCGGCGTTAAGAAAACTTTATCCGGACGCACATATCACCTGGGTAGTGGAAGAAGCGGCAGCAGGTATTATTAATAATCACTCTCTCCTGAGCACAGTGCTGATTTCGCGGCGGAAAAGCTGGCTTAAAGATTTTTCCAATGGTGAAATTAATCGCCCTTTGCGGGAAATGCGATCTTTTCTTCGTGAACTGCGGCAGCGGCCTTATGATCTGGTCATAGATTTTCACGGCCTGTTCAAGAGTGCGTTGATTGTTTTATTGAGCGGCGCGAAAAGAAAGCTGGGGTATGATTCACTACAGGAATTAAGCGGCTTGTTTTATACCGAAAAAATTCCGGAAGATATGAATAAACATGCCGTCGATCGCTATCTCGATTTCCCGCGATATCTGGGTGCCAAAATCATCCGGCCGGAATTTCCCTTACCATCCGATAAAGCTGCCGAAGCTGGAGTTCAGTTCACTTTGGGAAAATATGGCCTGGAAAACAAAAAGTTTATTGCCGTCAATCCCGTTGCATACTGGGAAACAAAACTCTGGGACAATGCAAAGTTTGCCCGTCTGGCCGATACGATCAAGACAAGGTTAAACATTGAAGTTGTTTTTACGGGAAGTGAGAAAGAATCTATTGAAAAAATAACCGCGCAAATGTCGACAAAGGCTGTAAACTTAGGCGGGGAAACAACGCTTTCTGAACTTGCATATCTCTACAAGAAATCGCAGTTAGTCTTGACCACCGACTCTGGCCCGATGCATCTGGCGGCAGCCGTAGGAACCGAGGTGGTTGCCATTTTCGGGCCAACCGATCCTAAAAGAACCGGCCCTTATGGCGAAGGCCATACAATAATCGGAACTGACCTGCCGTGCAGCCCGTGTTTTTTGAAAAAATGCCCGACAAAAAAGTGCCTGCAGGATATTTCACCCGAACAGGTTATGGCAGTAATTGAAAAAAGATTAAAAGGAGAAAAAAATGGCAATCAATGAAAAACTTCTGGAAATTCTGGCGTGCCCGCAATGTCACGGCAAAATAAGGTGGGATGGAAAATCAGGTGGGTTAATTTGTGATCAGTGTAAATTACTTTTTGAGGTAAAAAATGATATTCCGGTAATGCTTATTGAGGAGGCAAAAAAGCTTTGAGACCTTTAAACAAATTCTTTGTCAAGAAGTTCCTCTACTACCTTCAGCACTTCAATAACATCTATCTGTTCCAGGCATAGACTGCGACCGTTGCCGTTACAGCCCTTTTTATAACAAGGAGAACAATCCATGTCAGGAAAAACTACTTTATTTTTCTGGCCCGGCGGCGCCCAATCGCGCCAATCGGACGGGCCATAGATTGTAACTGTCGGCGTACCAACCGCGGCAGCAATATGTGGTGCGGCACTATCCACACCAATGTGCAACCGGCTTAACTTTAAAAGCGCCGGCATTTCCCGTAGCGATATCTTCCCGGCAAGGCTATAAACTGGCGATTGGAAATCGCTAACTAATTTCTCCGCCCGTTCTCTTTCTTCTGCCGACCCACATATCACAAGGGGCATCTCATATTTCTGCCAAATTAAATGAGCTAGATATTGCCATTTAGCCATTCCCCATTCTTTGTAAGACCAGCGAGAAAAAGGATTAATACTGGCCCACCCATTTTTCGCGGCAATCTTTTCTGAGGCAATAATTTTGCGAACTTTTTGTTGTGCTTCTGCTGATACAATAATTTGCGGAACTGATGTTTCTTCTTTTATCCCCAGACCGCGGACAATTTTCAACGATTGTTCCGCTGCACCTAACACTCTGTCTTTTGTGGGCTCGGGATTAACCAGATGCGTAAACATCCGATTGCGCCAGGTAAAACCGGGATAAAACAGCGCTACTCTCAGCGGAGCTCCCGTGAGAAAAGCAGTAATCGCACCCCGGTCATCGGCGCGCAAGTCAATAACCAGATCAAATTTCTCACGGCGCAGGCGGCAAATTAACTGAAGACTTTCCTGTATTCTTTGTTCCGGCCGAATTTGAAATACTCCGGCGATGCGGGGATCATCCAGCAGGACCTCGGCATTAGGGTGTCTGGTCAAGACCATCAGATCAGCCTGGGGATGAGCATTTTTTGCTGCCCATAACGCCGGAATCATCCAGACAACATCACCGATATCGCCCAATTGAATAACGAGAATTTTCTTTATCGGAATATTGATTTTATGTTGCGCGGCTATGATCATCAAAGCACGGCTTCATTTTCCTGCGGTGTATATTCGGGAACAATTTCTTTTAATTTTTTCTTAATCGTCTTTGTATCATGCCTGTGAGCATCTTTGGCCAGTTCATCAATCGCTTTATTCAGTTTTTCTCTTATTGCGAGCAGCGACTTGGAATCATTGGAATGCTTATTGGAGCGCAATACCATAACCTTTTCGTGTCCTGTCGGCAGAATGTCCTCGCCTACAGTGATAAGCTCCTCATAAAGCTTTTCACCTTCCCGCAATCCGGTAAAAGCAATTTTAATATCAATTTCCGGTTCTTTACCGGAAAGGCGAATCAGGTCTCGCGCCATATCGGCAATTTTTACCGGTGTTCCCATTCTCAGGATGAAGACTTCTCCGCCTTCACCCATTGCGCCTGCCTGTAAGATCATTTGCGACGCTTCCGGAATGGTCATAAAATAACGGTTTACTTCAGGATGAGTAACGGTAACAGGGCCGCCCTGCTCAATTTGCCGCCGGAAAAGCGGGATCACCGAACCGGAAGAACCAACAACATTGCCGAACCGCACAGCCATAAAACTGGTGCCGTTGCCTTGCAGCGACTGCATGATCAGCTCGGTTACCCTTTTGCTTGCGCCCATTACATTGGTCGGGCGGACAGCCTTATCTGTGGATACCAGCACAAATCTCTCCACATGATGTTTCAGAGACATTTCCATCGCCATGCGGCTTCCAATTATATTATTGAAAACCGCTTCCCAGGGATTTTTTTCCAGCATTGGGACATGCTTGTAGGCAGCGGCATGAAATACCACCTGCGGTTTATATTTCTTCAATATATCGTTCATTAACTGCTGATTTTGCACGTGCCCGAGAACTGCTTCGCAGTGGCGAAAGTACTTTTCGTTTTGCAGTTCCATCTGAATTTTAAACAAATTTTCTTCGCTGGCATCCAGCAGGATAACCAAATTAGGCTGAAATTTAATCACCTGACGGCAAAGCTCCGAACCAATCGATCCGCCACAGCCCGTAATGAGCACGGTCTTTCCATCGAGATAATTGCGGATGCCGATTATATCCAAATGTACCGGCTTGCGCCCCAAGAGATCTTCATAACTGATATCCCTCAGTGTTTTGACACTCACCCGGCCGTCAATGAGTTCGCCAATACCCGGAACAATTTTATAGGAAACTGCGCACTTTTGACAGGCCTCCACTATATGGCGGATTTGGTCACCGCTCGCCGACGGGATGGCAATAAGTATTTCCTGGATTTCCTCTTTCTCCAGAACGCAGGCCAAATTATCAACATTACCAATTACCTCAACTCCGTGAATTGATCGTCCCATTTTCCCCGGATCGTCATCAACAAAACCAATGACCTTATAGGGCAAATGATAGTTTTCCATGATCTCGCGCAATATTTTTTCACCGGCAGCCCCCGCGCCGATAATCAGCACTTTCTTGTAATGAACATTCTTTGGTGAACCGGAATCTTTTCCGGAACTGCCGTTACCGGAAAAGTATAACCTTATAGACATCCGCAAACCGCCGATAAGTAAAAAAGTTAATACGCCATCAATAATAAAAACAGCCCGGGAATATCCTTCGAAGCGATTTAAGTAGATCATGATAAAAATTGTGAGCAAAGAAGATGTCACCGTAGCCTGCGCTATAAGCCAGAAATCGCGCACGCTGGTATAGCGCCACATACCCCGGTATAAACCGAAAGATAAAAAGACTATTAGCTTTAGTGGAATAAGCCAAAGGAGCACTGCCTGAATATGCTGAAGAGAAACCGGCGTAAGTATAAATTCAAAACGGAACAAATAAGCGGAAACATGAGCCAGCGCAAAGATTGCGGCATCGCTAAAAAGCACCAGATAAAATTTCGGATTTTTCAGTTGAGGATGCATATTCAAATTAATGATTCACCCCTTCTTTTTTTATTACTTTAAAGAGAGTCTTCCATAAAATTTTAATATCAAACAAAAAAGAGCGATGTCGCATATAGTATTCATCATATTGAACTTTGACTGGAATCGGCAGATTATCCCTGCCGTTGATTTGCGCCCAGCCGGTAACACCTGGAGTCAATTGTGGAATTCCTTTTTCAGTTCTCAGTTTTATCAGATCCTCTTGATTAAAAAGCGCGGGGCGTGGCCCCACAAAACTCATATCGCCCTTTAATATGCTCCATAATTGCGGCAGTTCGTCAAGGCTTAATTTTCTCAGAAAAGGACCTATCGACGTTAGATATGCATCAGGATTTTGCATTAAGTGGGTGGCAACCGCAGGCGTATCTATGCGCATTGTTCGATATTTGGGCATTTTGAATATAGAATTGTTCATACCCACGCGATCGGACCAATATAATACCGAACCCCGGGAAGAAATTTTAATAATGAATGCAATAATAATCATAGGTACAGATAAAAAACCTATCAGAAAAATACTCATCAAAATATCAAATATGCGTTTCATGATACCTGCAACTATCCCAGATTCTGCATCTCTTTAAACGTTTCTTCCCAGCCGTCCTTTAAATTATACTTTGGGACAAAACCCAATTCTTGTCGAATGAGGCTGCCGTCAACAGCAACATCTTCGGTGTACTTGTCAATCGACTCTCTAGTGACCGGGGATTTTATACCAATGGTACCGGCCCCTTTTTCCATTAATCCAGCCACTATCCTCACCGGAACGACTGGCAATGACAACAGAGGTGGTTTGCGACCAAGAGAAGAGCAAATAGATTCAATAATTTCAGTTAATGTATGAAATTGCCCATCAGTAACATTGAATAACCTGCCTGCCGCAGAGGGATGAGAAATAGCCAGCACAGCCGCTTGAGCGACATCTTTATCGTAAACCAGCGTCCTTCGATTCAAACCACTTCCGATGGGGATAAAGCGATGACGCGCCAGGGCACGGCTCAGCCGTTCATAGTTGCCCTTGATGCGGGAACCATAAACAGCACCGAGGCGCAGCACAGTTCCAATCTGCTCGCCATCGGCACCTCTGGCCTCCAATACAATTTTTTCCGCCGCAAGTTTTGTCTGAGCATAAAACGTATCAGGGCATGGCGGTGTATCTTCTGTCAATATCCGGCCATTGGACAGCCCATAAACCGCAATCGTACTGAATAAGACAACTCGTCCTACCCCTGCTTTAATTGCCTCCGCAACTACGGTCGAAGTCCCCCCCACGTTGATCCGTTCATATTTTTCCTGCAGAGCAGGTGGCGGGTTGACAATATGCAGCAGAGCTGCTAGATGAACAACTGCATCCACACCTCGTATGGCAGATTTAACCGCCACTTGATCAGTGACATCGCCAATCAAAACTTCTACGCTTTGCGGGAACATGCCAGTTGCAGGAGTATCGACCGAGAAGGCACGAACCTGGATGCCGGCCTGATCCAGAGCATGGACGACCCGCGGGCCAACCACACCAGTTGCACCAGTGACAAGAACAGTTCGCGTCATCTCATCACCCTGTAAGTTGATGAATCAGTGCATCATATTTGCGAGCGATCGCCTCTTTGGAATAATCTTTTTCAACAAATTTACGCCCACGCTCGCCTTCAGCAGGCAGTAATTCACGTTCACGAAAAGCTAAATGAACCGCATCAGCAAATGCCTGCGGATCTTCTGGAGGAACAACGCGACCGCATCCGACACGCCTTACAATCGCTGACATTTCAGCATTTTTATCTGCCGATACAATTACTGGCCTGGCGCTCGCAAGGTTTGTGTATATCTTTGATGGAAAGCCATCCTGAGCGCCAGCCCGTGTCATGGGAATTATCGCTATGTCACAACTGGCATTGATCTGCGGCATGAGGTCTTTTGATTGATAGCCAAGCAACTTGACATTTGGCAATCCGCGTTTAGCAACCTCATCAGTCAACCAAGACCAACGAGCCCCATCTCCCACAATTACAAATCGGATAGGCAATGAAGACAAGTTTTCCGCCGCAAAGAGCACGGAGTCCCAGTCTTGGACTATACCAACATTGCCGCCATACAAAACAATAAAATCTTCCAGCAATCCATATTGCTGCGCAAACGGATTATCTCTGGGCAACGGACGATACAAGTCCGTATCTACAAAGTCAGGAATTGTTAATAGTTTCTGATCTGTAACACCGCGCCCACGAATAACATCACGGAACTGATCTGCAATTGGGACGATCACGGCGCTGCGTGAATAAACAAGCTGCTCCAGCCAGCGCATTATGCCAATCATGATTTTACCCCGGATCACCCCCTGACGTATTGCAAGGTCAGGATAAACCTCAGCAACTTTATAAATTGAAGGGGCGTGCCAACGCACGCCCAGCAACCAAGAAATAACTCCTATTGTCAAGGGAGGGGATGTTGAGATAACGATATCTTGCTGCCCGATCGTATAAAGACTTGCTATCAAAGAAAGAATATGAAACCGCACATAGTCCACAGCCCTCGCCCATACACGATTTCCCTTCATCGGAAGCTTGACATGCCAGACAGGAATCCCACCGCACTCACTGTAATATAGCAGGCCAGCCCAATATTTCTTAATGGGCTGGCCTGCCAATGCCTCTTCGTTAATATTATAGTGTGGTGTTGTCGTTAAAACAGTAACTGAATGTCCCAAACGCTTGAGCTCAAGGGCCAAATCTGTCATAATGTAAGCAGTCGAAACGCCATCGGGAGAGAACACTAACGAATGGATCAAAACCCGGCTCAATTAGATACTCCTTTCAAAGAGGTGCCTTTCAACATTTTACCACTATTCCGCTTGTTGCCGCCGACATACCTGGAGGAAACTCAGCATCACGCTGGATTTCATCCCAATGTGCACGAAACCAATCAATCGTATTAACAAGTCCCTGGTCAAATTCCATTTGTGGTTCATAGCCTATGAGTTCTTTTGCCCGATCTACACAAGCCAACAAACGTTTCTTCGTATCCCATACGCGATGTTCTGCACGTACGATACCAGCCTTATTCCCAGTTAATTCGTTAATCCGCTCCGCCATCGCCAGTATCTTGACTTCACTTCCTGATGCAATGTTCATTTCTTGTCCAATCGCACGGTTATCATATCCCGCACGAAGTAGCGCATCCACAATGTCCATTACATAAGTAAAATCACGTGTTTCTTCACCGCTGCCTGTAAATGGAAGAGGTAAACCCAATAACGCCCAGAAAATAAAGTTTGGGATTACATTTCGATACTGCCCCGGTACCTCGCCTGGCCCGTAGGAATTAAAAAAGCGTGTCTTGACTATCGGCAATCCATAGTGATGATGGTAAAAGTTGCCATACAACTCGCCCAGCATCTTCGTAATTTGATACGGTGTTGTCAGATGCATCGACATGAATTCTTCTTTAAGTGGCAAAGGAGCCTGCGAACCGTAAATGGAACATCCGGACGAGGCATAGACAATACGCCCAGTACCGCACATCTGTGCATATTGATAAATCAGCAAAGTGCCCAAGCCATTTGTCATCAAATCACGCTGAGGATAATCTACAGAGTTCTGGTTCGCGAAGAAAGCGGCCAGATGGAAAACAATATCCGGTTTAAGCGCAAAAACGCGTTTGAGTGCAACTTCATCTGTAATTGATCCCTTCACAGAAAGCACATTGTTCAATGACGGAATGTTCCACTCGTAAGCAGCAGAGAAATCATCCAGAACAATTACTGTCCGAGCTTTTAGTTCTGCAATGGTACGTGTTAAATTAGTACCTATGGCCCCGGCACCACCTGTAATTAGAACGGTTTTACCTTCATAAATTGATTTATAATCTTCCATTTACATCTCCTTGTCTTTCATATTTCATAAACCTTACGAGCCCAAGCCACATAGCGCCGAACGCCTTCACTAATGTCAATTTTGGGGTCGTGTTTTAAATCGTGGCGCGCCTTGCTAAAATCAACGATCTTTACCTTCGTCGTGAACCCTTCCTCACCTTTATAAACAGCCAAACTCGGACTTGCACCAGTTTCTTGCAGAACAATATCAGCAAGCTCTTCAATGCCGATATTCCATTCTTCCTTTCCACCGATATTGTACACTTCACCTGGAATAAAGTTATCCACAATATTGGCGAATGTCCGGCAAGTATCTTCGACATAATCAAAAATGCGCTTGTGACCACGATAGACCGTGAACTCTTTGCCATGGAGTGAGTGATAAACAAAGATCGGAATCACACCGCGATATCGGCTATAGTATTCGTGTGGCCCATAACAACCAACCGGTCTTACCCGAACAACATCAACGCCAAACATGGCGGCGTGATTCAAACACTGTAACTCACCTGCCCATTTTGTAATGGCATAGTCATTCATTTGTTTAAGCGGTATTCGTTCCATTACATCTTCCGACATTAAACCATCATAATCTCCATAAACCTCCGCGCTGGAGAAAAAAATCATTTTAAATCGGTGTTGCTCCTGTAGCCTGAGCATATTCTTGGTACCTATGGTATTAGTACGCCAGAGGTTTTCATAATGATCTTCACCATTCCAGCGCCCATACTCAGCCGCCAAATGATAAACAAACTCAAACTTGTGCTGCCTAAAAATCGCATCCATTTGCTGATACACACCAGTATCAGCTTTGAGATGCTGTGGATCTTCACCCTGTATAATGTCGCACGTCCAGACATCATGTCCGCGCGAGCGAAGTTCATTTGTAAGATTGGTGCCGATAAATCCTCGGCCACCTGTCATTAGAATAGTTGCCATTTTTTATTCCTCCAAATTATTCGTATACTTATGAAGACAATTAGTAGATTTTAATAGCTTTGTTCTAAATCATCTTTGATTTTGCACTTCTGTCAATAATATCTCTATAATTCTCTGAGCGGCCTGCCCATCACCATAAGGATTATTCACGGCCGCCATTATTGCGCATCTTTCGGGATCGCATAACAACTGCCTGATCCCTTCCACAATACGTTCCCGCTGCACACCAACCAAAAGCGCGTTGCCAGCGGCAATACCTTCCGGACGTTCTGTTGTTTCGCGCATTACCAAAACTGGTTTGCCTAGTGATGGGGCTTCTTCCTGCACACCACCCGAGTCTGTCAGAACAATTGTAGCATGATCCATTAACCAGACAAAAGGTGCGTAGGACAATGGTTCAATCAGCTGAATGCGTGGATGCCCCCCCAAAATGCGATTAACTGGTTCGCGAACGTTCGGATTGAGATGCATAGGGTAAACAATTACGACATCCGTAAAACTATCCGCAATCTCGTGTATAGCATAGCAGATATTGTCAAACCCATCCCCAAAACTCTCTCTCCGGTGGCCCGTAACAAGGATAACCTTCTGTCCCGTAACTGCTTCACATAATCCCTTGGGTAATTCAGGAGGAACGGTTTGCACACGTTCCTGCACCCACAACAGTGCATCAATTACAGTGTTACCTGTCACGAAAACGCTTTGGTCCGCAATGCCCTCCTTAAGTAATGTCTGCCTGGCCTGCTCGGTCGGTGCAAAGTGTAAATCGGCAATACGACCTACCATACATCTATTAATCTCTTCGGGGAAGGGGGCATACTTGTTGCCCGTGCGCAATCCTGCCTCTATATGACCGACTTTAATCTGATGATAATATCCAATCAATGCACCGCAAAATGCAGTGGTTGTATCACCCTGCACCAAAATTATATCGGGCTTTTCCTGAGAAACAACACTATCAAGTCCTTCCATCGCGCGCGCCGTCACTTGCGCCAGCGTTTGCCCGGGCGACATAATATTCAAGTCATAATCCGGCGAAATGCCAAAAAGAGAAAGCACCTGGTCAAGCATCTGACGGTGTTGGGCAGTAACACATACTGGAAAATCAAACAGACTTTGTCGACGTTTCAGTTCCAGCACGATAGGTGCAAGCTTAATAGCTTCCGGACGAGTGCCGATGATGGTTAATACTTTAGTTTTTATTATTTTCTTCATTGATCAATCTGTCTCATGCGAAATATATAAATTTAATGAAATTCTATGTTCGTTTTATTTCCCCTCTGTCACATAGCCATTGAATGGTCCGCTCGACGCCTTCTTGAAGCGTGTATGGCAAAGGGAAAGAAAGTTCCATAACCGGCTGCATATTAAAAACATATTCGGTCAAAATGTTGTTCAACCTAAATGTTGTGAGCGGAACATCGTGCCAACCTATTGTTTTGCAACCATCGCCAACTTTTGCAGCCAATTTTGCTATCCAAAGAGGAACGTTAAAGATATCTCTGGCCCCCACTGTTTTCTGAATCATATGAGCCATGTCGTAAAGGTCTGCAGGCTGGTCATCCGCCACATATATGGTTCTTCTGTCCACTTTCCCCTGCGGCGCTAACAGTAGTTTATGTATTTGATGGACTGTGTTCCCCACATAACCTAGGGAGCGCTTGTAATGACCGGAACCTATATGGAAATACCAACCCTGTGCGATTGCCTTGAAAAAATTCTTGTATGGTTCCTCTCCCCATGGCCCCCATATTGATATAGGCCGAATGATAGTCCATGTGTAGGGCAAATTATTATGAGTCCTAACAATTTTTTCTCCTTCAACCTTACTCTGACCATATAGGGTGGTTGGCTGATAATCCGTATCATGTTTCGGCACATATCCCATCTTGCATACAAGCAATGAAGATGTAAATATCACACGGTCTACAGAAAAGGAATTTTCAAGAGCAAACAACAAGTTTTCCACACCTTTTATGTTCGTCGCAAAAGCTTCCAATCGAGATTCATTCAGTCCTGTCTTCGCAGCTAGATGAACGACATGGGTGGGGGAAAAATCTGCAATTATTTTTTTTAGCTTTGGGGCATCAAGCAAATCACAATCCCGCCAAAGATCTTTATGTGCAGTATTGCGCGGCACTCTAATGTCCAGATTAAGAACTTCTGCTTCACCTAACCTTAACAGAAGTTCAATGTAGTTTGTTCCTATAAATCCGGAACCACCGGTAACAAGTATTCTCATCTATTGTTTTCCTCTTGAAAGTTTTTTACGGTTCTCGAATATCGTATGTTAGTTAAGCGTCATCAATTCGGATAAAAGCTCCAGATGATTTCCGGATCATTTAAGCAGACGATATTTCTATTGCTAATTTTGTTGTTTCAAAAAGACTTTCTAACTCTATAGGGCAGTTATTATTTGCCTTATCAAGGAGAAATTTCGACATAATATCGAGCTCTTCAAAATGACCTTTCTTAGATGTTTTACTATTCATACTTTGAACTTGCGCGCCATAACCCACTATTGATTTATAATCATCTACGATTATACTTTTCTCGTCGAAATGTATTTCCAAACATTCCTTAGATAGGATTTTTGACCCTACTGCAAAATACTCCAAAGTTGCTATTGATCCATCTTCATATTCAAACAAAATGCTCCGGTTATCAGAGCTACTTATGCTTGTGGTTTTTGGTGAAATACTGGCGGCAGCAAAGGATTTTACTGGTGATCCGACCAGATAGGAAAATAGATCGATGATATGACATGCTTCACCGATAATTCGGCCGCCACCTTCTGCAGTATGAACCCAATGTCCTAAAGGTACGTAACCTGCATTCATTCGATAATGAATAAACAGCGGATTTATTCTTTTTTGAGTATGTCTCTTCAATTCCTGAATGTACGGCGAAAAGCGCCGATTAAATCCAACCATAAGGAATGGTTTTTCGCCTGGCCTTAATGGGGCATGAAGAATATCATTATCACTATATATTTTTTTAATGCTGCTCAATTCTTCAAGAGTTGTGCAAAGTGGTTTTTCGACAAAAGTATTTTTACCAGCATGCAATGCGTCAAGAACCATTGAGCCATGTAAATTATGCCGCGTGCAAATCATTACCAGATCAACATCCGGATCTGAAAGTATATCTTGAAAATTTGATGTTGCATATGCCGCTTCGTAGCGTTTGGCTGCGGATTGTGCTTTTAATCCTGTTCGACTGCAGAGGGCGTGTATTTTATATTTATCACTTAAGCCAGCTAGGTTGGGAAGATGAACCTCTGTCGAGAAACCTCCTGCCCCCACGAGAGCTACCCGAATTTTTGGTGACTCATTCTTTTTAAAATTAAATACAGGTACCTTTCTTTCCGTTTCAACAATATTCGAAGATTCATCGATAGAGCCTGCATTATATTCTAAAAGAACTATCATAGGTTTTTCGGGTCCTTTTAGAACCTCAAAAGCCTTATCTACATGATCAATTGAATATACGGCATGAATAAGTGGTTCGATAATGACTTTCCCAGACTGAAGCAGGCGAAGGTACTCCTCCATGTTACGATTTTCCGTCCAACGTACATAGGCATAAGGATAGTCAACACC
Organism: uncultured Smithella sp.; assembly: GCA_964469905.1. Classification (GTDB taxonomy): domain Bacteria; phylum Desulfobacterota; class Syntrophia; order Syntrophales; family Smithellaceae; genus MVRV01. The sequence goes on from CAYXZW010000002.1 coordinate 63,426, forward strand.
ATTTTCTTCATAGGTTGGATCATAACGCCCTGGTCCATAGGATGAGGAAATAAGAAAATCTATTTCTTTTGAGTAAACATCTTCCCTCTTAAATGCATCCCCCCATACGCCAACCATGATCATTCGGCCTTTCCGCCGAGTCATGGCGAAGGCATCGGATAAAGCCTGATTTTGATTTGTCGTTGCACAGAAAATAATTGCGTCCGCGCCGTAGCCGCCCGTGAAATGCATCACAGCTTTAATAGCATCTTCTTTCAGCGGGTTTAAAACTAAATCTGCTCCCAACCGCGCAGCCATGATCAGGCGTGTTTCGTCCACATCCACTACAACAACTCTGGCTCCAGAATTCTTCAGTATCTGTGAAACTATTTGGCCGATACCACCTGCTCCAAAAACCACAACATATTCGCCCAACTGCACAGAAGCTCTGCGGACACTTTGAATTGCAATGCCTCCCAAAGCAACTGTTGATGCCAGACGATAGCCTAACTGATCTGGCATGCGGATGACCAGATTACTCGACACAGAGGCAAATTCAGCATGATTCGCACCACCCCCTGCGGCCGCCACCATATCACCAGGCCGAACATTACTTACACCATCACCCACGGTAATGACATCTCCTGCCAGTGAATATCCTAAGGGCATTTCGCTATTCAATCTATCAGTTACTTTTGCTAAAGTACGTGCAATCCCGTCATGAGAAGCCATTTCTAAAACCTGACGCACTTTTTCAGGCTTTTCCAGGGCTCTTTCCAGAATTGATTTATTGCTCCCGGCTAAACTCGTAAGCTCAGTTCCAGTGGAGATGCATGAGTTTCTGACTTTGATTAATACGGAACCTTTAGATATCGCAGGGCAAGGCACTTCTGTTGGAGAAACCAGTCCTTTTTTGATTAACACTTGCTTCATTTTGTGCTGACTCCTTTGATAGTTTCTCCAGCTTACGTCAGATCATGGCAGCTTTCGCAACGTTGACACGAAAGCCCCTGTTTTTTTAAACATCCTTTGGAACATACAAAAGGGAACAAAAGCCAATAGCAGATATTTATAGTACCATACGCGTCCATTCCGTCGGACACACTGAAACATCTTCTTCGTCTGCAAATAATTTTGGATAGACAGTGCCCAGTTATCTGTGCTCAGCAAGTAATTGGTTTTTATAACTTCAAAGCCGACTTTACTTGCCAAAATTTCAATCGCTGGAGGCGAAAATAAATAGAGATGCCTGGGAATGTGCAAACTTCCCCAATATTGCTGAAACAGGGAATGGTCCCAACTGTCAGTGTTGGGTGTTTCCAGCAATATAAATCCACCAGGTTTGAGAATACGGTGGGCTTTTCTCAATTCTTCTATTGGATCAGTTACATGTTCAATCAAGTTATTCATAATTACAAGATCAAAGTATTCGACAACATCAATATCCTGCATAGTTCCTGTGATAATGTTACGCCCATTTTTTCTGCCTCTTTCCGCAATTTCATCATTAAATTCGACACCCGTCAATTCAAGATCGGGGTACTTCTTTTTAAGCAAATCAAAATAAGGCGCATCAGCGCAACCCACATCAATCATCTTCCCTCGTGTTCCGATCAAATTCTTATATTCGCTAAATCTGGATAAATAGACAAGGTGATAAAGAAGAGAAACGACACCTCGCTCGGAGGCATTATAACCATGATAATCTGGTGGATAGTATGTCAATAATTCGTCGAGAGTGGGCATGGGGGAGAGCGCCATAATCCCGCACCTTTGACACCTTAAAAAAGAGAAATTGCCTTTGACATCATATTCCCTGTCAAATAGATCCGTTAAGTCACATTCTAATTGCATCTCGTCACACAATATGCAGTTGGGCATTATTTCTTATCCATCAGGTATTCTCTAATAAAAGATTCAGACATTGCTGGTAAACAATTTTGTATATTATTATTGCTGTAATAGGGATTTTTTAGCATTTCAGATTGAATTTTCTGTAAAGATTTTTCTCGAATATTACCATAACTTATTTGAATAAGTGGACAGGAAACTATATCACCATATGGTTGTAATCCTATTTTCTCTCTTGCCGCGGGACACTTAATGACCGTCAGACTGGAATACATATCAGTTCGGTTATTCCATGATTTTGAAAGCAACCAGAAAAAATACAGTTTCGCTTCTTCTGTTAACATCAAATCTATCCTATTTTTATTAGCTCCGGTTAAGCAGCAGGGGGTAATTTGAAGTAAACACCCCAATTTTTTTGCTAAATGAAAAGTATAGATGATGTCGTCTTTTTGTACTTTGGCATTGGTTAAAATTGTGTTTAAAGAAACGTGAATTTTATGTTTTTTACAATGATGAATATTTTCAAGGATTTTATTATAACCCCCTTTAACCCTATTTCTATCGTGTAAGTCTTCAAAAGCAGAGTCAAAGCCCATTTCAATTCCGTCCAAACCGCATTCTTTCAATTTTTCTATCTTGCTTTCTGTAAGCAATGTGCCGTTCGTACATAGCATTACGAGGCGTCTGTGATACTTTTTGATATATTTCACCAACTCATATACGGTTTCTTCTTCCAGCATGGGTTCGCCGCCATTTAAAGAAAATTGAAAGGCTCCAAGTTCAACCGCCTGATCAACAGCATTCTTAAATTCATCAATAGTTAACTTCTCTTTCAATTCTTTATCTTTATTGAAAGCTAACCGGCAGGAGCACTGTTCACATGCCGAATTGCAGCGATAGGTGATGGCCAATTCCAAAGAGCGTAGGCATCCCCTTCCCTGAGTTGCCCTCAGAAAACCATTAATCACATAGCGCCATATAATCGGATATGACAGTATTATAATTATACTCTGAATTACTCGATTGAAAAAGATTCGATAAAAAATAAACCTCTGCAAGAATTTGCTTGATTTTACACGTTCGAACTCTTCGTGAAATTTCTGTATCTTGACACTTGATATTATGTCATTCAGTTCCATAAAAACATCTCCGGTCAGATCAATGGCCGATTCATTAATTTACGTTGGTGAGGAAAGTCTTCTTCCATATCATGAAGACAAGAAGTCCCCAGATTTCGAAACCAAACGATTCTTTCCTCTTATAATGAAGATCAAGCATTTTTCGGACATTTTTCGCATGAAATATCCCTGATTCTCGAAGGGATTTTTCAGATAAGTATTCTTCTATTAAGTTAACAAGTTGATTTCTTGTCCATTGATGAACAGGAATGCTAAACCCTTGTTTGGGACGGTTTGCCATATGAACTGGAAATTTCCTTGCCATATAACGCTTCAGAATATGCTTACTGGAAGTAAGATCCTTCAATTTTAATTCTGCCGGTAGTTTTAATGCCCATTCTACAATGCGATGGTCAAGCCACGGAGAACGAACCTCGAGACCATGGGCCATACTCATGCGATCGACCTTGGCAAGGATGTCATTGGGGAGATACTCGCAACTATCTGCAATTTGGAGCGAAATCAGATCAGGATTATAATAATCAACATTGTGTTTTGATGACATATAGTTAAATGTATCATAAGAATCCGCAAGATTAGATAAAAAATCGTCCGACAACAAATTACCTTTGTCTTCTGAACACCAAGTGCCGTTCCATGAAAAATGGGCACATCCTGGGGGCATAAGAAGCCCGCGTGAAAACCGTTTCAATTTGTACTCTAATGATACTTTACTATCCGATATCGGTATATGACTGACCAATGAGTTTGTCAATCGCAACATACTTAATGGAATATATTTTCTTATCATTTTTGCTAATAAAGTCGCCTGATAGGTTAAATATCCGGCAAAGGTTTCATCTCCTCCATCTCCCCCAAGGACTACTTTAACGCTCTTGGATGTATCCCGACTTAATAGATATACGGGAAGGGCCGAAGAGTCAGCTAATGGTTCATCCGCATGATAAATTAAAGATGGTAAATTTTTCCCGACATCCGGGGTTATTTCAAAAACTTTAATCTCCATGTCGAGTGATTTGGCGATCTCCCTTGCATATTTTTCTTCATTAAAACTTTTTTCGCCAAAGCTTGCGGTAAAGGCAGATACATCCGCTCCAAGTTCCCTGGTCTTCCAAGCAACTAAAGACGAGTCCACTCCACCGGAGAGAAAAATTCCAACTGGAACGTCACTTCTCAACCTTATTCTAACTGAATCTGATAAAAGACTGTCCAACTCGTCAATGGCTTCATCTTCATTTCGCGGTGAGTTGTTGACGTTGTGAAATTCGCTGAAGCTCCAATAAATATTTCTACGAATCTTTTCCTTTGAAAAAACCATGGTGCTGCCAGGCATGATGCGCTTTATGTTTTTCAGCATAGTTCTCTCAGTTGGGATATAATTGAGTGAGAGATAGTCATATAGCGCTGAACAATCTAATTCCCTTGGAACCGCAGGATGCAGAATAATAGACTTAATTTCTGATGCAAAAACTACCCAATCCTGATCATTATAATAAAATAACGGTTTTTCACCAAAACGATCCCTTGCAAGAATAAGCTGTCGCTCCCGCAAGTCGGCAATAGCAATGGCATACATCCCATTCAGATGGGAAAACATTTCAGTTCCCTTTTCTTCATACAGATGCACGATGACTTCCGTATCTGATTTAGAACGAAAATGATGATTCCTCGCAAGCAATTCATCCTTTAATTCTAAATAATTATATATTTCGCCATTAAAAATGACAATGACAGAACCATCCTCATTTGTCATTGGTTGAGAACCACCATCAATATCTATAATTGAAAGCCGCCTGTGTCCGAAGCCGAATACGTTACTATTATAAAATCCTTCACCATCGGGGCCTCGGTGTTTGAGCGATAAGGCCATTGCCTTAATTAATTCCCCCTCAATGGGTTTATCGTTTTTAGAAAATATTCCCGCAATGCCGCACATTCTGAATAACCTACCAAAGGATAAAGAAAAGATGTGAAGAGGGTATGTGTCTTACTTTATTACTTTTTTTCGACTAAGAAACTACCAATTGCTAATGCATCCAATTTTGTCTTTAAAAAACAATTAATTGCCTGAAGAGGTGTGTTTATTAAAGGTTCATCTTTAATGTTAAAGGATGTATTGAGTACCACCGGATGTCCAGTCTTTTCACCAATGCTTTTAATTAAATCATAATAGATTCCGTTTTCTTCACGGGAAACAGTATGAACTCTCGATGTTCTATCCTGATGGATAACGGCAGGAAGTAGGTCTATCACTCCAGGTTTCGCCAAGTAGGTATGCGTCATATAAGGAGATGGTGTTTCGTCATTATAGAAATATTTTCCAACTTCATTGAGCAGAACAGAAGGGGCTAATGGCCTGAATAGCTCTCTATATTTTACTTTTTCATTAACTATCTTTTTCATTTCAGCGATTGATGGATTTGCCAATATACTCCTTGCTCCCAAGGCTCTTTGTCCATACTCTGTCCCCCCTTGAAACCACCCGACAATCTTACCCCTGGCAATTAATTCAGCCGTTCTTTCGATAATGGCTTCTTTGCAGTCTGTATAATCAATGTTAGATTGATCAAGTATCTTTCTTATTTCTTCAGTGTTGAATGAATTGCCTAATAAAGCATTTTTCAGTGCTGTACGTTTATATGACCCGGAACGTATGCTGGAAAGATAGCATGCTGCACCCAATGCACAACCCGCATCACTGGAAGCTGGTCCCAAATAAACATTGTTGGAAATTCCAGTTTGCATTATCTTCCCTATGGCTAGGCAATTCATCGCTACGCCCCCGGCTATGCACACATTTCTTATGCCTGTTAGTTTTATTGCTCTACTTACATATGCAAGGATGCAATCTTCTATCCTTTTCTGGAGACTGGCTGCAAGATTTTTATCGCGCTCTGAAGGATCTATAAATACCTTATTCGATTTGCCAAATAGCTTTTCACATTTTTTGCTGAATAATGTTTTACTTCCATGGGGGTAGGAAAAATAACTCGTATCGATTTCAAACCTGCCATCATCGGATATGTGCATTATTTCCTTGAATTGATCATAATATACAGGTGCCCCATAGGCCGAAAGCCCCATCACTTTATATTGATCAGTATAATAACTAAAGCCCAAAAATTGTGTAAATGCTGAATACACTAAGCCAAGTGAGTGCGGCCACAAAGTTGATTCTATATGTTTAATATCCTTTCCCTTTCCATAACCAATCCAAGATGTCTCCCACTCACCAGCGCCATCAATACTAACTATTGTGGCATCTTGATAAGGCGAAATCATGAATGCACTTGCAGCATGACACAAATGATGAGGAATCAGACTGATCGCACCTTCATATTGGAGCTTTTCTCGTATTATCGTTTTTATGAAGTTGAATTTTGCAAACTTGAAAGATTTTCTCAATAAATCTGGGGCATGACATATGTTTCTTATTCCGAAGATCATCCGTTCTTTTTGGTAAAGCTGTGGACAAAAATAATAACCTACCTCATCAACATCCCTTATTGTTATTCCAGCTTTTGCTAAGCAGAAATGAATACTGTTTATCGGAAAAGACGAGTCAAATTTTATTCTTGTATATCTTTCTTCTTCTGCAGCGGCTACAACTTCGCCATGCTCATTAACGATTGCCGCAGCCGCATTGTATTCACCAAGACCTGCAATACCCAAATAGAACTTCATATCACTGCTGCCTCAAAGAATCAGACGACCAGACCCTTCTGATGTTATATATTTTTTCTTTTTTGACTGTGTAATAAATTCGATTCTGTACCTCGGCTATCAGGCCATAACATAGAAAATTAACACCAAGTACAATGAGAAGGATCGAGAATAAGAGCAGCGCAATATGATCTTTAACACTCTGAATAAATCCGAGGTAAGAAAAAATGGTTAGCATAGCTGCAATGAAAAAACCTGGCGAAAAGAGGAGCGCTGCCAAAATACCAAAAATTCGTAAGGGTTTACTTAAGTAATGCAAATAAAAAATCAAGAAAATTAAATCAAGACCTACACCGTACGTTCTAGAAATACCATAATTTGATTTACCCGATACCCGGGGAACATTCTTAATGGGGATTTCAGCTATTCTACAGCCCGAACGCGATGCCAAAGCAGGTATGAATCTGTGCATTTCTCCGAACAAATCTATATTTTTTAATATACCTCTTCTATATGCGCGAAAGGTTGTCCCAAAATCATGTATGTCAATTTTACTAATTTTATGTATCAGATAATTAGCAGCCCTTGACGGCCATTTGCGAGAAACACCCTCTTGTCTGTCTTTTCTCCAGCCGCAGACAAGATCATAGCCTTCCTCAATCTTCTTTATAAAAAGTGGTATTTCCTCCGGAAAATGTTGAAGATCAGAGTCCAGTGTAATGATAATTTCACCTTTAGCCTCGTCAATACCCGCACACAAGGCGGGAGTCTGGCCAAAATTCCTCATCAGTTCAATGACCTGTATTCTTCCATTGCTTATAGCAATGTCTTTCATTATTTCCAGAGAATGATCCGTACTCCCGTCATCGATAAGGATTAATTCAAAATCATAATTTGTTAGTTCTGCCATAACACTTGAAATTCGAGATATGAATTGACCTATAACGGCCTCTTCATTATAAACGGGAGCAACAATTGATATGGATGTGTTATTTGTAAAATTTCTATTCACGGTTGACTATCCTCTTACTATATTTTTTTTAATAAAGTTAAAGTTGCAAAGGAGAATTTTTCCCCAATAATGTTTCTAAAGAAAAGCTTATCAATATTAAATAGCAACTTGACGGTTTTTTCATTACCTATATTCAAGCATGGAAATGCTTCGGGATTATAATATAGAACATACGAAAGCAGACCGGTAAAGAGTTGATCCACTATTTCGAAATTGCTTGACCTGTAAATTTCATTTAGAGTTTTTAACCTAAAGGCACTTTCGGTTTCAGCATCGAACATTCCGTTCTTATTATATATTGTACGTCTTATTATTTTGTAAATTTGATTATTTTCTGTTGGCTCAAAATTAATAAAATAACCGTTATCCTTTAGCGAATTGTGGACCTTACTTACAAAATCTTTCGCATGGTCGGGAATGTGGTGCAACCCGCCTATTAATATTATTAAATCATATCTCTTCGAGGGAATATATCTTGTTGCATCGAGATGAAATACTTCAGTAGATGGATTACGCATGCGCACAGCCTCAATAATCGCAGAACAATAATCGAATCCTTCATAATGAAAGTCAGTAGTTAAATGTTGCTCTATAATTTGTTTCCCCTCGGCAAAGCCACACATCGGCTCGAAGATGTGAATCCCGTTTTTCTTAAGGAAGGTATTTTGTTGAAAGAAATATTCCCAGAGCAGATTCTTATATAGAATATGATTTTTCGACTGCCTTGCAGTAAAATATTTTTGTGCAACTTTCTCATAATGCTGTCTTTGGTTTTCAACCTTACTCATTGTAACAACTGAAGTCAATCCGGTAGTAAATATCATTTTTCATAACTCACCTGCTGGCATATTTACGTGAAGACAGAAACAACTTATTGCTTAATGATTTTTTTCATTACAGCATGAACTGACCACAAAATAAAATTGAATAAAACTTGATAAACCAGCAACCCGCAGAAAAGAACCAGAAACAACAAGCATGCACCGTAGGCAATATAGAACTGCGGATAAATTATCAGGGATTCGACCCAAAGCAATGCTCCTGCCATCGAAAGCGCCGTTAAACCAAAGGCAAAGGATTGGCCCATATTAAACTTCCGAAGAAGTCCTAAAATACCTACGGTGGCTGTAATAAAGAAGAATAACAACGTCGCATATCCGTGCGGTAGAATTTTCATCGGGAAAATAGCTGTTAAAAGAACTTTGTCGCTCATTGTGCCATCCAATGTGTTTCGATTAACATAGTTAATCACTTGATATCCAGTATATCTGAATTTAGAGATATATATATCTATCATTTCAGATGGATAAAATAGCCATAACTTTAAATAATAAAGAAACAGAGTTTTTTCATAAACAGGATTATTCCTGATATCAACTTGGGGATCAAACCTCTTGGCAATTTCATGCCCTTTTTCATCTGACCAACTGATCCCCTCCCTTTCCGAGAGGGAATTTTCGGGAACAGATAATCCTAACACGATTGGATGCGCCCAAGAGTGATAACTAATGCCAACATAATTAGTCGCGGAATAATCAAGGTCATATATCGGTTTGAGAAATATGCCTTTAAATAGTCCAACACCAACAATGAAGAATATCACGGCAGAAACGATCAAGACCGATTTATGCAAGCGAGAAATGTTGAGACGCTGACGCAAATCATAAAAAACAAATAATAAATATAGTATGAAAACCGCAACAACTATAAAAAAATAATCGCTCCTGAGATTCCAGAAAAAAATGCCAAGAACTCCCATGAAAAGCATAAATAGAAAATTTGTCCAAATTTTGAGATAAGTCCTTATGCTGATGCTAATTCCCATCAGAGAAATAAACAACACGGTAAAAGGAACAAGAAAAGAATAGGCTGAATAGTGCTGCGAATATAATAGTTCAAAAAATCTCAGACCAATAAGGAATGCAATGCAGCCAAAAACCGGGCTCAAACCGACTCGAAAAAGAAAAAAAACAAAGACAGTCAGGCATGCTATTTTAATCCACGCGACGATAATACTCATTTGAGCAAGCGTAACGGTTGGATACAATCGAATTATTGTTTCAAAGAGCAGTGTAAGAGAATTTTCATTGTTCAGACAAGGTCGATTATTATGTGCACAATAGTTTGCAGTTGATCCGGCTATTATTTTTGGCAGATCAAGAATGCGATTTGATAAAATTGTGGTATTGTGTTTGAGAATGTTCGACAGGTTGTACTCTTCTCGATCAGGCAGATGGCTAATTCGATCGCAGGAAACACGATTTATCGCCATTTGAAAACACCTAAAAGTATGGCCGAGTCCATCTAATGGAGCTACTTCTGCGGGCCGATAAAGACTTAGAACTGTTATGGAGCATATTAAAGTTAGAAAAAATGCATGACTCCATGACCTCTGCTCATTAACGCCAATTTTTGCTACGAATAAATAATCTAACAGAAATAAAATATAGGAAGGAAGATTCGATAAGCTAGTGTGCTTTGAAAAAATATTTCTGGTTCCCCCAAATTTCATATCTGATCTTCTACCTCTAATCAAAACAACACTTGCTGTGCCTTATTCTTACGAATGACTTGTTTTATCGTCAGCATACATTGGCCCAAATATCATCAACAGAATGGTGGTAGTGAATCAGGCTATTGTTTCAAAAACAACTGAACACCGGCAATAATATAAAGGTTATAATAATCGCTTGGATACTTTCCGCTATATAATGCTTAAATTTGGCCGGTAATTACTTTGCAGAAAAAAATAAAAATTTATTTTTTAAATATTCAACTCACGTCTATACCAATCGATCGTTATGCGTAATCCTTCATCAAAATCAACTAGTGGCTTATAACCAAGATATCGTCCGGCAGCTTCGATTGTGGCATAAGAATGTTTGATATCTCCAGCCATTGGATTTGTGTATTCAGGCAAAATACTTTTACCCAAAATATCATTAATCTTTTGCACAAGATAATTGATCGTAATTTGTCCATGACATGCACAATTCACAGCAATACCCTCTACTCCCGGCATGGTTGCCGCAAGAATGTTGGCATTAACTACATTAGAAACAAAAGTAAAATCCCTGCTTTGCTCACCATCACCGTAAATTAATGGTTTGCGGTCGTGCAAGATTGCTGTAATGAATTTTGGTATAACTGCTGAATATTGCGATGTCGGGTCTTGGCCTGGGCCAAACACATTGAAATAACGTAAAGCGACAGTTTCGAGCCCATAAGTTTTAGTAAAAACAGAGCAATATTTCTCTGCAGCAAGTTTTGAAACAGCGTATGGCGATAAAGGTGCAAGCATCATCCCTTCATGTTTAGGTAGTTCAGGTGTTTCTCCATAAATGGATGAAGAAGAGGCAAAGACAACGCGCCGAACTTTTGCATCTTTTGCCGCATGAAGAATATTGAGCGTGCCAACAACATTCACTTCATTTGATGTGATGGGATCTCGTATGGAACGGGGTACCGATGGAAGTGCCGCTTCGTGCAAAATAAAATCCATACCTTCTGCCGCTTCCCGAACTATGTGGTAACTGCGAACGTCACCTTCGATTAATTCAATCTCGTCAAGAAATGGTTCAATGTTATGTCGTTTTCCAGTCGAAAAATTGTCAAGAACGCTAACTTTTTCTCCGCGCTCAACTAGTTCTTTAACGATATTTACTCCGATAAATCCGGCGCCCCCGGTAACAAGATATTTCATAATTTTATTTCCTGATAATAGCTTTAAATTTTTATTGCGAAGCTTTTAAAATTCCTCAAAACAAATACTACTTATAAGAATGCTTCGCCGCGCAATGACCGAATGAGGGTTGTGAAAGGGGCCAAGATCAAGGCTCTTAAATCGCCAAACAAAATTCTTAACCAGAATCACTGCAATCATCGGAAGCAACAGTTTTTTCATTAGCATACATTGAGCCGAATAATATCATAAGCATGGGAGGGATAAGGTTGTTATTCCAAAAACCGTCGAACAGCGAAAATACTACAAGGGCTATAACAATGGGCTGGACACTTCGCGCCATATAATGCTTAAATCCAAAACAAGATGTCTTCACAATCTGGTTTGCCTTTCTAAAAACAATAACAAAAAAAGAAATTATAAGAATTAACCCCAAAAGCCCCGTTTGGATGGTTAATTCTATGTATTCATTGTGTGACCCGTAGAATCCTCTAACCGTTTCCTCGCTGCCAAGCCTCTTTGCCTCAACTGCGGAGGTATTACCAATTCCCCATCCAAAAATCGGAGAAATCATCACTTTCTTTAGCCCCATTTTCCAAAGCTCAATCCGGTTCTCAAAATCGGAAATTTTCCTCTCGGTTCCCCCAAAATGTTTCCCATCTGTTCCCCCAGGTACTTTCTCCCTAATTTTATAGGAACCTTCTTCTTGCACATTAAATGTATTTGCCACGCGGTAACCCCTCAAGGAAGTTTGGTGAAGATTCAATAAGTTTTTTCCGGGTAATGTGTAAATTGAAAAATATAAGAGGGTAGCAAGGATAATTGAAAACACCATCCCGAAAATTTTCTTTTTTTCACCGAAACAAGCAACGCCCAAAAAAAACATAAGAGAAATAAAAAATGCTAATAGCCCAGCCCTGGCAAATGTCAGGAGCAATACGAAAACAGACAATATAAGGAGTAAATGGAGGAGTACCTTGTTTACCTTTTCCCTGATGGGAATATAAAGAATCCAACCGGCTAAAAGGAAAGCAATAATCACCATGATAATTGAAAAGCTCGTTGGGCTGGACAAGGTACCGACGATTCTCCCGATTGTCCCCTGGCCAAGAAACACTACTTCATACCCTGATGATTTCATCATACCATCCGGCATATATAGTGGCAAGATATTGTGAAATCCCCACGGATACAACTGGCTTATGGCGAGCAGATTCAAACATAGAATACACAGAGCCATTATTATCAGAAAACTATTCCAAGCCCTTTGGCAGTCAAGAAAAGTTCCTAATCTGAAATAACAGACAAATAACATGATATTAAAGACTTGATAAAAATCAATCCATCCCAGAGGAACACCCAAGACAAAATATCCAAAAAAGTTTGATACTATAAGCGACATCCCAATTGCAAGAATAAGAATTTCAATTTTCATGAAAACGAATTTTTTGTTCTTTATGAGGTAGGATGCCAATCCAGCAATCACTATGATGACCAGAAGAATTTCATTCAGTCGCGTGTATTTCTTTAGCGGCAAACCAGTCGGAATCAAGGGAGAAATCAGTAATAGGCCAAAAACGACAGCCGGTAAGTAAGGTTTTATCCTCGATATTAAATCATTCACAATGACACTTATCCATTTCTCTGCCATCGATTAATCTGAGTCACAAAGACCGATTTTAGCGGACACCGGTTTCACTGTTTATAAACTTTATTTTGAAGGGGTTAATGTTTCTTTTGAGCAACAACTATCATTTCTCCAACATAGAATGGCAATAGACTTCTTGTAACAAAGAGGGGAAGCAAATTGTAAAGCGGTCCGAAAAGGCGATGAAATTCAGGACCGAAGTTTTGGAACATGTTATAAACATACGAAATCGGCAATCTTTTCCAGTGCGGCATAAACTCAATGTTAATGTATCCAAGTTCTTTGAGTAAATTTTCTATACTCTTCCGGCTAAATAGATGAATATGCTCCACCGGTGCATAAGGCGGCCAGAACTTCCCCGTGATTCTGGCAAAGAGGGAAGAACTGTCCGGAGTCTGAAGTAGGAGAATTCCACCCTCTTTGAGCAGGGCAGTGGAACGCTGAAGCAGTTTGACGGGATCAGTGACATGTTCAATAACACCCATCAGAGTTACAATATCGCATGGTATCTGAGGAAAATCGTTGCTGAATACGTCGGCTTTAAAAATTCGTCCGGGCAGTTTCCTGCCGGCAATATCGACGGCCTCACTCTGCAACTCCAGTCCATAAACATCCGCGCCTCTTTGTTGAAGGAGTTCCAGAAATTCACCGGTGAAACAGCCAATGTCCAGTATCTTTTTATCCTGCAGGGCTTGCCCTCGGGATTGTAGTTCGGCAGTCAGGATATTGACGAATCCTTCATAGACCATTTTATATTGTTCCGAATATGCCTGAAGCAATTGGTAATTGCCATCCCTGAACTTCTTCGCATAATGAGAGTCCAACGTGGCAGGATCTGGTAGTGGATAGGTCGAAACCAAACCGCAATCACAGCACCGATAATACCGGTAATCCCGGTATGAGAAAATCATCTTCTGATCCGATCCGCAAATTGTGCAGCTCTGTTCTTTTTCGCTCATTGATTACCTTTGGAGTTGAAAAATTTCAATCCGATACTCGGCAAAATCCTTCCGAAAATATTTCTGTTTTGTCTCATAATTCTGGTCACGAAAAAATCGTTTCACATTTTTTATTTTGTATCCATGCCCTGTCTGAAGCTCTCTTCTTATCTCTTCAGCAAGACGTGTGCTGGCGGGATTATTTACTACAAACCAGAGATTGTCCGGCAGGCTATACACGGGCGTTTTGAGTTGAGAAGGGTCTGCAATAATTCGATCCTTCAAGCCGCGTCCCGGAAGGTAATATGAATCCAGTGAATAACTGGTTTTAATCAAGATCCGGTCATTGCCGGCTACTGTCTTTTGCAGGGAATCCGATACTTCGCGCCAGGGATCGACATGAGCCATGATATGAAAATCCCTGCCGAGAAAGTAATTCGCATCCGCTTTGCCCCAACTTATCAAAAGGAGAGCTGTTATAACGATGGTTAAATACCTGGGTTTGATTGCCGTAATGCCATATCCCAGAACGATACAGATAAGCGGGGCGAAAAAGAGGTAATAGCGGGGCATGTCATGGGAAATGAGGGGCCCCACAATAAAGACAACCAAGGCATAAGAACTTATGACGGATAACAGAACATAGTTAGAGCGCTGTTGCCAGATGCTGACCCCGGCTATGATTACGAAGGCAAGCCCGCCCAGAAGCGCAATGATATCCCATGGCATGATGGTCTGCCCGAGGGCCAGTGCGTAAGCAAGATATCCTCTGGAGATCAGGAATGATCCAGCTCCGGACCGCCACATGGTCGAAGTTGTCCCCATCGCCTGAAAAAGTGCCGGAAGAAAAGGTAAGAACATAAGCAAGGCCGCTGCGGATGACAGGAAGAAATTACGCAGCAAAGGAAAACGATTTTGAGTCTTCCTAAGGTACAAAAGGAAAAATATTCCCTGTGCCAGCAAAATAAGAAATCCATGATAATGGGTGATCAGAGTGATAAAAGTTGCCACAGAAAAGAGAACCCAGTACTTTATCTTATTGTAGTCAAGCGCCCTCAACAGCAAGAGGAGTGATACGCAAGACAAAGTGGTCAGCAGCGAATACATTCTTACTTCACGAAAATAAATCAGTAGGACCGGCATTATTATGTAAAGGGCGGAACTGACCAGGCCGGTCAGTGGATTAACGAGGCGTTTCCCGAGAAAATAAACAAGCACAATTGACGGCATCGCCAGCAATACCGAAAGAAGCCTGATCCATCCTTCGCTATTCCCTAAAAGCAACCATGGCCGCAGGATGAAAAAATAGACGGGCGGATGAGCATTACCAGCTTGCATGGAAAAAAGGGAAGAGATATTTTTCAATAATTCAGCGTGACGGATACTCAGAATTTCATCATCCCAAAAGCTTTTTACACCAAGCTGAAATGACCAGAAAACGAAACTCAAGACAACGAAACTCAGAAGTATGTAGGGAATTGCGGCATCTATATCAAATGCCGCCGTCTTGATTTCCCGGTTGCAGGTTGTCTTTTTTGCCCCCAAGAGAGTCCTTTGTGTATCAGGCATTAATTCTGTAAAGTGTGCCGGCAGCAAACTAACGATTAAAAGTAATTTGTAATCCGGCTTCTGAGAATATTGATCACGACAGATGACGGACTGGGCATCTCACTAAAATCATAATCCGCATGCCATTTCATTCGTACGGCCGTTTCCACCGATTCAGCAATATCAACTGCTTCAAGCCCGGCAACAATATGTCCTCCCGCCTCTACCGTTTCAGGGCGTTCGGTGCTCTTCCTCAGACTGACACAAGGCACTTTGTAAAAAAGACCTTCTTCAGGCGTTGTGCCTGAATCGCCCAGAAGACAGAAGGCGTTCATGCTCAGGTTGTTAAAATCAAAAAAACCGAGAGGTTCGATAATTCTTATTCCTTTCGGAATCGAGAAACCGGCGGCTTTGTTCTTTGTCCGGGGATGCATTGGGTATATTATTTCTTTTTTAAATTTTTTATAAACCAGACCGAGCCCCTTCAAAATCTGAGCAAAAGACTCCGGATCATCCACGTTTTCTTTTCTGTGGGCCGTTACCGTCATGTATTCTTTGGAAGATAATTTCAGTTTTTTTAGAATATTGCTGGCTTTAATTTCTTGTTGAAATACCCGCATGACCTCAAACGTGGGATTACCGGTGACGAATATTTTAGACGGATGGATATTTTCCCTGATCAGATTCTCTCGATGATATTGCTGGAATGGAAGCAGATAGTCAGAAATATGATCGATCAGAATCCGGTTTCGCTGTTCCGGCATTCTTTTGTCCCATGCCCTCAATCCCGCTTCCATATGGAAAATTTTGATGCCCCGATTGGAAGCAGGCAATACGGCCAGTCCGCTGTGTGTATCACCCAATACGATCAACGCATCGGGTTTTACCTTTTCAAACAATTCATCGCTTTTCCTTATAATATCGGCAATCTCATTTCCATATGAACTCAGGTCGATTTTCAGATCATAATCAGGCTGCCTCAATTCCAGATCGCGAAAAAAGAAATCTTTAAGCTCTTTTGTGTAATTCTGACTGGTATGGACCATAATGTGCTCGAAATTAAGTTCATCCAGCTTCTTCAGAACAGACCACATTTTAATCATCTCGGGCCGGGTGCCCATGATTGTCATAACTTTCATTATTCAACTCCTTGCGGGTATTTTTCAAAATAATTTTTCATTTTGGACACTGCTTCGGAGAAATCCGCCTCTCGCTCAGGATAAAACATACTGAATCTAGAATGCATGATTCTCTGTAGATCGGCGTCTGTCCGGATGGCCTCTATCCGGATATTCTTTTCATAAGTATCTTTAAATACCTTCAGCATTTCGTATTTGCTTAAAGGTAAATTTGGCGAAAAATGAATGACTCCTGTCCTTTGGAGAATATCATCAAAAAGATCAACAGACAAAATATGATAGATGAATTCAGACAGCTGTAATGTGGTTACACCATTCCAGATGTGATTGGTGTATCCCTGAACCATGCCGCCGTCCTTTTGGGACAGAAACCATCCCAGAAGATTTCTGGCCCGGCCGTCTTCCGGACCGACAATGGAACACCTGATATTGAGAACATTGGGAGCCTTGACTTCTCCAAGTATTTTGGATAACGCATAATCCCCCGATCCATCGCAGTTATGGTCTTCATAATAGGGATTAGTGCCTCCCTGGAACACGGCATCCGTTGAGACATGGATGATCTTGATGGAATGATCAATACAAAACCTCTGGAGATATGCAGGGAATATGGCATTGACATAAAAACCCAGACGGAATTCATCAAAGGATTTTCGATCCAACCTAGTTGCCCCAATACAATTTACAATATAATCTACGCCCATCCCGAAGGAATCTAAAGAACCGACACCAAGATACCCTTCATCAATAGGGAGATAATAAGGAAGCTTGTTATTATCCCTCTGCGTGCCTGATACTTCCATGCCTTTACTTTGCAGAAAACTGAAAAGCATAGAACCTAGCATTCCTTTTTTACCCAGGACAAGGACACGCATAATCAGTCTGAAAATTCCTCCGTCATGTATCCTTCTTTCTGGGAAATGATTTTTACCTGGGGGAGCGGAATAATAAACTTGCCGCCATTATTATAATAATCCTTCGTTTTTCCGAGAATCTCTGCAATAAAACTCCAAGCAAAGACAAGGATGTAATCGGGCACTTTATGGGACAACAAATCCCGAGAAACAATTGGAAAATGGGAACCGGGTGTATAGAAACCGTGTTTCGCGGGAGCATCGTCGATGATACAATCCAGATGGCTGTTATCGATATTGCAGTATTGAATAATTGTATTAGCCCTTCCGGAGGCACCGTATCCCCATATCGTTTTTCGATCCTTCTTCAGTTGAGCCAACAGCCTAAGCAAGGTTATTTTTGTTTCTTCAACTTTATGTGCATAATCCAGGTAGGTTTCAACCCGGTTATATTTTTTATTCAATTCATCCTGTCTTAAATCAAGGACAGCCTCAGAAACTGCCTCCTTCTTCAAGGTACCCCGCTTCCGGACATAATAACGCATGGATCCGGCATGGATCGGGATTTTTTTAACATCAAATACTTCCATGTCAAACTGCTTGAAAAAATTATCGAGAGCAAGCAGCGAATAGTAATAAAGGTGTTCGTGATAGATCATGTCATATTGCAATGCTTCGATGATGTTGCCAAGATAGTGCACTTCGAAAACGAATACACCATCAGCGGCCAACAATTTGTGGATCCCCCTTGTCACATCGTGCATATTTTCTATGTGGGCAAAGACGTTATTGGCAACGATTAAATCAGCGTGCCCATGTTCACTTACTATTTTATGAGCCGTTTTTTCTGAAAAGAAGTCATTAATGACAATAATATGCGGATTGTTGATAGCCCTGATAATGTTACTTGCGGGATCGATGCCAATCACCTTTTTGATTCCCTGATCATAAAGGGGATTAAGAAGGACTCCGTCATTACAGCCAAACTCGACAACCATTGATTTTTTCGGATCTAAAAAACGGGTAGTGACTTCGCCCGCATATTCCTTGAAGTGTTCTCTTAGCGTGGCAATTGCCGAGGAGTAATAGAAGTAATTTCGGAAAAGAACATCAGGTGAAACACTGTTGACAATCTGTAGAAGATAACAATTATTACAGAAGCAAATCTGCAAAGGATACTTTGTTTCCTCAGCAAATTGTTCCGGTTTCAGGAATGCACCGGCAAGGGCTACTTCTCCAAAGTCAATAATGAGAGTTAAATCATCGCTGTTGCAGAATCTGCAAAACCATTCCTTTTTATTCACCAGTTTTCCTCACTTTGTCTTTAGGAGATATTTTAAATAAGTCCAATACACCCTGGGTGAATACTGGAATTTTGATTTTGATCCATTGTCCGCCCGGATACTCAGAATGTAAGGCACTTCAGCATAACTTTTTGCAAATTTAGAAGCTTCGCAGATTTCCTCAATCAAGTAAGCAAATCCTGTTTCGGAACAATGAATGCGGGATAGAATATCAGTTTTAACCGCTCTGAAGCCGTTCGTATAATCCGTCAAGGGCAATCGCAGAAATAATCTTGCAAGTATATTCCCCATCCATGAAACAACCCATCTCTTAAATGGCACCCCTTCCACACCACCACTAGCGGCATAACGGGTGGCTTTGATGTAATCTACGTTATTTTTCATGTGATCAATAAACGGATGAATATAATCTACATTCTGGGTTAGGTCGGCATCCATAAACAGCGCATACTCAAACCCGTTTTGGAAAGCCTTTTTACTTCCGGTGCTATTCGCCGCCCCGTATCCTTTGTTGATTTCATGCGTTTCAACAATTAAACGGTGCAGTTTAACAGACAGCTCATCTAGTAACCTACCTGTCTCGTCCGTACTGCCATCATTGACGACAATAATGGATGCAGTGACATTCAGTCTATTCAAAAATTCATCGATTGTTTTCAGACACCGCTCAGCATTGTCCGCCTCATTGTACATGGGGATAATAATACAAAAGTTACGCATGTCCGTTAATTTCCATTTATCAGAGCATTGATTTTATTCTGGACCTCGGCACCGGCACAGACGTCCCCGTACAAAGTCAGAATTTTCAGCATTTCCTTATCGAAGGTATAATTCATGGAAAGATTCCTGTTCATGGATTCCGTTTTTGTCCTTAATGCATTGTCACTGAGCATATTGCCTATGACACGCAGTATGTCATCGGATTCTGCTGATCTGTATAACCCCGGATTATCGGTACCGAGTATTTCGGTAAATCCCGGGAAATCAGGGCATACGACAACCTTACCGTATGTGAGATACTCGAATAATTTTGTCGGCGTAGCAACACGCGTCAGGATGGTATCAAGATAGGGAATAATACAGAGTCTGGCCTTTTTTAAGTAGCCGGGAATTGCTTCCGGGGACACATATCCCAGAAGCTTTATATACGCTGAAGCATTTGAAGACTCAACGGCACGAGTTAATTTCTCCATGAGAGGGCCGTCACCTATAACAAAAAGCTTTGTACCGTATTTTTCCCATATCTGCCGATAGGAATATATGAGTAACTCCAATCCAAGAAATTCAGACGATAAGGTTCCGACATATAGAATGTAATTGTCCACCTCAAGGGAAGGGTTCACGGTGCTCTCGTCCGGCAGATCAGCAATGTTGTAATAAGTTATGAACGGTTTCGAGGAAATATTTTTCCTTGTGGCGATAATTTTCTTTCGTAGCACATCATTTACTGTAGTGAAACCTGCCGCATGGCCTATGACGATTTTCTCCATAATCTTTGCAGACATCAGCAAAATTTCTTTCTTGGGTGATTTCAGACCGATTATTGAAAGAATGCTTTCCGGCCCCGGATCATTCATTTGAAAAACAAACGGGATACCGGCAAAACGATTGATCAGGGAGACCACCATGGGAATGATGTCCGTTGGATTATGCACGTGAATAATATCAGGCTTCTCTTTCATGATGGCTGCGGCAATAAATGGCCCTGAAAATGTGAGCGTCCTAAAATGGCCGAGATAATTCCGGCTTGTTCTGGCGGGAAGCCAATCCATAATTTTAATATGGCCAGAATTCAGGTTAGACAAGCTCTCTTTATCCCGTATCTTCGGCGAAAGAATGGAAACGCTGAATCCGATCCTGTCCAAGGCCAGCGCCTGACGAAAACAGGTAAAACTTGCAGCTTTTAATGGCAGCACGGGTACAGGCAATACAAATAATATTTTTATCTTTTTTTGAGTTATCATGGACTCGTTTCCCGTTCCGATGGTTATCGCGACTGGATGAAAGAATTTAATTTTTCAGCAGACCTTTAAAACGGTGGTCTTGATCATGGAATTCCCGCTGCCATAATTCCAGGGAAAGCAGTCCCCATATCTTTCGTCCGAATTGTTGTTCTCCGTCGATTCCATCCAGAACGGCCCGGTTGTTGATCAGATCCCTGCTCAGGGCCTTTTGCGATGAAAAGATATCACGGATAAAATCACGGGACTCTCCCTTCATCCACTCCGTCAAGGGAACGGGAAACCCCATTTTGTCCTGTCTTTCCGTGATTACGGGCGGCAACAGTGATTGCATGGCCGTTTTCAAAACATGCTTCATCCTGCCGTTACTAAATTTAATATTCGCAGGAATCGTGGCGACAAGTTCCACAAGCGGGTGATCGAGAAAGGGAACCCTCGATTCCAAACCGTGAGCCATGCTAACGCGGTCCTCCACGTGGAGGAGAGCGGGCAGAAGGGTTTTGAAATCGAAATGCGTCATACTGTCGAAATAGGATTCCTTCTTTACATTGTCCGAATGGAAAATACTCGTAAACGTCTCGTATGGAGAATAGTCATTTAGATATTCCTGATGAATTTCTTTGCCATACATCGTTCCTCGGTTAATCAGACGGAAATACCGTCTGTCCATGTCTTCGAATAAACCTTCTCTCCAGAATTCCCGAAGCAGCGGCTTGTAATTTCTGAGAGCCGTCAGATTGGGAATGATCGATTCATACGTAACGATGTAGGACGCGCTGTGCATGGTTCCCTCAATCGCCCCTTTTATGCACTGCTCAAAATAAGCAATCAGGTAACGCACATAGCCACCGAAGATTTCGTCTCCACCTTGTCCTCCGAGGACTACCTTGCGATACTTGCCGGCAAGCTTTGAAACCATGTACTGGGGGAATGAGCCGGGACCGGCTACAGGGTAATCGAGATGGTAGATGACCTTCGAGATATTCTCGATGAAATCCGTTGCCGAAATATCCAGTTCGTGCAGATGAAAACCGCACTTCTGAGCAATTTCCCGAGCGTAGCGGCTTTCGTCATACTCCTCGCTGAGCGAAAATTTCCCGGTGAATCCCATGTAGTCATCCGGCAAATCTGCAGAGGCAAGGGCGGCTATAATACTTGAATCCAGTCCACCGCTGATGTAGGCGCCTACGGGGACATCGCTCCTCATATGCAGGCGCACAGATTCGGCAAGCAGGGATCGGATGTCCTCTTCGAAGTCAGCAGCCGTTTTATCAAGATTCAGATTATAATAGACCTGCCAGTACCGCTGGATGCGAATATGACCATTCCTGATTTCCAGGAAATGGCCAGGCGGGATTTCCCGGATGCCCCTGAACAGGGTCTTTCCATCCAGGCAAAATTGAAATGTAAGATAATCTTTGAAGGCTTCAATATCTGTGTCTATTCCTTCAACAAAAGGAAGTAGAGCTTTGACTTCCGATGAAAAGTAGAACGTATTGCCGACAATTGTGTAGTAGAAAGGCTTGATACCGAAACGATCGCGGGCACAGAAGAGCGTCCCGCCTGCTTCATCCCAGAGAGCAAACGCGAACATGCCCCGGAAATGATCCAGGCAATTTACGCCCCACTTCCGGTAGGCGTGAAGAAGAACCTCAGTATCCGAGCGGGTCTTAAACGTTTCTATTCCGAGTTCATCGCGCAGTTCGATAAAATTATAAATTTCTCCGTTATAAGTAACCCAGTTGCGAGCCCCATCGCTCATCGGCTGTGCGCCTGTGTCTAGATCGATGATGCTCAACCGCCGGTGGGCGAAGCCGACGTGCCCGCGGGGATGAACCCAAATGCCCTCACCGTCCGGCCCACGATGTTTCTGCAACTCATTCATGACGGCCAAGCGCCTGTTTAAATCGACGATTTTTTCGAGCGAAAGATTGAACGCGCCTGCGATTCCACACATAATTCGATTTCCTTATGCTCAAGCCTGAAGTAGCATTATTTCCTGAGATGGATGACGCCCCATCTTCCAAATCGTGAAAAAAATGGATATCTATCCAGCAAAAAACGGTCTAAAGCATTGATCCATGCGATCAGACGATAATTGCGCCTCACGGGATAGCCCCCGATCAGTCTGTCCAGCCTCGAAAACAGCTGAAACGGCTTATATTCGACGACACTGAAATATGGTCTGAAATCATTAAGGTCATTCGGATATAATTGTCTTTCATCCTCAGTAATCACCAGATCCTTCCCTTTGTTGGGCACCATCCACCTGACCATAGATGAATGCCTGATCCTTCTCAAAAGTGGGCTGAATGCTATCGGTTCAATGAATACCGCCTCACCTTTTTCTTTCATGACCCTCGATATTTCGGCGGCGGCAATTTTAATGTTCACGTGATGGAGAATCCCAACGCCGAAAACAAGGTTAAAACATCCGGACTCATAGTTCATTTTTTCGGCCGTCATTAGCTCAACCTTGACCTGTCCGCCAACCCCGTTGAGTTCGGCTCGTAAAATTGCTACTTTTATACTCTCCGGTGAAATGTCGAAAGCACGGACGGATGCCCCTTTTTTCGCTAGGATAACACAACTCTTGCCGCTTCCACATCCCATATCCAGGACACTTTTCCCATGCAGATCGCCGAGAATGCTATAGGCATAACGGTAATGATCCGGATAATTTCGCAGTGCTGAATCAACATCCACGTATAGCTTTTTCCCCTGCTCATTCTTCGTCTGAGAGAGAATTTCCAGTGCCATTTCGTCAAAGAAAGCGGCTTCCCTTTGATGAATAGCAGCCAATGCGTCTTTATTTTCTGTCATCGCCCTCCGTCCTGCCCCTTTCCAGTAGTTCGTCATAAATATTTGAGAGCTTTTTCGCTTCAACCGGCCAGTTAAAGTTCTCCCGCACCTTGGCTGTGTTTTGCTTCATTATTGCGAATTCTGTTTCCGACTCAAAAATCCCATCGATTGCTCCCGCAATGGAAACGGGATCATCAGGATCAAAAAGCTTGCCGATGCCGTATTCTTTTACAAAAAATTCCAGTTCGGGGAAGTGGCAGGCAACTATGGGCAGACCAACGGCAACGTATTCAAAAAGCTTGTTCGGCGCACAATAATAATTATTCAGGCAAGTATTACGGTAAGTGATCAGACCTACATCGGCGGATGCCGTATAATCGAGAAGATCACCATAAGGAACATAATCGTGGAAAAATACTTTTTTCTCCAGACCTCGCCCGTGTACCTGACGCACCAACTCTTCCTTCAGAGGCCCTTGCCCGAGCAGAACCAGAATGATATGGTCCTGAAAATATTCAGCGGCTCCAACAATATTTTCAATTCCCCGACCGGGAGAAAGGCCGCCCTGATAGAGCACGATTTTTTGCTTTCCGGTTGTTTCGGCATCCGCGAATTCGATCAGTTTA
Organism: uncultured Smithella sp.; assembly: GCA_964469905.1. Classification (GTDB taxonomy): domain Bacteria; phylum Desulfobacterota; class Syntrophia; order Syntrophales; family Smithellaceae; genus MVRV01. The sequence continues at coordinate 87,572 of CAYXZW010000002.1, forward strand.
CGCGGTGTACGTAAATGCATGTTTTCTTCCCGGGGAGGACAGTTCATGATAACATCAGGAATGGAAATACCCGGGTACATTTGCGCCATGATCAGGGCACGCGAGCGATTCGCAGCCAGCACCCTGTCCGTTTTCCGAATCAAGAAACCCTCTAGCCGTTTTGCAAATTTTTGCGTAAGGCCTGATAGATTTCCCTGTTCAGTCCATAGTTCGTGCGAATCATAGATAATTTTTGCGCGATTCCATTTCCCTGCAATCAATGCGGGCAGAAGGGTCGGGAGATCGTGTGCATGATACACGTCGCATTTCTTCCCGATGCCCCGCACAGATGCCCTTATCAGGAATTCCATATACTTCAGTGCTTTGAATAACAGGGAAGAAGGAAGGAAACTGGATTTTAATTCAATCCTCTCTATTTGGATATCGCCCTTTTGTTCTTTCTCACAAGAATGGTCGCCTAACACATCAATGATATGAACTCTGTGATATTCCGAAAGACTCTCGGCTTCGCGCAGAACACGGGAATCGAAAATAACATTGGTGTATTCCAAACGAAACATGCATATAATCGCCACTAGTTTACCTTATCCGCAACTTCAGAAAGCGCCAACAGCATCCATGCCTGAGACCATCTCAAATAGGGCGTTTTAATGGTCAAATTCTTTTTTTTCATGTAATAGAAGTAGCCTTCTGCATCCTGCATTTCGTCAATCGTCCAAATAAGAAGATTATCCAGAATCTTTCCCGCCCGCGAATCTAATTCTTTCAGCTCGTTCAGACAGAGGATGCCTTCCGAGCAGGCATGAATGTCCACCGGATAGGTCTGCTCATTTGAAAACTTCGGAATGGTTTCCTCGTGAAAAAGATGATTCAAATAATACGCAAAGCCTTTCCTTATGGCCTGCATAACTTCCGGGTCTCCGGTATGCCCATAGATGGCATGGAGCATCCGGAGAACAAAGCCCGTATGGTAATGGTCCACAATGTTCGGATAGGTATCGGGCTCTCCGAAGTAGGGCCAGGCGCCATCTTGATGCTGACCATCAAGACTGTAGCGGAGGGAAGCCATGCCCGTTTGCTGAAAGTCAGATCTGTTTAATTCCTTCCCCACCCGTATCAGGAATTCCGCAGTAAAGAGGTTTGCATTATGCACATGCATTCTGTCTAGTGGCGTATAGCTAAAGCAGAGACTGTTTTCCGATATCCTGTCCTGATTCAGATCATTTAAAAAAAAATGACAGATTGATTCGCAGATGTCCAAATATTTTTTATCGCCAAGCACACGATAAGCCCGCCAGAATGCATCCCCGACCGTGAACGAAACGACGGATGATGGTGTTCCCTTCGGGAAGAATACGTGCGACTGCCAGTCGAAAGGGTATCCCCAGCAGAGTCCGGAGTATCCCGGTGAATAATTATGTTCAAGCCATTCCAGGCACTCTCTCGATTTTTCGAGGCACTCCCGTTTCCCTGTTTTTTCGAACAGATTGAGGTAAGCCTTCGCAAAAAGCCCCATCCCTTTTGCATTCACCTGCGGGCGACAGTTCAGCAGTTTGATCCAGAAACCAGGCACAAGTCCCATACTTGCAAAAAAGGGATAACGAAAAATCCTGAACGGGAGGATCTTCGGCAACCTTTGTAGTTGCAGGAAAAGTGGTTTTTCCAGAACGGAAAAGGGATCATATCCGGCCCATCCGTTTCTGGTGATCCACCCGTCCAAGCATGATATTGAATGTGTGACCTTCATGCTTGCCGCGTCCCCCAACACAATTCGGTTTCCCAAACGTCAGGGAATGGATCGGCTGTGAAGGGGAAGCCTTCGAAAATGCGGTTTGACAGCCTCAATTGTTTCGCCGATGTGAAACCTGCAACAGATTCCGAAATACTTTGATGGTTTCCTCGGCAGACTTCACAGCATTGAATTTTCCAGAAGCCGTCATGGAGGCCTTAGCTCCCATCTTCCTTCTCAGTGACGAATCACGGATTAAGGTTTCCAGTGCAATCTTGAGGTCTTCCGGCGCCCCCGGTCGGAAAAGCAGACCGTTCTGCATGTGAGAAATGACTTCCGGCCCACCGCCGATATCGGCAACAACAGCCGGACGGGAACAAGCCATGGCCTCTTTGATGCTCTGTCCCATGCACTCCGTCATCGTCTGAGGGGAGGCAACCAGAATATCCGTTGCGGCATAGAAACTGGGGAGATCTGATTCCGGGACAAAGCCCATCAGCCTGATATTTTCATTCCCCATGGTGCGTACCTGATTCTGAAGATGTTCGTAGTCGTCGCCGATTCCTCCAATCAGAAAGCAGACATCCTGCCGATTACCGAGAAGTCGCACAGCATCGAGAAATACATCTATCTTCTGGCGGAGCGCAAGTCCCAGAATAGAGACCACGACAGATTGCAGTGGAATGCCATTCTTCTCCCGGTATGAGATTCCATCGAGATCGGGTCGGAATTTATCCAGATCGATACCCGCATAAACAACACTATAATGGTCGGGATCAGCACCCAATTGCATGCCACCCCTCTTGCAGTGTTCGCTGGTTGATATCACCCAGGATGCATTCTTCAGAACGAACTGTGCCATTCTCTTGAAGCGCCGGTCTGTTTTGGTGACAAGCCATGTCTGTCCATAGGAGACGATGACGCAGGGAATGCCGTGAATGCGCGACTGCAAGATAGCCGAAAGGCCAGTAATATCGGTGTGGTGAGCATAGAGCAGATCGAGTTGATAATCCTGAATGACTTTTGCTAGTACGCAATTATATTTATAAAATTGAATAAAAGCACTCGGCCTGGATAGAGGAAATTTCACAAAAAAGGTGAGGAACTTATAAATCGGCAATGGCATGCTTCCAGAACAGTTCCTGTAATCAATAAACGTAGTTCCCATGGGAGGATTGGGATTCTCAGGCAATCTGATCGGTATCAGGAAAGATTCAATATCATCATGATTCCAGTTCCGCAGATGATTTTCAATCAATCTGGTAACTCCGCCGTGAGGCGGCGGGCATGGACCGATAATTCCTATTTTGATTTTGTGTTTCATTTTAAGTGACTTATTAAAAGAATTATTTGATTATATTTTGTTAAATTATAGATTACCATGTGTCAAAAGTCATATGAATCCATCTTAAAATCTTCATCTCCGCAGTATAACGGAAATCCCTTTCAACCCACTTACGATAGGCCCGATGACCAGCCACACTTCTTACAAACTCCGGCATTTTAAGGAGAAGCAGACGAAAGAAAGTTTTCAGATTGTGATTTCGAAAGCCCCTGTTAACGCGACCAACAACATTCAATTGCCTATTCTCGCGGCCATATTTAGAACACAAACTGGCGGCTGCCATATATTTCGCATCGGGGTGCCAGAGTGTGTGCGAAAGATCACCGATTCTGAAATCGCCCCAGGCTTTCAATGTAAGGGGAGGTTGGAATCCCGCCTTAACCACTTCGTAATGCATGGGGGTCGCGGGGCAAGGTGCATAGAGGAAAATCCGGCCGATAAGCATTTTTTCCTGGTATTTTTCATTCAGGTAATCAATGAGGTCTATTGTCTTTTGCAGATCCTCTCTCGTTTCGCCGGGGAAACCCGTCATGAAATTTGTCCAGAATAATAGTCCGGCCCCGCAAATCTGTTCCGCTGCGTTATGGATATCTTCAAGTGTGCAATCCTTCTTTATATAATCAAGAACTTCTTGCGATCCTGATTCTGCCCCCACATAAACTTCCGTCAGTCCCGCTTTTTTTGCCTTTTCCCAGAAGGCCTGGTCCGTCCTTCGGACATACTGGGCACGACAGGATGTGTGCCACTTGAGATCGAGATTCATTTCGATCAGCCCGTCCATGATCGCCTGCGCCCGCTTGAGATCCGCGAAAAAGCAGTCATCAACAAAATGGATTTTATTCGGGTTGAACTTTTCTTTGAGAAATTTCATGTCTTTTAGTACTTGCTCAACACTTTTCTTGCGGAATTTTCTTCTGTGGACAATCAAAACATCACAGAAAGCGCAGCGATGTGGACAGCCTCGTTCCGATTGGTAGAGCAAAGTGTTTTTGATGTCGTAGTAATCCGTAGATATCAGATCATATGCAATAGGCAACTGTTCATCAAAATTCATGAAAGGACGATCGGGGTTATTAAGGATTTGTCCGTTCTTTTTCCAGGATATCCCTTGAATAGTTGACAGATCGGAGTTATCAGCCAGGGCATGTGCCAACTCAACACATGTTAGCTCTCCTTCGCCGCGAACAATTATATCAACATACTCCGATGTCCGAAGTGATTGTTCCGGGGTCAGCGTCACGTGCACGCCACCCCACACAATAGGGAGATCAGGTCTGGTCTTCCGAACGATCTCCGCACAGTATAAACCGAATCGGATCATGCTGCCGGTCAGTGCCGTAATGCCTGCAAACACAGTGCGATCGTCGATTTCTTCGCGAATCCTTGTGCGGGCATCCTCAACTCGGCCATCGATGATCACCACTTCGAATCCCTCGCGGCGCAAGTAGGGGGCAATCGCAAGCAGGGAAAGAGGAAGTGTCATTCCCCTGCCAAACAGGTGGCCCAGGAAGTTTTGAACAAAATCAGCTTGTGCGAGGAAATCCGGGATCGATCCCCTTAGGTAGAAACCAATTTCACCGGGCATAATTAGAACAATTTTATTTTTCATCCTCACCTTAGCTGGCTCGATCAAATATTTCTTTTATTGATGCGATAATATATTCAACGGCTTCCTCCGCCAGAGAGGGATACAGGGGAAGGTTAATCCCCGATAAACCGAAACGGACGCAGTTTTCCAAATTCCCTACCTTTCGGACCTGCTGATAGGGGGGCATTAAATGAACGGGGTAAAAAGTTGGCCTGACCTCGATGTTGTATTCCTTCAATTTAGAAATTAGGGCATCTCTATTCAAGAAGGAATCATTTTGTAGAAATGCGCAAAAAAGCCAGTCAATTTTCTTTCCATACGGACTTATTGAATAAGTTCGTAACCCATTAATACTATCAATTCCTTCATGATATAATTCGGCAAGTTCAGCACGGCGACTAAGGAATTCATTAATTTTCTCTAATTGTGCTACGCCTATTGCCGCATTAAGATTCGTAAGCCTGAAGTTAAAACCGATTTCATCATGCCAGTAGCGCCTTGCTTTGCTCATGCCGTGATCGCGGAGCTTTCTCATTCTTTTATCCAGCGTGCTGTCATTCGTGACGCAGAGACCTCCCTCGCCGGTTGTCATGACCTTGTTCCCGTAGAAGCTAAAACAGCCGATGTGCCCTATGGATCCGACCATTTTCCCCGCACATTCCGCGCCGTGGGCTTCGGCTGCATCTTCTATAACGAAGATATTGTGCTTCTCCGCAAGCCCCATGATGGATTTCATGTCGCACGGATGTCCATAAAGGTGAACCGGCATGATGGCTTTTGTTCTTGGAGTAATGGCCTTTTCGATTTCAGCCGGATCCATGTTCCAGTGATCAGGCAAGCAATCAACCAAGACGGGAGAGGCGCCTGCATGAAATATTGCATTCACTGACGCCGCAAATGTCAGAGACGGAACCACCACTTCATCACCCGGTCCTACATCAAGAGCTTTGAGCGCAAGTAGAAGTGCACATGTTCCATTGGATACACTCACTGCATGCCGTATTACGAGATAGGATGCAAAATTCTCTTCAAACTGATTGATGTATTTACCGAGCGAGGATATCCACGTCGATCGAACAGCATCCAGAACATATTTCTCCTCATTGCCCTCAAAAACAATATTGGATATAGGGATCAGAGACATCCGTTTTTTTACCTGCGACCTTTTTTCTTTTGTAACAACATCCATAGTTAAGCACCGAACATTTTTTCTTTTATAATGACAAAATTCTGAAGAACACCTGTTTTAATCCGCGCCAACTGGTTTATGATGAATACTTTAACAGTCAGAACGTCTTCTCCTTGAATCATCAAATCACCTTTAAGGGTACAATTCGAAATATGAAGAAAGACGGCAATCTGTATAAGGGCAAGACAAAACATAGCAACAAGAAAAGAAACGGCCGCACCTGCAATGCCAAAAGGAGGAATCATGAGCATTGCGACAACAACTTGAACGAGGAATGGTATAATTGGAATTTTAACCGACAGATCAACCCGTCCTACACCTGCAAAATACTGGCTCAGGACACTTGCAGCGCTGGAGATGATTAATCCCGGCAGAAGTAACCAGAAGGGAACGACCATCGGAAGGTAATCACGGCCATACAGGATGTAGACGATAGGTTTGATCGCTACGAATGCCAACGCACCGAGTAATAAGAGTATCAATAATGCCACCCGAAAGGCACGGGCAATAAGTTTGGCTGAGACCCCATCATTATCTGTTTTTGAAACTCTTGGAAAAAGAATGGTGTTCATGGCGTCAGGGATCTTATTCATCAGGACTCCTTTGTTAAGCGCCATGTTAAAAAATGCAACTTTTGCAGGGACAAGATAAAAGACAACAATAAGATTTGTTACATAAGAATTCAGAGAACTTATTAAGGTAGCGGCATATATTTTGGAACCATAAGAAAATAAGTCTTTGACGAGAGGAAGATTGAATAAAGGTCCATTCCTCTTGACCCGTCCGAACGTTATGACACCATAAAGAAGACCCAGCAGCATCGATAAAAGAGAAGGGATAATAACGGCCAGCAGCCCCCATCTGAAAATAACAAGGAGCACAATGCTCAGCCCTGATGACACGAGGGCTTTGATGACAACCATTCTGTTATAATTCTTTACGTCTTCACGATAAAGGAGAAGATAGCTGTAATTCAGATACAGAAATTGAAGGGGAATCTGCAACAGCATGAAATATATAAACAGATGTACGTCCGCAGAGCTATTGCCAAAAAGAAGTCGATAACACCAGTCCAGATTAGCAAGGAAAAGACCGATGATCACGCCGCTTGTCAGGATAGCGATAAAGTTCAAGGTGAAAACGACATCACCGACATGATACTTTTTTTTCCCAAGAAAATAGACAGCCGCAATATCGAACTTTACTCTTCCAAAACCCTCTGCATACGCCGGTATCATCTGGAGGATGATCCACAAACCCAATACTGCCGGGCCCATCATACGGGCAATGATGACACCGGTTACAAGGTTTGTAAAAAAGAGAAATATGTCTCTTTTAAACAATGAAAAAGATTTCTCGGATAAGCTTTGCTGCTGTATTATTTCTTCTGTCATTGGAAGGAGCGTCTACCAACCTTCGATAACTGTATTTTCAGGATTTAAAATACAATTACAGACATGATCCAGATATTTATTTTTACCCGGAGCGAGATCATCCAGTGAATTAAAGGAGAATCCATCGAACCGGCTATCATCATAAGCCTGCTTGGTCAAATTCCAGGGGATTGAAGTCTTCAAAAAATAAAAATACGCAAACAGTTCGATCATCTCTTTATCAGCGTTCATGGGTTCGGCTTCACCCAGCAGAATTTTCCTGTATTCCATGATCGTTTGAGGCTCATAAGCGAGTCCCATGCCGCTGTATGGAGGCTGTGCCGCAACCAGAACGGGAATGCCCTGCAAAAGCATCTCCAAGCCGAGTGTGCCATAAAAAACCACGCCCAAATCTATATATTGAAAAAGATCGTAGGGCTTTATTTTTAACTCCGGCCTTATGATGGTTACATTTTCAGGCATCTTCGGATATTTCTCGCGGATAATGTCTTCTATCCCTTTCAAAGAAGAAAACGAATCGTACTTTTCTCCCGGATGAGGTTTAATGTATAAGTGAATATTATCCTTATCCTTTATCATTTCAATAGTCTCAATTACCCATTCCGCAATGCCGGGAAATAAAACACCCAGTTCACCGATATCCCACAAAACGTTTGAAAACAGGAAGATATTCCTCTTATTCTCGTCAATGCTAATGATATCTCTGATATTCTCATTTCTCCCGAAATACCCAAATCCCTTAAACATGTCCGTTTCACCCTTGAATCTTGCATCGACAAGTTCTTTCAAGGTTTTTCGTTCTTTGTCATCAAGCTTATTATTGCCGCGGAACTGCACGTAACGAGAAAATCTGGATTGATCTTCATAAAGATCCATCATGTTGACCATGATACCGTAATAATCAACGGGCGTGATGGAGATAGTTGTCAGCTGGACGCCATTTTTTTTAAAGAACCTGTAATACGGCTCAGCCACACTGTAGACATACATACTGTTCATTACGATATCAGGTTGATAAGTTTCATACAGTCGCTCAGCGATTTCTATGCCCATCATGGAGGTTGTCAAATGATTCTTTCTCACCTCCGCGAGGAGTGCTTCATCTGAAGTCACAGATCCAAAAAAGAAGCGCTCAACAGAGGCATTCGTCATCGGAATTATATCGATGTCCTTGTATCTGTGTTGTGAGGGGTAGTTTTGAGAGATCGAAGCGGCTTTTCCTCTCAGTTCTTCCCTTTCGTCTGGCGATATAAAATCAGCCGGCTCGACGAGATTAAGACCAAATGACGGCAATACATGCTTAAGGTTAAAGCGGCAATTAAGACAAGGATCTTTCATCTTATAACTTCGTACATTCTTTGTTTCGCATCCATCCAGGTAAGAGTTGCATACGATAATCTTGATTTCGCCTCCCCTCATCTCCAGGGCTTTACACAGAACAAACATTTGATACATCTGGTAATGCTGCGTTTCATTTTGAATTAACAAGATTTTTTTTAATTTCGCCGTTGCTTTCCCGTTGGATTGAGGGCTGGCAAACTGGAGTTGTTTCTGTAATTTTCCTTTTAATTTAAAGTTATATTTCAACCATAACCTAAGCCACATGAGGGAAGGAAAGCGTAATAATATCGAAATCAAGAAAGTTTTAACAGATTTAATCATCAATTTTTGTCCTACTAATTATCGGCAGGGTTTTTTGACATACGATAGGTAGTTGTTTTAATCACATCACTATCATTTAAAGGGATATGGAGATCGTTTTTCAATCTGATCAGTTCTGCCGTAACAGTATCGATCAGTTCTTGATCGGACATTTGCGTAAGGTTTACATGCAAATCCTGACGATCCCCAATCCGGAGCAGATATTCTTCTTCATCTCGGATCAACCCTTTTTCTTGTGCCATACGGTAAATGGGTGTCCCCGGAAGAGGAAGAACAAACCCGGCGGAAGGATAAACGCCTGCCTGCCTGCAGATATCAAAGGTCATTCGAATGGTTTCTTTAGTTTCCTGAGGATAGCCGAATACAACTGATGTCAACGGTGATAGACCGGCCCTTTGAGCCGTATTCATCTGCTCAACAAATTCTTCGGGCTTCATGTGCTTGTTCATAGCGGCAAGTATTTCCTGTGATCCAGACTCCAGTGCGCCGCCTATAGTAAGAGCCCCCAGATCTTTACAACGTCTGAGTAAATCCAAATCTTTTTTTTGAAAGAGATTGCCTCTGGGATTAACTGACCAAAAAAAAGATATACCTTCCTTTTCGATAGCATTACAAAGTTCTACCGCTCTCTTTTTCGTGTTCAGGGTTAGTTCATCCCAAAAGGCCAGATAATTGGCTTTGCATTCTTTCTGAAGACAATTCATTCTATTGATGACTGCCTGAAAAGGATAATACCGGTATTTATCTCCCTTGAAGGCATGGGTGCAGAAGGTGCAGTCAAAAGGGCATCCCCTTGCCGTATTCAACGGAACGACTCTCATCTCGGCTTTCGGCAACGGAAAAGGTTCCGCAACCAGCATATACGAAACATCGAGATACTTATCAAAATCAAACATGGAATAATCCGGGAACGGGACATCTTCGATATTTGGAATGGCCTTACGTTTTCCGGTCACTATCACATTTCCTTTATAACGAAATGCAATTCCGGGAAGATCAGCCAGGGACTTTCCGGTTCTCAGGCAATCCGCAATATCGACAATCGTCCGGTCACCTTCGCCGATAACTGCTATATCAACCTCCGGAACACATGAAAGGAGGATGTTCGGCACTGCCGCAACCGTATTCCCAACGACTAGAACTGATTCCGGCAATACGCGCTTTACCTGTTGACAGAGTCTTTTAGTAATTTTATACGAGGAAACTATGTTGCCCAGGCCAATGATGTCATATTTATTTTTTGACAGAATCTTATCTATTTCATCGTCTGTATAACGATAAAGGTCTATATCCAGAATGTCCGGTTTATATCCTGCTTTGTCTAAAGCAGTGGCTATGCAGGCGAGACCGACAGGGATAATCTTCACCGGACTCTCGGGACGGAGACATGGATTTATCAATAATATTCTTGTCATTGATTAATACCTGCTGATTTGGATTTACGCCAGTTCCATTCCGGTTCAGAATCAATTACTGGGAATAGTTGATTGAACCTTCTCAAATAATCGTCAGATTCTGCCTGAGAAAACCATGGAACCCTTTTGGGGCTTCTGTTTGTGTCAATAAAAAATGGATCTTCGGCGTATTCTTCAAAACTTTTTGGCGCTTTGTAACCCTTCTCAATAGCCATCTGACAGAGCTTGGATCCCGGATACGGGGTATAAAAACAGACTTGAAATTTTACTTTGGGGGTGATCTTTAAACACTCGTTCAGGAATTGTCTATTTTCTTCCAGATCTGTCAAGGGACCTCCTGGATTTCCAAATATAAAAGAAAACATCACTTTTATATCAAAGTCCCTGATGTTCTCCAGGATGTTGAAAATAACCTCCCTGGGGATAACCTTCTTGTAAATTCTTTGAATCTCGAGATTGATGTTTTCCAGTCCAATAAAAAACCGGTCGCAGCCGGATCTCTCCAGTAAGGAAAAATCACTTTTATCGTATTTGTTCAATTCAACAGCTCTGGCATTACCTCTCCAGCTTATATCAAGTTTCCTGTCTATTATTCCCTGTGCCAACCCCAACAAGTGGTCCTTCTTGATCGAAAGCTCTGAATCAGCTATCCATAAGCTCTTGAGCTTATACCTTTTTACCAAATATGTTATGTCGTCAAGTATTCTCTCCAGCCTGAATGACGTCCACGGGTGCTTGCCGCCCCATGAGCAAAAAGTACAGTTCCCCGGGCAGCCCATGGAAGTCGTATAATTTAATACTTTATTTGCTGTCAAAAGGTAGGAAAAATCATAATCTTCATAGTTTAGAGAAGGAAAATCAGAAAATGAAACTTTATAATCGATTATCTCATAGCTCTTATCCGGTTTATCATTAAAATAATTTTTTGATAATATGTCGGGGATAGCATCAATGGGAGCTTTCTTTTCTAAGGAATTAAGGAATTGTATAAAGTTTTGTTTTATGGGTCCTACATATACGTAATCCACATATTCACTCTTTAGGGTGTCAAAGGGTTTTTCCGTTGCCTGGGCACCTCCCCAGACTACCGGAATATTTTTAGTATATTTTCGCAGGCATTTAACCGCATTGATTCCACTTTTAATCTGATACCCTGTCATTGCGCTGATTCCTAGAAGCATGATTTCATCAGAGTGCTTTCTTATGATGTGTTCGTAATCCCTGTCTTTGTATTCATGAATAAGGATTGGATCGTAACCAGCCGCTTTTAAATAACCGGCAACGAATAATGGACCGGAGGGAATCCAATCATAGTCTTGGTCCTTAGAAAATAGCCCGTAAAATAGTAATATTTTTTTTCTCATTACATTTCTCCTTTTTTCTTTGATCACAGGTTCATTCAATGTACTCAACAAGCCCTCGCTGTTTAAAGAGATCAGAAATTTTTTTGGCTGTATGAAACGATATTCCCGCTTCCTCAGCAATTTCAATCAGCGATTTTGTACCGTCAATCATCAGCATAACATCGAAAAGAGCCTGACTCGCGGCAGGTTCTTTTTCAAAATCAAATGTAATGTCATATCGGGAGAGAAAAACTTCACCTTTGAAAAGATTTCTGGGAATAAAATTATTCTCCCAGATGTCTATGATATTCATGACAAGTTCACATGAATCTTCAAGAGATTTCGACTGGGTTATGCCGGGAGAATCATAGCTGGAGTGATATTCTTTATAAAAGCCACCTTCTTGGGATACTCGGGAAAGCGAGAGCATGGGAATCCTGACCCCGGGGGCATTGAACTGGCGTTCATCGTTGGTAACCACTGTCAGAAACTTTCCTGTCCAACCATGGGGATCGTGTTCCTTTAATGCATGGATACAGCACCTATCGAACTTCGTATTACCAGCATACGAGAGTTGTAAGGCATGCGGATTTACCAATCCGAGCATTTCTAAGAAAAGCCCTCCCTTCATTCCGGAAAGGAGATGTTCATTATGGCTTAAATAAGCGATTGAACCTATTGTTTCGGGCAGAATTAATAACCGGTATGAATAGCGATGTTGATCGCTATTCAGCAGGCGGCGCATAACTTCGATTCCCGCAACAACGCCGGACAACCCGTCATTGACCATAGCCGGATGACACAAATGAGCACATAATACAATGCAGTCTTCACTTTTACCGGGAACATACACCTCTCCCACTTTCAGAGCCCCATAGCTGAAGTCAGATTTGATTTCGACCTTGTAGGAATCAGCCACCAGGCTTTCTTTTAATTTTTGGCTGCAACATAAATCCCAGCGCCGATTATAATAATTATATTTGAACGGGACTGCATCCGGGATTTGCGGATGTGTCGAAAGATGATCAAGCAATTTACTTCGTGATACCATGCCCGAAAAAGGCTGGGAATACGAAGCAACGTGTAAAGGATTGTCGGAATAAGAAAACAATCTTGTCCCATCGGCTTTTTCCAGATATGCCTCATGACAGGTCCATTTTTCGGGGATAATCCATGTCCAGCAATCGGTGCCTGTTGGATATTCGTGGATTGTCATAGGAACCTGCCCTAACAGGGCTTTTAAAGCTGCATCATACCCATCAGAAATTATATCACGAGGCAACTGCCAGAGAGCATCGATTAACTCCTCCATGGAGGACCCTTTCGATAGATGAATTTTATTCTCCCTTACGCCTACGCGGTCATTCTCTTTTTTGATGATCTCGTCCACATCACATGGTGGACCTTTCGCCGTCAACCAGGGATCCTTGCCTAGTTCCTTCATGCCAAAATTGAAATACTCCTGAGCATTGGCACAGACGATTTCTGAATATCCCAGAGGGACAGACCGGCATATGCCGCAATTACGCGCCTTTTTATCTATTTTTAAAGCGTCGGCTTGACAGTTTAATATGAAAGGCGCCGCAAAATATATCCATGATTCCTGTTTTATTATCCCGTTATCGTGAATGTCTCCTCGAAACATTTTTTTGAACCGAAACGGAACGCCAGCCATTTCCTCAATATGATGGAGGAATGTTGCCCAATATAAACCAAGCCCGATATTGCAAATCTTTCCGCCTGCTTTTCGCAACCGCTCGTACACACATCCGACGCCATAACACGTATGGGGCAGCGTTGATAAAAGCATTGCTGCTTTCGGCCCCTTTCCTGCCACTGACAGCATTGGATCTCTTGATCGAATAACTCCGGGAAGATTCCGAAAAAATTCCGAAAACGGTCCAACAGTTGATGGTGTCTGCTGAACATCGTATGGTTCGTTCCGTCCAATGGAATAAGTAAAGGTTGGAATAAGCAATGTCCCGGAATCCTGAAGAACCTCTTGAAATGCACCGTAGAGGACATTACATAGAGTTTCTATGTCTTTTCCTTCCTCAGCATAACCTAATCTACCGAGGCTGATATGAGAAAAAATAACGTCCCCCGGCATTACCCCGGCTTGTCGTAATGCCTCAACAAGCATAGATTTATTATAATGCCACTTTTGCATATATACTAACTCACAACGTTTTTTTCAGTTCAAAGAGATGCCATTCCGGAAATTCATTGGCATAATAATATGCGCGTGGATCGACAGACTTAAATCCCGGATCAGGCAGGAGTTCATCCATGTATGTCACCGCAAAGCCGCCTTGAGCAAAAGCCTGGATTAACTTCTGTGTTGTCGGAACAACGCCGAAGTTCTTTTTCATGTATTCGTTTACTATTGTGAAAGGTCTGTCAATATTACCAAGCCAGGGCGCCAACCAAAAAACGGGGTGTGGTTCAAGACTGACAAAAGTTCCTTTAGGCTTTAAAATACGCCGTATATCCGCAAACAGTATTTGTATGTCATCCTTACGTTCAGGAAAAACAGGCACAAAATAAAATAATAACGCATCGCTCATAAAAATAAAATCGGCAGAGCTGTCAGGTATGCCATCAAGAGCACCCCGGGTACCTATATTCATTATTTCAAAACGTGTGTTACCCAGTGCTTGATCCCTTGCTATCTTAATATACTCTTCGCTCGGATCAATTCCCAGTACATGAGCACCTGCTTTAGCCATCATCTTTGCGTAAATGCCTGTTCCACAACCCACATCAAGAACTTCATCGTCAGGTGATATTTTTCGACTGAAATAATCTTTAAGGTAATGTGCCTGGACTGCGCCATAAAGATTATCGGAGCGAACGCTTAGCAAGTCCCCGGCAAACTTTTGTTCCAACCAGAATTTAGATGGTGATTTACGTTCGACAAGCAGCATGTGTTGCCCCACCTGCTGATGATAATTTCCAAAGTGCGCTTTGTCCATGATGTTCTTTTTTAGTTGGAACCGGTCACGATATGCTGCTTGATCATCAATTAGGAGGCTGTGCTTCTTTAGTTTGCCGATCAATTCGATTATACTAAGCGGTGATGAAATGCCCCATTGAGATACATCCCGAATATAACAGGTAGGATCGGCAAGCGAACCAACCGCAAATGGAAACCGCTCAATATCCCATATATCGAATTTTTCTCCACCGTATAGCTGGATAATTTCTGGTTCTGATAAAGACTCAACATGACCCAACAAATCAAGCACCCTGCTGTTGACGCCGAGGCATGTTTTGGCAAACACATTCATTACTACCCAGCGATCCGGATACTTTTCGGAAAACTCAGGAAGGATAATAACGTCTTTAGGCACCCTACTCATTTTTTTCACCTCTTAGTTGTTCAATGATCTGAACAAGTCCTCCTATCGTTTGGAATTCATAAGTCTGCATACAATCAGCATCAAATTGGATTTTAAATTTTTCTTCAAATTCCATGACCATCTTTACAATTCCGATCGAATCGATAATGCCTATATCTAAATAATGACATCCTAAATGGTCGGCCTCTGTATCACCGGGAAGTGGTTTCAGCGCATTGGCTTTGAAAAAACTCAAGACTTCTTCTTTGACATTCATTAATGGAACCTCCTTGGGATTTATGACATCTCGGCAGGACATCGGGATTATCTATGGTTCTATGGCGACACAGCGCACCGGTGCACCGTCACCCTGTAATATTTTCAATGGCAAAACAATCAATTCTACTTTCTGCTTTCTGATCTCCTTTAGATTGCACAGATATTCAACCAAAATAACAGAGTGTTGCAGCATGATCTTGTGGATCGGCGAATCATTAGCACTCCCCTTACCATTCTTAGGATTATCGGGCATTGGTGTATCCATGGCTAACAACTTGATACCTCTCTCTATCAACCAATGCGCCGCTTCTTCAGATATGAACGGATGATCACTGTAATAACACATGTTACCCCAATATCTCGACCAGTCAAAGCGCATGATCAGACGTTCCGGGTGAATATTCCCCAGCAAACTCTCGAAGTCAGATACATTTATCTCTTGATGTGGTCGTGCATAGGAGAGATCGATAACATAAGCAGGGCCTATAAGAATTTCGAGCGGAAGCTGATCAACTGTCAAACCATCAGGTAAAAAATGGCGAGGTGCATCACAATGTGTGCCAGTGTGCGTCCCCAAAACAATCTTTCTTGTCTCCCTGTTCTCGATGCCATGTCTGCCAAGAGTTGTGATTTCGACAACCGGATGCCAGGGTGCAGGGAACGTGGTCATCCCGTCGTGGATAGAGACGGTTAAGTCGATGATACGTCTGGCCATGCTTAATACCTCATATTTCTACAATGATGATATCATCCGGACCATAAATCTTGCCGAATCTCTCTTTTATAGCTATAAGGATTGCCCTGCTGTTTAAACTGGAAAAAATAAAAATTGCCTGGCTTTCGCCAATAGCTTTTCGCACTTCATCTGGTTGATAAACCGGAAACTTGTCAGAAAAATTCTTCTTCGCAGGATTAGAATCAACAACTAAAGCATTTTTTGGTGGGGGGGCATTCTCTAAAAATCTCATCAAAACATCATTCGCCGCCCATAAAACTACTTTTTTATTTGTTTCAATATATTTCTGAAGGCGATCCTGATACCTCCTGACATGCTTTTTTATTTCTTCAACTTTTGACAACCCTTTTAAAAAATACTCTTTATTTTCTAGGTATGTCGAACGCACTGGATCCTTCTTTTCAGACGGACTTTTTACAAAGGCCGATGTAAATCCAAACCCTCTGCTGCACAATTTACTTGAATGTGACTGCAATTGAAAACCGGCGTGAGAAGCGATTTGGGACAATGAGTCAATCGAGAAGTGATTCATATGCTCAAAAAGCAAAAGGCCGGAAATGTCTTTTGGGTATAAAGACAAGTCAGGCACCTCGCATATCATTATTCCATCGTCCTTCAATACTTTATGGCATTTTTCCAGGAAGCTCCCAACATGAGGTATATGCTCCAGGACAAAATAATGAGCGACCATATCCACCTTGTGGGGCATGTCGTCCAATGACCGATAATCACTTTCAACACTCTGATTCAATTCTGTGGTAATAACCTTTTTAAATACTTTTTTCAGCTCGTCTTGAAATAGTCCCATCTGATTACTACCAACTTCCAGAAAGAGCTCCGTACCCTTCAATTGAGTCCGGATAAATTCAATGCGCTTTTCTATGTCGTAATCGAGTATCTGGCCATCCCAGTAGCAAAAAGAGTCGGCGTAATAGGGGGCTAGACTACGTTCAGTAGGAACGGGAGAAACAAAAACAAACCCGCATGCACGGCAGATTACATTGCGAACAGAGAATTTATAAGACCCTGTTTGTGTAGGTGTATTATAATCATATGCCCACAACTCCTCCATATCAATACTGCCGCAGCATTCGCATTCCCGCGGCTCATAGTCAAAATCACCGATAAATTTCGCACCCATGCTTTTTTTTGAGTTCATTATTCTGGAATCACGGTTGAAGATGACTGTTTTCCGATACCATGGCCATTTCACGGAGTTTGTTCTTTTGGATTTTACCGGATGAACTCAAGGGAAATGCATCAATACTTAAATATTTCGTTGGCACTGAATGAGGACTAAGTTCCCGCCTGCACAAATTGTCAAGCGAATCTCTTTCCGATGCTAAGGTATGGCCCGGTTTGAATTGAATGATAACAGTCACTTCCTCTCCCTGCAATTCATGGGGAAGCCCAATAACAGCAACCTGCTCTACCGATGGATGACGCAAAACAATATCCTCAACACCCCGGGGACTGATGTTGAACCCGCCACGAATGATTAAATCTTTCTTGCGTCCTGTTATAAAAAGATCGCCATCAGCATCGCAATATCCGATGTCCCCCGTAGGAAACCACGAATCTCTGTCAAGAGTAATCACCTCACCTGTTTGATGGTCAAGATAACCCATCGTCATATGAGGTGTCTGTACCCAAATTTCGCCTGATTCGCCAGAAGGCAAAGAAAGATTAGCCTCATTGAAAATCCTGATTTCAACATTCTTAAGAATCCTCCCCACTGAACCTTCCTTGCGGCGATGTATTTCTGAGTTTGCAGATATTAACAGAAGCTCCGACAAGCCATAACTTTCAAATACTTCAATACCGTATTTCTTCTCAAAATTATCTTTAACCTTTAACAGCAATGGGGCAGTTCCGACAAAGATCTTTTTTACATGTTGATGACAATACTCAACACCATCCTTATTCCGGTCAATGCTAAATAGAACTGATAGCATGGTTGGCGTTAACCAGAAAGTATTTGCCTGATATTGAATCACTGGTTCCCAAAACCTGAATGCGCTTTGTGCATCAAACTGCCGCGCCAAAACAACGCTTGCACCGGCCATGAAAGGACAGAGCAGTGTATTTAGAAAACCGGCCATATAGGCCATTGGCAAAACATGGAAAAACCTGTGTTCTTGCGAAACGCCAAAGTCCTTATTAAAAGCAGCGGCATTCCCAAATAGAGAATCTATTTTATGCACAACTCCCTTGGGCATACTCGTTGTTCCTGACGTGAAATTGATCGAAAACACATCATCATATCTCACATCGGATAACGATTGAAAATCAGGGGATTGTTCCATTCGCATTGCATCTAAAGTTAAATAGTCTTTTTCGCTGTTCTGCTGCTGTTCAATAAGCGGAAGCAGCGCCAACTGCCTACAAGAACCGTCGTCATATCCATCGCTCAACTTTTTAGTTGAAGGGCAATAAACGATTAATTTTGCATGCGTTTGCCCTAAAATGAGCGTAACTTCACGCTGATTGAGGCTCGGATTAATCGGGACCGCTTCTGCTCCGATAAATAAACAGGCGAAGTAGAGAGCCGCAAATTCCACGGAATTTGATAGCAATATTGCAACGCGGTCAGACTTGCCAATATCATGCTGCCTTAAAACCAGCGACAATTGAACAGCCATATGATAAAAATCAGCATATGATAATTGCCGGTTTGTCTGCGATTCAATAATGAATGCACTCTCTGAATTTTTTTCGAACACTTCCCGAATGGTTTGTATCATTAGTAATCTACCTGCTCCTCTCCGTGATATTTATCCAGACGAAATCGTGCAGTGAAAACATCATCACTACTTTTGCTTATTTCCTTAGCTATGCGCTCCACCATGTCACGCGGTGCATCAACTTTATTCTCTTCACAAACAGCCATAATAAGCCGTCTTGGATCTATGCGATATTTACTCGAATATTCACGAATAATGCCCATATAGCTTGAATGAAACTGGGCATATCCGCTTATGATATCTATGGCATCATAACCATTCCGCATTATGAGCGGCTTTATATATTTTTCCCCCGCATCCAGAACCTTCAGAGGGTTAATGCCCATACGGATACCTTTACGTTCCAGGGCAACAACAAATATCTCTGTCGGCGTGTTTCCGCCGCCCCTGCCGATGCCCTGCAAAGAGGTGTCAATAACAACCGCACCCAATTCAACAGCCCGCAAAGAATTGGCTACAGCCAATTCTAAATTGTTATGGCCATGGAAGCCCAGCTTAATATCGCATTTCTCCTGGACAGCTAAAAAATACTTTTCCATATCCTCCGTCAACATACCACCGGCAGAGTCCACGATACAGAGAATGTCAGAACCATATTTCTGAGTCAGCACTGCCTTTTCAGCAAATTTATCCGGCTCCATCGCATACGATTTCATAAAATTAGCGGAAACAAACATGCCATGGCGCTTTGCATGTGTGATAAAGGGCTCGGATTGTTCCACTTCGGTAACATTAGTTCCTATACGAATGAAGTTCATGCCATATGCAGCAGCCATATCTATGTCTTCTAATGTTGCGATACCAGGAATACAGAACATTCCCCATTTCGCCTTTTTAAGTGTTTCAGCAGCGACCCGCAGATACGTCTCATCACTTTCCGCAGCCTTGCCTTTACCTGCTCTTGAAGCACCAAGGCCAACACCGTGACCAATCTCTATAAGATCAAATCCCAACTCTTCGAGCTCTTCACAGATAAGCGCAGTATCGCTTGCCGTAAATTTAAAATCAATGGCGTAGCTACCATCTCGCAACGTCACTTCCATAATCTTTAACGTCTTATTTTCAATCATAAAAGGGCTCTTCTCTTTCAGCGCACAAATAATCTATCAACCGGTTCAAGATGATACTTTCTTTGTCTCTATGCCTGTTTCTCTGCACAGGTGTTCACCCTTCCCAGTAAAATCGCATCGACATAGGTACCCTTCAAAAAATAATGGCTTTTTCTACATCCCTCGATCGAAAATCCGGCCTTTTGGAAACTTTTTTCCGAACCGATATTGGCGTTATAGCAGCCTGCCGTAAGTTTGTGCAGATTTAACTGACCAAAAGCATAATCAGCCATAAGACGAATAGCCTCTGCTGCATAGCCCTTCCCCCAACAATCCTTTTCACCGATAATAAGGGCAACGTCGGCAAACCGATGGATAAAATTGATTGGACCTAATTTAATATTGCCTATGTGGCGATCACCTTCTTTCAATACGATCGCTAAAAAAACATTATACTCATCACCTATTTTACTTTTTACAAATTCGCTCAATCGTTCCATCGAATTTGGATAAAATCTGCTCTCTGTATAGTTTGTAACTTCGGGATCATTCATCCAGCGATAGTAATCTTCATTAACATCGGACAGACGAACTTCTCTTAGATAAAGTTTCTCTCCTTCAATAAACCGTTTTAATTCGGTAGGCATTGTTGTCTTTCCCCTTATATTAGTAGCCTGATAATTTATAGTTCTTCGACTTGATATTGCTTCTATTCATTTGTGGAGTCTGATCGGTATGCCTGCATTTCGAATTTGCGCTCGCGCTTGCATGGGATTCTCATCTTTGAAACAGAAATAGGTACCAGCAGATACTGCGTCGGCTCTTCCATCTATGAAACCTTCCACAAAATGCTTGGCCAAACCGCACCCTCCCGAGGCAATCACGGGAATTGTAACATGTTCTGCTACTTTTCTGGTCAACGCGATATCCAATCCACTCCTTGCTCCGTCACGATCTACGGATGTCAGGAGCAACTCCCCTGCGCCCAGTCTTTCGCCTTCTTCCGCCCATGCCAAAGGATGTAAATCCGTTTTCTCTTTTCCACCGCGCTTCCACACATGGTAATCGCCGGACTGATCCTGACGGAAATCAATGCTTAATACAACACATTGAGCGCCAAACATGTTCGACGCTCTTTTAATCAAATCCGGGTTTTCGACCGCTGCCGTATTGATACTTACTTTGTCCGCACCGCTCACAAGCAATGTTCTGAAATCATCAAGCGTACGCACGCCGCCGCCAACAGTAATGGGCATAAATATCTCACTAGCTGCCCGTTTGACAACATCGGCCAGAATAGATACACTTTTTTCAGTTGGTCTTATATCAACAAATATTAATTCGTCTGCCGCCTGAGCTTCATATATTTTTGCCTGAGAAACAGGATCGCCAATTTCAAAATAGCCGTCAAATTGTTTTGTTGTGACCAATACAATGCGCCGATTGTTTGAGCGCTGGCTTTCCATCATTTGAAGTTTTGGAATCAACCGTTTTTTCAACATTTAAGGCAACCAGCTTAAGAAATTATCAATGATTTTCAATCCATAATCCTGGCTCTTTTCCGGATGAAACTGCGTGGCAAAAATATTGTCCTTTCTGACTGCCGCAGTAATGCGGCTGCCATATTCGACTGTTGCGTCAACATCACGGCCGTCTTTGCATTGCATGAAATATGAATGGACAAAATAATAATTCGGATGCTCGGGAAGCCCCGTAAAAAGAGGGCTCTCTTTTTTGTAAGTAATATCGTTCCATCCCACATGCGGAACTCTTAAGGCTGGGTCTGCGGGCGCAATTTTAATCACTTCCGCGTCAAACCAACCCAATCCGGCATGTTCGCCAAATTCATAACTCTTCTTAGCCATGGCTTGCATACCCAAACATATACCCAGGACGGGTCTTTTCTTAGTAAAAGCAAAATCGTTTAAAGCAGCGATAAATTTCTTCGTTTGCAAATTACGGATGCAATCTTCAAAAGCACCCACACCAGGCAGTACGATTCTTTCACAGCGTTCCATTTCTTCCGGCGTATGACAAATTATCGTTTCCGCGCCCAAGTATTCGAAAGCGTTAAAAACAGACAGCAAATTTCCCATGCCATAATCTATAATTCCGATCATGAGTATCTATCGATTATTTTTTCTAGACTTCCATTTTTCCAGCTGAACATCAGCTGCGACACGTTCCATGCTCCCATGTCGAGGCCATTTATCAAAATCATGAGTTTTGCTCCCATCAGTCGTTTTTGATGGGTCATGAATATAAGGAGAAACGCCATGGCTCAAAGATATTTCCATAAACTCTTTCTCACTTAGTCCGATATACTCCAGAAATATTTCAAGACTCGGCGGTCTTTTATTTTCATATTTATTTATGATCTCCAACGCTTGATCCCTTGACATCCGGTGATTACGAATATCTATCGATGCAAGATGGCATGGTCTCGTGTATCCTCTTTTGATATATTTGATATAGTCTCTTACACCCTGAAGATAGCATTCAATTTTTTCATACGAATAGTCTGGCGGTACATTTTCCACTTGGTCTCCTTTCCATCCCAATTCGTCGGTAATAATTTGAGATTGCTTCTTCACATCCCAAGGGATATATGAGCCAAGACAAACTGACCGATAACCAATTCTTCTCAATTCTTTTAATGGCGGGTATTTAAATGGTTTGAGATCTCTTTCATCAACGAGTCCCTCTAATCGGACATACATATCATCGGCGGTTATCCCCAAATTAACATAGCGGTTAAATCGTTTTTCATCTACTTCTTCAGGCTGCGTATAGTCAAAGTACGCCGTATATTCAGATGAAGGTTCACCCCAGAAGATAAGGGGAACATTATATTTAATTGCAACCTGCATGGGGTATGCGAAAATACCCGTATGGCAATGCCAGCAAAAATCTCCTTTCTCCAAAAAACTCTGCAACATGCATTTTTGAACAACTTTCCAGTTTGGTGTAAAATGATGAAAATCTACACCTAATTTGCGGAGCGCCTGAACAGTATTTTCTGCAAGATTCGGCCGTAGAAAACCATGATCGAATCTTACGACAAGAGGTTTTATGCCATATTCCTTAACCAGATAATGCAATGTCCAAGTGCTGTCTTTCCCGCCACTGAAAGGAACAATACAGTCATAATCGTACTTACCTCTATATTGCTCGATCAACTTATCGAGTTCTTCCTTTTTTGCGCTCCAGTCTATCGCTTCCTGCTTAAAGTCCTGTTGAAGGCATATATTACAAACTCCGTTTTCATCAAAAACAATCGTTTCATGCGTTTCGGGGGTTGTACAGCGAGTACATCTCTTCAATTCATTCATTTTCTTGTCCCTTCCTTAAAGAACAACGGATACGTTGGTGACAGGTATATTCCTGCTATACAATCAAATCCCAGTCTAACGGAGTGCCTTTACTAATATCCCGCGATGCTTTTCTTCCCATGATATTTTTTATGAAGCGCGTGTGTAAAGCATAGCCCGGTCGGATACTGCGTATATTTTTTTCGGTCAAGGTTTCGCCTTTTTTAATATTTTCTACAGCAAAAAGAGACCGGCGGAAGACGCGGCTGGGTGCCTCACTCCCGGTAACTTCGTAGCTAACGCGACCGACGGCTTTTTCTGTTGTTCGGATGGCATCAACCATTGCTTTGAATTCGTGGGGCTCAAGAGAGAATGCGCTGTCAGCTCCTGGAATGGATCGGGACAGGGTAAAATGTTTTTCAACAATGCGGGCTCCGAGGGCTACGGCTGCAATTGGCACAGCAATGCTCACGGTATGGTCGGACAGTCCTACCGGAACACTGAATGCTTCCGCCATGTGCGCAATGGTGCGCAGATTCATTTCCGTTGGATCGGCGGGGTAGGCGCTTGTACATTTCAGAAGGGCCATTTCTCTGCAACCCGCTGCTCGGGCCGTAGTCACCGCTTCGCCTATCTCTGCCAATGTGGCCATGCCTGTTGACATGATGATCGGCTTACCGGTCTTAGCAATATACTGAATCAGGGGTATATCGACCAACTCAAAGGAGGCGATTTTATAGGCAGGGACTTGCATCTCTTCTAAAAAATCGACTGCCGTTTGATCAAATGGTGATGAGAAAAGGTCTATCCCAATGTCATTGGCAATCTGTTGCAGTTTTGGCTGCCATTCCCATGGCGTGTATGCTTCCTGATAAAGATTATACAACGTCTTTCCTTCCCAAATTGTTCCTTTGCCGATATGGAAGTATTCATTGTCGCAGTCTATAGTAATGGTGTCCGGGGTGTATGTCTGTAATTTAATTGCATCTGCCCCTGCTTCTTTGGCAGCCTTAACGATCTGAACTGCTTGATGGAAATCTTGGTTATGATTTGCTGATAATTCTGCGATAATATATACAGGCCATCCATCTCCTATGTTTTTCCCCCCAATCTTTATATTATTCATAAACTACTTTCCCCTTCCCAATTAATAACGAAACGGGGGTTTCCCATCCATCAACGAGTAAGTTTTCATATTTCTTTTTATCAAAGGATTTATGAAAGGTTCCACCCATAAACTGTTTCAGACGTGAACAGTTTCCGTCTCGAATGAAGGGCCAATTTATTTTGAAAAGATCGACGATCTCTGTTTGAAGTTTCTGGTATGTCGTTGCCAGCGTTTCATGATCGTCCTCAAAAAACACTTCTTTTTGTACAATAATATCTCCCGTATCAATCCCCTCATCGACATAATGTATCGTCACTCCCTTAGGCGTATCCTCAAGGAAGCTCCATAGGTTCGGATCAGCACCCCTGTTCCAGGGAAGCAGCGAAATATGAAGATTAATAATCTTTCGATTTAAACAATTGATAATCGAATCATTTATGATATGCCGATAGCCATGACTGACCGCAAAGTCGATCCCGTTTTGTTTTATGAATAATTCATTAATCGGCTCAGTGCATTCGAGAACATCATCACCAACTTGGTCAATAAATTTTGAAATTGGTGTTATATTATTTTTTAATATCAGTATCTTCATGGTGCTAATGCATCAATGATGAAAAAACCCTCATTGAACCATTTCCGTCATTCAATTGGGTACCCTGTAAAGCCATGAGAGATCTCTTTTCTCTATTGTACAGGATCGCTGATAAGATTTTACAAAGTTTTTCAGTGGTTATTTTGTTTCCATTACCACAATTGATAGCAACTCTTTTTTTATCTAAGCTAACAGCTATCGATCTCTGGTTTTCAGCAAGAACAGTAGCAAGGAAAGGCACTCCCATATAAGTTAGCTCCCAGCATGTACTGCCGCCTGCTGAAACGGCCATATCCGCCCACGCCATCAGTTCGGGCATACTGGGTGGATTGATCAGAAGCTCTGCCGTAAAGTTGGCTGAAACGATAGACTTTTGAAGTGTTTCTTGGTGAAAATTGGCCGGACCGATGATTACTCTGACCGCGATATCAGGTTCATTAAGAAATTTTAAAGCCTCTATGACTTTCAGGGTCACATTGTCCGGATCAGCACCACCAAGGGTCACAAGGATATTTTTTGCCCGATCCGGGATTTCACGTTTGAAGTTCTGATATTTCAAGAATTCTCTGCGCAGAAGCACATAACGGGCACCCAACAGGAGGGTTGTGTCTTCATCACAGAGATAGCTCAGATCCGGTGCATGAATATTCTGGTTCAGAAGAATATCGGCATGATAATATGGCAAGTGGTTCATGTCGTCAATGACTAAAAGGTGGATTCCCGCATCACGAATGGCTTTCTGATAATCCGGAGTAAAATGGTAACCATCCAAGACGATCCACTTATTTTGACCGGTTATGCCCGTTTTCAAAATGGATAAAGTATTTTTTAGATCAGATGGATCAGGACAGATATACCCGATAGAAATCAAGCTGAATCCTTCATCACTTATCCTCTGCTTCAAGGACTCACTGTCACAACAACCGATGAATGTAACTTCGCCCCCTTGGTCTTGCCAAGTTTGGGCAAGGGCGATGCACCGCATGATGTGCCCCGTCCCCATTTTGGAATCAGCATCAGCCCTGATGTACAGGTGCATCAATTCAGCCTTTTAAAGCCTGCTACTGCCGGTTTACCTAAAAGAAATTCTTCAGGATGAGGCGTATTGATCGCTTCGATAATCTGTGGGAGCACCTGATCAACGGCATCTAAATACTGTTTCACATGCTCTTCCTGATGGGCATACATAGCATAAAAGCTATTGGTTGCCAGGAATCCTTTTTCGAGCATGCCCTGTATGAATAATGCTTTCATCACAAGGGTTTCTTCGTGTTCGAAACTAAAATGCCCCATGGGGGAAATACCACTAATATGAGCAGAAAGACCATGTTTGGCAAATAACGTTCTCCATCCATCCTGAACCATCTGACCAATTTTCATCAGGTGTTTTCCAACATCAAATTGGCGATGCTTTTTAATCATTGCAAGGGCAGCCACAGGACCAATCCTTTCCGTCCAGTAGGTGCTGCTGATAAAACTTTTCTGTGCAGCATCCATAACAGCATTTTCCCCAATAATCGCCGCCATAGGATAGCCGTTCCCCAACGATTTAGAAAAAACAGCCATATCCGGATCGATCCCCAGTATGAGATGAGCCCCACCCGTATTCATTCGGAAACCTGCTGAAATCTCATCAACGATTAATATCGCACCAGTCGATGTGGCCAGCGCTCTGACTCCTTTGATGAAATCGGGATTAGGCCTTTCATTCCTAATAGGCTCCATAACAATAGCGGCAATTTCATTCTTGTTGGATTCCAGAATGGCTTCAAGGTCCGCCAATTGATTATACCGAAATGGAAACGACGTCCCTTTGAGGGCTTTCGGAACTCCTGCCGGATCGAGACCGGAAAGCAGGTGCTCGCCTAGGGCGTTTTCCGTCCCTAAATTGGCTGAAAGGTACCAGTCATGCCAGCCATGATAACCGCAAAAGGCAATCTTGTCCCGTCCCGTAAAGGTTCTGGCAATTCTAACAGCAACCGCCATAGCTTCGCCACCAGTACGGGCAAACCGGACCTTCCCCGCCCAAGGGTGAATTTCGCAGAGGAGATCTGCCAATTCCACTTCCTCAGGACAGTTCAGGGAAGCGCTGGTCCCCTTATCAATAGCTTCCCTGACAGCTTTGTCTACATCCGGATCCGCGTAACCCAAGACATTGGCACCAATACCACCAAGACTCATATCAATATAGCGGTTCTCGTCCAGGTCCCATATCTCAGCACCTTTGGCCCGACTGAAGTATCCGGGCCAAACGCCATAGGAAAATTGATCGGGACGTTTGGAGAGAAGCTGAGACAGTCCGGGAATGCGTTTTTTCGCGTGTTCCTGAAGAGCAATTGATTGCGCTAAATGCAAGCGTTTCATGGTTTTATCCTGCCTATCCTCTTGAAGTGATTTTATGAATCCCTCATTTCTTTCAAATTGCTTGTTAATGGCCAGCCATTCCGGTCTCTGATGAAGTAGATTGAGGATGTCCGCCATACGAAAATTTGCTCTAACCGGAAAGAGTTCCTCATATATTTTATTGATCAGATCGAAGTCCTCCTGCTCATCAACTGTCCAACGCAGATGCGAGAGATCTTCTTTATTTTTATAATGGCCTATCCGGTATCGGTCCGGCTGCTGGTGGATAAAGGGGGTAACATGCTCGCGTTGCGAAGACAGAGATGCTTCTTTCCAAGCCTCTTCTAAAACAGAAAAGCGGAAGATTTCTATGTCCAAACCATCTGGAAAAGTTGGCTCTACGGAATTAGAAGCATAATCGTAGTCATCATTAAGATAAAAAGCGATCACATTATCTATGATTTCCGGATCGATCAGGGGACAATCCCCCGTAACACGAACGACACTCCCCGGCTTATAAGTTTGTGCAGCCTGATAAAACCGATCAAGAACATCATTCAAACTGCCTCTGTAGCAGGGTATATTAATTTTTAGACAAAGCGCTTCAATTTCATCATCACTGGAATCAGTACTGGTAGCAATAATAAGTTGATCAATCTTTTTAGCCTGCAAGACTCTCTCAACCTGGAGAGCCAGCATAGGTTGTCCCATGATCGGCTTGAGAACCTTGCCGGGCAACCTAGAGGATGTAAACCGGGCTTGAAGAATTGCGAGAATGTCGGTCATTGCAGTTTCCAGAAAGATGGATTTATGATGGACTCATCTTGAACAGCATAAACTGAAAAATCAAGATTGCCCATTGTTTCTATATGATGGACCACTTTTATGATTTCTTCCAGATGGAGTTGATTGTTCACCCCCACAATAACGTGATCAATCTCCGGTTGCCGATAGACAAATGTCAGAGCTGCCTCAAGAGGATCAATATTTTGCTTTTGTAATGCCTCGCGATACTCTAACATTAAGTTTTTTATTGAACTAAAGTATCCTGGCAGTTCTTTCGGGGACATCAGAAGCAATCCCTGAAGGAAAACCGATCTGGTGTGTATTTCGACACCCAGACCATTAAGATATTGAAGATGGCCATTTTGAATCATTCGCTGGTCAAATACATTCATAGGAATTTGAACAATGTCCGGGGTATATTTCTCTAAAAGATGATTTAGCTCTTGCGGCGAATAAAGAGAAGCGCCAATTTTCTGCACGAGCCCCCTATCTTTCATTTCTTGCATAGCCTCCCATAGATATTGTCCACCTTCTTTCAAGAGGTCAGCAGCATGATGGACAAGCAGGCCATAAAGCTTTGGCTGTTTCAATTTATCAAGAGATCTACGAAAAGTTTCTTTGAGTCTGGCGGCATCCTCTTTTTCAATCTTTGTTTTTTGGAAAACCAGCGTCTTTGTAACAATTTTGAAGACTGAGTCCGTTGGTATGCTTCGTCCGATGATTTCCTCACTGGCACCATACAATGTTGCGGTATCTAAAAGGGTGACCCCATTTCCCCAGGCGATGGACAGAATGTCCCGTACTTCATTTTCAGGTGTAATCCCCTGCTTATTGGATACACCGTAATTCTGACCAAACTGCACTGTTCCCAAACCGATTTTCATGAGAGGATATTAGTCAGCGTTTCTATGACATGGCACTGATCTTCATTGGTAAGCATCGGATACATGGGCAGGCTGATGATCCGCTCATATGCCTGCTCTGCAACGGGGCATAATCCACGATGCGTATTGAAGAGTTTCCGATAGAAAGGATGAAGATGTACAGGAATATAATGAACATTCACTCCTATCCCTGCCTGTAGTAATTTACGGAAGACAACACTACGATCCAAATTTGTACCATCCAGCTCAAGTCTGACCACATATAAATGGTAGGCATGGAATCTTTCTTTTCGAACAGATAAAGGGTTCACTTGAGAAATGTTTTTGAAAGCATCATCATAAAACTGAGCAATCTCCCGCCGCCTCTCAAGCCACCGTGTTAACTTATTAAGCTGGCTTATTCCCAAGGCGCACTGGAAATCCGTAATGCGATAATTATAACCTAAATCAACCATTTCATAGAACCACGAACCTTGCGCATCACGCTGCTGACGGTTCGTATTGATGCCGTGATTACGGAAAACTAGCATCTTATCTGCTAGTATTGAATCATTTGTTGTTATCATGCCCCCTTCACCAGTGGTGATATGTTTGACCGGATGAAAACTGAATGCATTGAGACAAGCCAATGATCCCACTAGCCTTTCCTTATATCGTGCCCCAAGAGAATGACAGGCGTCGGCTACAGGCGCAAGACTGTGCCTTTTTGCAAGCACCGCAAGCGCATCATAGTCACAAGGCTGGCCGGCATAGTCCACGGCGATGATGGCCTTTGTTTTTGGTGATATTCGATCTTCCACAGATGATGGATCAATCAGAAGGGTGTCCGGATCTACATCAGCAAAGACGGGCGTTCCTCCCTGAAAGACGACACAATTTGCCGTTGCCGCAAACGTCATAGCGGGCACAATCACTTCATCTCCTGGACCAATTCCAAGAGCAAACATAGATGCATGAAGCGCTGCGGTACCACTATTCACAGCAACAGCATGTTTTGCTCCGACGACATCAGCGAATGCTCTTTCGAACTCGCTTATCTTTGGACCTGTAGTGAGCCAGTCCGACTGAAGAACATCCACAACAGACTGAATGTCTTCGGCATCTATATGCTGTCTGCCATAAGGGATCATAGATTTGCTATGATTTCGCGCATTTGATCCGGTGTCAACATCCAAGGATTGTCGCCGGAATTATATTCAAATCCATCCGGTACTTGTTGGCCGCCATTGCTCGTAAATCGTCTTCCCCAAAAACCAAAATCTGGTTGAATAATATAATGGTTGGAATACTCGAGTGTTCTTCTTGCGTCATCCTTTGGGATCATGACCTCATGAAGTTTCTCGCCTGGTCGAATTCCTATGATGTCTGTTTTGCATTCCGGGGCCATTACTTTTGCCAAATCCATGATATTCATACTGGGGAGCTTGGGTACGAAAAGTTCCCCACCTACCATTGTCGCAAGGCAGTTTAAAACGAAATCGACTCCCTGCTCCAGAGTAATCCAGAAGCGGGTCATTCGCGGATCAGTTATAGGCAGGACTCCCGTTTCCCGGCATTTTATGAAAAATGGGATCACACTGCCCCTGCTGCCCGCCACATTCCCATATCTTACAACGCTGAAGCTTGCGCTGGTGCGACCAACATAAGAATTACCGGCAATGAAAAGTTTATCGGAACAAAGCTTGGTGGCGCCATAGAGATTGATGGGATTGGCCGCTTTATCCGTACTCAAGGCTATGACTTTCTTGACACCTTGATCAATGGCCACATTGATGACATTTTGCGCACCCATAATATTTGTTTTAACGGCCTCAAAGGGGTTGTATTCTGCGGCAGGAACTTGCTTTAGGGCGGCAGCATGGATGACGTAATCCACACCATGAAAGGCGCGGAATAATCTTTCTTTATCACGAACATCGCCGATAAAATACCGGATGCTATCATACTTCGTATCTGGATAGACCTGAGCCATCTCGAATTGCTTCAGTTCGTCACGGCTGAAGATAATTAGTCGTTTGGGATTGTATCGCTTGAGAATAATTTCAGTGCATTTTTTGCCGAAAGAACCGGTGCCGCCGGTAATAAGGATGGATTTATTGTTCAGCATAATTATTTATTGCCCCCAATTTTGTTCAATATTTGAATATGTTGTTGGTCGTTTATTTTCATATTATCTGCAAGAATATTTACTATTCTATCTGCTGTGTGACCATCCCAGATTGCAGGGCAGGAAGCCTGAAGAGGCTTTCCATTCAGTATCTTTCCGACCTCGGCTACAATCTTTTCTGGATCATCATGAACAAGGACATTGGTGCCCTCTGTTAGCGTGATAGGTCGCTCAGTTGTATCCCTGAGGGTGATACAGGGGATGTTCAACACTGTGGTTTCTTCCTGAATGCCACCGGAATCGGTAAGAACGATCTTCGCGTGAGCCATAAGATTGAGAAATTCGAGGTAGCCCAAGGGTGCAAATGCATGGATAGTACGCTTGAATACTCTTAATTGTCCAGGCGCTACACGGCCGTCATGTTTTTTCTCGTAGTAATCATGTTCTGCTAAATCCTGCGATGGATGAAATGTGAATGAGGTTTCCAAGTCAAAGTTTTTTATTTGTTTCCTAGTGCGCGGATGCACAAAAAAGATGATGGGAATTCTTTCTGCAACAGTTAAAAGCCCTTGAATAATTCGAGTTAGGGATTCATAGTTATCTACATTGCTTGGCCGGTGGAGTGTTAACAATGCGTAGGGAGTACTATTTGGGTGGAGGCCGAGTCTATTCAGGATGTCCGTCTTTTTTGCATTGTCCAAGTTGAATAGAAGGCTGTCCACCATTATGTCGCCGACGAGAAATATTCTTTCTTTCGTGACACCTTCATGGAGGAGATTTTCATCACCGTCAGGTGACGGTGTAAAGAGGTAATTGGAAATAGCATCTGTGACGATGCGGTTGATCTCCTCGGGCATGGTTCGATCAAAGCTTCGCAGTCCGGCTTCCACATGAGCCACGGGAATATTGAGTTTTACGGCGGCAATAGAGCAAGCCAGTGTTGAGTTCACATCTCCCACGACGATTACAAGGTCTGGTTTTTCTTCTATTAGGACCTTCTCGAAGGCAATCATGACATGGCCTGTTTGCTCTGCATGGCTGCCGGAACCAATGCCCATATGAATATCCGGCGCGGGAATATTCAGATCCCTGAAGAAAGCCTCGGACATGTTGTCATCATAATGCTGGCCTGTATGTATAAGAATAGTCCTAATGCAGTTGCCATTTTTACGATTGTAAGTCGCTATAGATCTAATTAGCGGCGCGATTTTCATAAAGTTGGGCCGCGCTGCCGCTATAATTATCCACTTCAGTGCTTTTTTCATCATGTATTTTCCGGGGTCTGAATTGAAATAAATTTAATACAACTAGCTAGGGAACAACAAAAAATTACTAATGTGCTCCGATAATTGAGATATTTTTCATTATAATTGGCCTTTGCTTAATTCCATAACATTATTATTCAGCTGATATCTTTTTTTACAAGTCGCGCACAAAAGAGTTGCACCCAATCTTTCTCCGCACTGGCAAACCCAACCGATTTTTCTGGCTGGATTTCCAACCATCAAGGCATAATCCGGTACATCTTTAGTTACAACAGCACCGGCACCGACAAAAGAATAACAGCCGATCGTGTGGCCGCAGACAACCGTAGCATTTGCACCAATCGTCGCCCCGCGTTTCACTATTGTCGGCCTCACTTCATTCATCTTGCTAATTTCCGCCCTAGGATTATAGACATTTGTAAAAACCATGGAAGGCCCACAAAAAACACCATCTTCTAAAGTAACACCCCGATACACGGAAATATTATTTTGAATCTTGCACTTATTTCCTACATTGACATTGGGGCCAATAACCACATTCTGACCAATATTGCATCCTTCTCCCACTATCGTCCCGCTCAGAATATGGGAAAAATGCCAGACTCTTGTATCTTTGCCGATTGCAACATTGTCATCAATGACTGCTGTAGAATGAACAAAATAATCAGGCATAGGGAATGTAGCGTCAGGCTTCAGGGGCCATGCATTAGTAGAAAAAGATTCCTTGCGTTCAATGGTTTGCTGGCAGGTTTCCAGAACTTTTAGAACGCGAAGGCCTTCTTCACCATTTGTTAAGGGCTCCTGCCGTGTTGTAATTGCCTCCAGAAATGCTCTGCATTCGGCTTTAAGAGGTTCCTCCCACTTATCAGAAGATAGTTCTATTGCCTCAGCTTCTGCCTTTTCCGGGGTAGGTACTCCATTTTTCCAATTGATGGCATGTGGGTATAAAACGAGTTTTTCAGCTATAGACTGAGTATCATCGAAAACAAGCATCCCCTGACTACCAATGACCACTAGGCGCTGTTCCTTAAAAGGATTGAGCCAACTGACGAAGATATGGGCGCCAATGCCGGAGGGGAATTTAAGGTTAGTCATCGTGACATCAGGGATTTGTGCATGAAGAAAATTATTACCAACAGCATCTACGTAACTAGGATGTTCTCCCACAATGCTCAGGATTAAAGATATGTCATGCGGAGCAAATGACCAGAGAATGTTCTCCTCTCGGCGGATCTTGCCCAAGGAGAGACGTCGAGAATAGATATATTGAAGGCGACCGATCTTTCCATCCTTAATCATTTCTTTCAATTTGATGACGGCACCATGATAATGAAGTATATGACCAACAAAAAGAATCTTCTCTTTTTTATGGGCAAAATCAACCAATTGACATCCATCTTTGTAAGTCAGGGATAGTGGTTTTTCTACAAACACGTGTTTGCCGGCTTTTAATGCCTCCAAAGCAAGATTATAATGAGTAATTGCCGGGGTCGCAATCACGACAGCGTCAACCGATTTATCAACAAATATCTCCTTCTCTTTTGAAAGTGCTAATATATCAGGATAATCTTTTTTGATTTCTTTTCGCCTCTTGCTATCCTTATCACATACGATCTTCAAGACTCCTAGCTCGTGAAAATTACGAACAAGATTTTTACCCCAATAACCAGCACCGATCACTGCCACACTTAGTCTTTTTCCTTTATCAAGCTGCATTATTTCATTCTCTTATGATATACAATGATAAATAATTAGTTTTTGACATTGACTAAACATTGTCTTTAAGCGCTCCGGATATGGCTGCATCGACAAAACAGACATCTATGACAACAAAGATTTTAAAAATCATGATTAGCCGTTTTTCTTGAAGACATTGGATACTCTTCATCCACATCATCTTTTCCCAGTTATGCCTTGAAAAACATGGGACTGTTCGCTTTAATAATATTTCTTGTATCGACAACAGGAATCTTGAGGGCACTGAAATCAATGTCCCGATATTCATCATGTGCTGTAGAGATTAAAATGAGGTCGCAGAAGGCATCGATTGGCTGCGACTGGCGTCCCGCAAACTTTGCATATGCCCTCGAAGGAGGTATAACCGATATGTACGGGTCGTTAAAGCTGACTTCGGCACCAAGCTCTTCGAGTTTTTCCATTAAGCGATAGGAAGGGGACTCCCGACAATCATCCACGTTTGCCTTGTAGGCCAGGCCAAGAATCAGAATTTTTGAATCTTGTACATGTTTTCCGACAGCGTTTAAGGCTTTCATACATTTCATCACGACGTAGTCGGGCATCGCCGTGTTGATCTCACCTGCAAGCTCTATGAAACGTGTATTGAAGTCAAACTCTCTCGCTTTCCACGTCAGGTAAAAGGGATCGATTGGGATGCAGTGTCCGCCCAATCCTGGGCCGGGATAGAAAGCCTGGAAGCCGAAAGGTTTCGTCTTAGCGGCTTCAATGACTTCCCATACGTCGATGTCCATTCGGTCAAATAGCATTTTCAATTCGTTGACCAGGGCTATGTTGACGGAGCGATAGATGTTTTCCAGCAGCTTGGCTGCTTCGGCGACGCGAGGTGAAGAGACAGGAACAACTTTTTCCACGATGGCACGATAAAGAGCCACTGCAACAGCCAGGCACTCCGGGGTATAGCCGCCGACAACTTTTGGGATAGTGCGTACACTAAAATCCTTATTGTTCGGATCTTCCCGCTCCGGAGAGAACGCCAAATGAAAGTCCCGCCCTGCACTGAGGCCGCTTTTTTCAAGAATCGCCCTGACATCCTGTTCTGTTGTTCCGGGATAGGTGGTCGATTCTAGGACGATAAGTTGGTCTTGATGGAGATATTTCTCGATCGTTTGAGCCGTGTTGAACACATAACGCATGTCCGGTTCCCTGTTCTTATTGAGAGGAGTGGGAACACAGATGAGAACACAGTCCATAAGGGCAAGCCTGGTAAAATCCGCCGTGGCCACAAACCGCCCTTGAAGTTCATTCTGAACAGCGGTCAGATCGACATGCCGGATATAGCTCTTTCCTACGTTTAGCATACTGACCTTTGTTTCATCCAGATCAAAACCGTTAACACTAAAACCTGCTCGGCAGAATTCAATAACCAGAGGGAGTCCGACATAGCCCAAACCTAGAACGCCTATCTGTGCAGACCTGGATTCAATTTTAGCTAATAGGTTCATCTTAAATAGACCTTATGAATATATTTTTTGATTTTGGCGATTGATATTCTTGGCTATAACTTTATAACAGCATAATGACACAGCCCATAGCAAGAGCATGGGGGAAACACTTGGTAGTTTCGCACAGTCTTTTCATAACAAATTCTTTTAGAAATACCTAATTTATGCTAACTAAAAACGCCTTTTTCACCCTGATTTTCTTTTTCCATGAGCTCTCTATACAGCTCCGCCCCCTGGTTTACATCGGCATGTATCCACAAATAGTAATCTTTGTTTTTACAGATAATTATAATATTTGATTCCGCACTACAAAATACTATCCCGATCTCCATCCGGAAGGTCGGGATAATCAACTTCCTTTTTCAATTGCTTGATTTCTCTTTCCAGCTTTTCATATTCATCTATCTTTCGCTTCAGGAAACGATAGGTGGTTTTTGTTTTTTCTTCGATACCCGTTGGTGTAAGCACATACAAATAGGCGCTTTTATTTTTGGAGTTTTTGAAGCTTTCTGCCTTAATCAAGCCCTTCTCAATCATTGCTTTTATCAGAAAGTTAATTTTACCCAGACTTAAACCCAGGCGCGAAGACAACTCCCGCTGAGTCAACTGAGGCGTTGCAGACATTTCCTTTAGAACCATAAGAGTTTCTTCAGATACGGGATTCATTTTATTTTGAATTACCATATTATGTCCATTAGTTCATGACTTGAACGCAATGAAATTTAATGAAATTATTAAGGAAAGTCAAGAAAAAAGGCAGAGAAAAGGCGAAAAATTTATTTAGTTGAGGTAAGCTTTTTCATATACCTTTTATTTGATACCAGATTGATCCGATTAATTCCCGTAATGATGTAGCTGTGGCATTCAATACTGCTGTTTGGGGAATGTATTTCAGAACATTTTTGCCTGACGGCGAAGAATATGAGTAAGATGCAGGTAGCGGTACAACATTTTTAAAATATTTTCTAAATTCTTTCTCACTCCTCTTCATGTGATAACCGGAGGTAACGATTCCGATATTTATGTTTTTATTTGTAAACATCTTGTTTAGTTCTACTGCATGCTCCCAGGTATTGTTCGATCTAGCGTCAATGAGAATTTTTTCTCTCGGCACCCCCAATCTCAGAGCCATCTGCCCCATTACTTCTGCTTCCGACATTTTCGCCGCTCCTTTGCCCGCACAAATAAAATACTTTGCTCCATATTTATTGAATATTTCCACTCCATGAAGTAGCCGAGCTGCAGTAGATTCTGATGGAAAAGTACTATTCAGAATATTTATGTCCTGCACGCCACCGCCCAGGACAACAATTACGTCAATCTTTTTCTCTGCCGGAGTTGGTAAGCGTAAATAATCTTTTTCCAAAGAGTATGCTAGATAATTGGCAACTGGTGCAATGCTTGCTCCGTATAGCAAAAGAATAGCCAAGCCTAAAATCAAAATGCTAATCTTTTTTTTGCTGCCGCGAAAGCAGAGAATTAACACAGCTAAAAGCAGAATAAAAATTATAAAAACCGGATCGGCAAAAGACTTAAACATCAAATAAACATTTTCCATTACTCACCTCTTAATACAAAATTTTGACTGCCGCCGCTGAAGCGAGATAGTTGGTCTGGCCAATTCCATTACGCTGCGCTTTCGTAATTGGAGTCTCACTAATAAACATCATCGTGACTTCCAATATCAACTGGAATTATTTTATTATTTTCAATTAAAAATTCTATAGAAATACGATAAGAAATATTAATTGAAACTGAATATATTTCTGCTAATTTTCCGTGTAATTTATGTAATCGCAATGAAGGGTGAGTGGGATTTAATTCTAATAGTTTTAATGTTTTTTCGTATTGAGATATTAATTCAGGATGTTTCTTTATAAATTTTTTAGCTCGTTTAATATAACTATCGGCATATATTATTTCAGCCACGAGTTATTCTCTCAATATGTTTTTCCACCGACTCCTTAGTAAATTTCCCTTCTTTAATATCTCTTTTGGTTTCCAGTAAAGCCGTTTCTAATTCGCATTCCCTTAAATAATTATATTTCTCAATGGGAAGAACAACATATTTATTCTTACCCCGAACTGTTATAATTATTTCCGATCCATCGGCAGTCTCTCCATTTAAAATGGAAACACCCTTGGTTTTTAATTCATTCGCTGTAATTATTTGCGTCATATTGAATAATCCTTTTGTTAGTGTTATTTACAATACTATTAACCGGACTATTTGTCAAGCGAGAACTTTTGAAGGTGCACAAGACCCGTACCTTTTTTGCTATCCAGTTCATTTGACCTTCTGGTTAATTGTGGCATCAGATCATGATTGGACAGTCTATAATTGTTTTTCCTGGATTCCCTTGTCTCATTGTCATTCGCAAGGGAATGACGGTGGATGTATTAATGGTTTACATCGACAGTAAACGAATTTTTTCAATATAAACAAAATCTTTCTTATTGCCTGTGTAGAGCTTGACACCCCGGTTTATCGAAGTTGCAGCAATCAGTAACATCCGGTATCGGCAAACCGTGGCTTTTTGCGTATCGTTCAATGAGATCTGAGGCGGTAATCGATATTTCCTCGTTGATATGAAATATTCGAATTGATGACAGGTGACGCTTTATCTTGTTGAGTTCAGCCTTATTCAAAGCGCCGTAATAAAGTTCCATTGCCGTGATGACGCTTATGGCTATTTTATCCAGCCCTATTTTCTCTATCGCTTGAATGACCAAAGGATTATTTTTAAGAGCTTCAATTATTACGTTCGTATCTCACAGAATCATTTTTTCTACCGCCATGCTTTTTGTCTGATGTCTGCAAGCGTAATGTCCCGGTTTTCCCATATACCAAACAACTTCTTTAAATCACCTTTTGTTGATACCGTTGATACTTCTTTTTCTTCGCTTTCAATATCAATAAAATTAATTTCATTCAAAAAGCTGACTAGCGCGTTTCCTTTTGTATCATCCTTAACGTGAATAACAATTCTTTGCATATAAACCTCCAAACGTTGCTAATTTGTATCATATAACCCTATAAATAACACGCCGAAAATGGCAGGGGAGGTAGTGTCAACGGAATCGTAATTCTGGTACTAACTTTGCCGCTTATCACGCTTAAGGTGCCAAAAAATTAACCGGGAATATACAGCAAATTTTTGCCGGTTTTTTTTAACCAGACCCAAAGTAAAGACACTTGCTATACCGGCGGATATCCAGTTAACAAACAGGCGCATAAAGATTATTCCGCTTGCGCAAATATAATAAGAACGGCTGTGCCATTTGCTTAAGAATTGATACCGCGATCGGTAAAATTCAATTCTTGAGCTTACATTATTGCCGATACTTTGCCCCTGCAAATGATAAATATAGGCATCCGGAATGTGATATATTTTCCAGTCAGCTTGCTTCATTGCATAAGCCAGATCAGTTTCTTCAAAAAAGAAAAAGTAGCGTTCATCAAAAACACCGATTTCATCCAATGCCTTTTTCCGAATCATCATACAGGCGCCTATGGCCGAATCAACTTCAATCGGCCTTTCATGTTCATATCTTTTGCTGGGAAACTTATCGGGGAATAAATACTCCAGCAGGGAGGTATTGGTGGCTAACGTCAGCAAATCGGGAAATGATGCGATAGAGTTTTGTTTACTCCCGTCGGCATTTAAAAGTTGCCCGCAAACAATAGCGGCCTGATTATTAGCTTCACAAAAAGTCCAAAATTTATTTACAGCTTTCGGCGTCAACACTGCATCCGTATTCAAAAGCAG
Organism: uncultured Smithella sp.; assembly: GCA_964469905.1. Taxonomy (GTDB): domain Bacteria; phylum Desulfobacterota; class Syntrophia; order Syntrophales; family Smithellaceae; genus MVRV01. Next base: position 126,755 of record CAYXZW010000002.1, read on the forward strand.
GGCGTATTTGCCTTTCATGACAGCAAAGGCCTGATTATTGGCTGCGCCAAAACCTTTGTTCTCTTGATTGCAGATTCTGATTGTTTGAGGATAATCTTGCTCCAGCATTTCCAGGGATCCGTCAGAAGAGGCATTATCAACGACTATAATCTCGAATACCAGGTTGTTTATAGTTGAATATATGGAGTTCAGACAGTTTTTCAAAAGGTCTTTTGTGTTCCAGTTAACAATGACTATGGATACATCAATTTGATTGGGTTGTTTATCACCATCCCGCTCTTTCATTGTTTAATTACCGCCACGATTGATTCTGGTAAGTTCGGCCAATTTTGCATATTTAAAAAATTTATTGACGGAATCGGTAACAGCCAGGGTAAGCCCGGGCATGCCATCGAGAACACCGCCCCGCAGAAAATAATCCTGAAAGAATGTGAAAAAAGCCCGCAGGAAGGCAGCACCAGTTGACGAGCGCTTGCCTTCTTTAAATGCTTCCCGGGCTCCCAGTGTAGAATATCTGTCAATCTTTTGCAGAATTTTGTTCAAATGGCTTTCCGTAAAATGTTCGATGGGAGCATCCAAAGCGCCAACGAGACCGTCAACTTCCACTGCTTCATGAACGGCGGCCCCGGTCATCCGGCCTGATTCTTTCCGGAATAACCGGATAATCCGATCCGGCCACCAGCCAGCATGTTTGATCCAACGGCCCTGAAAATAGTTTTTGCGGGGAAAACTGAATCCGGCCTCCCTCAGCCCGGAATTGGTAATAACTACTTTTATAACTTCCGCTGTTTCCCCTGGGATGCGTTCATCAGCATCAAGCACTAAAATCCACTGTTCACGGCATTTATCTATGGCCAGTTGCTTTTGCGGACCGAATCCCAGCCAATCCTCTTTGTAGATATCACAACCAAACTCGGCGGCAATCTGTAATGTGGCATCAGTGCTGCCGGAATCAACAACAACAATTTGCCGGGCAAATGCGACGCTCTGCAAACATGCCCGCAGATTTTCTTCTTCATTTTTTGTAATGATTGCAACGGAAAGAGGAACCTTTTCCAAAAGCTTCTCCTTAAATACCGGACCGATGGATTCTAATAATGTCGTCCTTAACCTGCACTATCCAGTCCGGATGCCTTGCAGTAATTATTCTTTTTACTTCCACAACCGTAGGATAATTATTATTCCCGTCAAACTCCCGGGCATCGTCAATGAGGATTACATGATCGGGCTGATGGTCATCCAAAAGGATATTCAGCTCCCTAATAATTGGTGTTTCCAAATCGCTCATTCCCGTCACACCACCAGAATAATGGGCATCGAGCCAAAAGAGGCATGGTTCTTTAATATCGACTGCAATCGCCGGCAATAGTTTGCCGCTATCGCCCTGGATAATAGTTACATGGGGATGAACGGAAAATTTCTTATGCGCACGTTCGGCCAGAGCCTGATCTACTTCTACCGAAATAATTTTAGAAAATGTGTGCAAAACAGCATCAATCATTTCCCCCATAAACGTTCCCGTTTCGATAAAAGTATGCAGCTTATACTTCCGGGCATATTCCTTAAGAATTTTCTGTTTAACTATGTGCGGTGGTGGGACAGGCCTTCCCGCCAGCTTCCACAAAACTATCTTTTTTCGCGCACTGATAGCTTCTTTTATCTTCTTGTGCGTTTGATAAATTATATTTTTTTTATCCATCAATGAAAAATCACTTTTTCTGAACCATTGTATTATTCTCTGGGATTACTGAATCTAAACATAAATTTATCAATGGTGCAAATTATAATCCTATTTATAATGATTTTTTAACACTCTTCTGATATGTGCTGCAATTATTAATTCAGGAGCGTAACCATGTCCTCAATTTCGCATACAAACAAAGATAGAACTGAAACATTTTTCAGTGTTTTAAATTATGCCATCCCGATACTAATGGGAGCATATATTCTATTAAATCCCTTGCCCCTCTCTGCCGTCAATGAAATTTGTTTTTATCTTTCTGTTTTATCGCTAATCCTGCTTCTTGTTTTTAAAAAAACGTTCTTTACCTTGCGCTCGCCGCTGGCCTTGCCTTTCCTGTTATTTTTTCTTTGGGCGGTTTTGGGTTTGTTCTTCACCCTTGATTTCAAAAACACTCTTCATGATCTTCGTAGTCATTTGCTGAAATATATCATTGTTTTTTACTTATTGGTCAATTATTTCAATTCACCCAAAAGACTGGAAATACTTGCTCTGATTGCCATTGCCTCCGGAACCATTTTTTCTATTTATGCGCTTAATGTGTATTACTTTATTGAGGGATTTCCCTTTTCCACAAGATTAGGTTACACATTTACAGTAATGCATACCGACTACCTGGGATTTACTACCATCTTTGGAATTTGCCTTAGTTTGCATTTTTTATATAAAAGCAAGAATATATTTTATCAAATGTTACTCGCCAGTTCCATTTTGATTATGTCTATCGCAACATTACTGACTCAATCCCGAGGATCTTTACTTGGTTTTCTGGCAGTACTGGTGATTATGTGTTTTCACAATAAGAAAAACATTATTTTCATTATAATAACTATTATAATAATTTTTTTTATGCCAGTAAAAGAAAGAATTACAATGAATACCTTTACACAAGACGTAAGGATTAAAATGAACCGTTTGACAGTCGAGGTAATTAAAGATTATCCAATTGCGGGAATTGGTTTCGGCATGCAAATTTACGGAAACGCAAATCTTGTTGATTTAAGAAAATATGACAGTAAATTACCCGTGAAATACCAGGGGGGGTTAGGAGGAATGTTGATTGGTTCTCCCCACAATACAATACTTGATATTGCAGTTCGTACCGGCATTGTCGGTCTTATTTTATTTTTATATATACTGATCACTCCTCTCTGGATGCTTTGGAGAACAATAAAACTGAAAAAAGGCGAATATTTCAAATCCTGGGCAATCTGTCTTTTTGCCTGTTTTGTATCATTCATGATTCCGGCGTTATTTGCGGATACCACTTTCGGACCTCGTGTTATAACATTTTATACAATATTGGCCATGATCACAATTTTATGGAACATAACCGGGCAGGCCAAATCGGAAAACAGCACAGCTTAATCGGAAGTATATTTTCTAATGTCGAATTAAAGAATTAGTTGCGCCAGGCCCAGAGCATACCGACCGGTCGGCGACGGGTAGAAAAACCTATCTTTCGGAAAAAAGCTTCCAGCTCATCAATATTCTGGTTTTCTTTTTCACCACGATGCACTTCCATGGCAATTTGATCTATGCGTTGCAGATATTCGACGGGACAGTTATACAAGATGTCGTATTCCGCTCCTTCACAGTCCATTTTCAACAAGCCGCATTTTGTAATGCCATTTTGATCCATAACTGTTTGCAGGGAAACGCAGGGAACTTTTAATGATTTTTCTTCAACACTCGAAGGCGCAAACATAGTTGCACTGGTGGTAAAAGAATCACTCGTATCAAAAGACAGAACGACTTCTCCGTTCTTTCCGGCAACGGCCTGCTGATAGCATTTTATAAGCGCAGAACTGTTCAGATCACAATGACGTTGCAACTGAGCATAATTCACCGGCACCGGTTCATAAGAAAAAATCCGGGAATGCGGAAACTTTGCGGCGGCAAACAAAGAAAAATAACCGGCATTAGCGCCAATATCAATGACCGTTGCGCCCTGGAAAATATCGTGCTCCAAACCGGCCAGATAACATTCATCCATAAAAATTTCCTTGAATGTTTGCACAAGCCTTACAGGAACCTCTACAGTTACGCCATTGCGCGACTCAAAAACAAGTATCTCCATATCAGCAAAACCGAACTTGTAAATAAGATACAGCCACCAGTTTTTAAAAGTTTTGAATAAGTAATAATACCTTTTCACAATGTAATCCTGTTATTGATTTGCTTGATAAATAGAGAGCTTTAGCCGAAGAATCCCAGGTTCTTTCTCGTGAGCATTAGATTCTTCGTTTCACCCAGAATGACATACATGCTTAATTTATTAAACCGGATTCATCTTTTATCAGCTATAATCTTGTACGCCCTTTTCACAGCGTTAACTCTGCACCACAAAGAGTTATTCCATTCCATAGGCATATTTTCATGATCAGCGCGGCCATAAACAGCAGAATTATATTTTGCCGGTTCGAGGTCCGGGTAATCATTAATAACATCATATAAAAAAACTAAATCCTCCGGATTCATAACCGCAGCCAAATTATTGCCCAGCAGCGATTCTGTGGTGCAATTGCCATCATATGTCGGCAATTCTTTTTCAGAAATCGGGGGATAAATACAAAGTTGCGCGCGATCATCTTCCAGCAGTGTCTCAATATGCAATAACTTTTTTATAGCGTTTTTCAGTTTTTTGCTTTTTGATATTTGAGGCTGGGGATCCAGCAAGGTGCCCTCAAAAGGAGGACCATTAAAACAGCGCACACGCGCATGACGCGGCAGGATGTCATGCATGTGAAACAGGGCATCACTTCGCACCGCCCTGAGCACATGTGTTTCCATGAACCAGCAGGCAAAATCATATGTGTGAAGACTGTCCAGAAAATACAAATCAAAATCTTTCGGTGCTGATAAAGATGTCTTTTTTACATCACCAACATGAAGTTTCACAAAATCGTCAACCTGATAATCAACGAAATTCCTGGACGCTGATTTTGCAGCTTTCGGATCAATCTCGTAGCTGAATATTATCCCGCCCTTATTTTTTTTCAGAGCCAGGGCCATGAACATCGTTGCATATCCGGAAGATGTGGAAATTTCCATAATTCGTTTCGGCTTCAAATAGCGGATAAGGCAGTAGAGAAGTTGCCCGGAAAGCCAGTCGTATTGACCTTGCGTTACAAATATATTTTCATTGTAACGATTTTCCGGCAAAAAACGCAACTCCCCCGTTTCGTGTGCGTACTCGTCGGTCGCTTGTTTAAATAAATCCTTAATACTCATAAACAATCTCATCACATTTTCTTTTCTCAACTGATTTTGAACTCCTATCATAGAGAGTTTTAATAATGCAAGAAACCATTTAACAATATTACAATATCTTCCGGAGATAATTATTGAGCCGGTTTTTGAAATCCTTTATTAAAACATGATTTTTTCCATTTTCTATGTTAGAGCTATTTTCAAAAAACAGCTTTATGAAATTTATTTTATGCAAAAAATTGCAGTAGTTATACCAAAATATGGGCTGATCGGCGGAGCTGAACAATTTGTTGCCGAGTTAACCTGCCGCCTCATTACATCTGTGGGATCTGATTTTCATGTGTATGCTAACCGCTGGGAAAAATCAGCCGCTCCAATAACGTTTCATCAAGTGCCGATTATCTCTTTCCCTAAATTTCTGACCACACTGAGCTTTGCTCATTTTGCGAAGAACCAGATCAAGCGCGATAATATTTCCCTTGTCCACAGTCATGAAAGAATTTTTGCCGCCGATATTTTCACACTTCACGGCATCCCCCATCGCTACTGGGTGCACCATATCCGCCGCAAACATATGAGCCTCTACGACTTAGCCACAGCCTGGGTAGAAAAAAAGCTGGTTTATGAAGGAAATTGTAAAAATTTTATTGCCGTCTCCAATCTGACCAGAGATATTTTTCTGCAAGAATATAAAATTGATCCCGGCCTTGTTGACGTCATCCATCCCGGGGTAGATTTACAGGACTATGCCCAATATGATCAGGATTCCGTCCGTCAGAATATCCGTCTCGAATTAGGCATTAACAAAGACATTCCGGTAATTTTATTTGCTTCGATGAATTTCGAGATTAAAGGTCTTGATAATGTTTTATTGTCTCTGGCTAAATTAAGAGCGCAAAACCGTAAATTCAAGCTCATTGTTGCCGGCAAAGGAAATACAAAAAAATATACACAACTGGCTAAAGAAGCCGGAATTATATCTGATGTCATATTTACTGGTCCGGTAAATAAAGAAAAAATGATCCACATGTATTTAGCCGCCGACCTTTATGTTATGCTCTCCAAATTTGATACATTCGGCATGGTTGTTCTGGAAGCTATGGCGGCGGGGCTGCCGGTAATTATCAGCAGCAACGTCGGAGCCAAAGATCTGGTGCAGGAAGGAAAAAATGGCTTCGTTGTCAGTAATACTTCCGACAGCGATTACATCGCCGCCAGGATAGCGCAGCTCTTTGATGAAAATATCCGCAGACCATTTGCCAATGCTGCTTATCAGACAGCGACTCAAAACACTTGGGATCAGGTAGTGGCAAAATATTCGAAAGTATATGAGAACATTATCGCCATGCGCCAAAGCAAATCCGGTTAATAGAGAATAATGGATATTTCAATAATAATAGTTTCTTACAATACGGCTAAATTAACCCTGGACTGCCTGGCTTCCCTGCAAACAAAAGATGGGCTGGCAAAAGAAATATTTGTTGTGGATAACTCTTCAACGGACAACAGTGTGGCTCTGATTGCTGAATGCTTTCCGCATGTAAAAGTGATTGCCAATGCGCAGAATAAAGGGTTCGGTGCTGCCAACAATCAGGCACTGCCGCACTGTTGCGGCAAGTATATTATATTTCTTAACCCTGATACGGCAATTATAAAAGATACTCTGCAAAAGGCAGTTTCCTATATGGACGATAATTTGCACATCGGACTGGCCGGCGCTAAAATACTCAACCCGGATGGTAGCCTACAGCCATCAGTTTCTTATAAATATCCCGGTGAAAAATTTGCCAAAAGCGAGCTTGTGGGACTGGCCGGCAACATTGCCTGTGTTATGGGCGCTTTTATGATTGCCCGCAGTGACCTTATTATGGAACTGGGAGGTTTTGATGATGATTTCTTCCTCTATGGCGAAGATCAGGATCTGGCCTGGCGCATCCGGGAAAAAGGCTTTTCTATCGGTTACATTGAAGATGCGGAAGTCTTCCACTGGGGCGGTCAAAGTGAAAGAGGAACACCCCCTGCCGCTTTATTTGAAAAAAAATTAAGGGCTGAATATCTATTCTACCGGAAACATTACTCTTCACAAACGATTGCTCGTATTAAAAGAGCTCAGAGAATAAAAGCTTATTATAGATTAGCAACATTATATTTATTGTCTCCTTTCATCAGGAACAAAGATAACGTTAAAAACAAAATGGACTGCTATCATCTCGTTTGCATTATGGCTAAATCCTCGATATAAGCTTCACGTAACTGTTTTAAAGTCATAATCAATAGCGCAAGACGTAAAAGTAAATGGAGATATTTAAACAATGAAAAAAGTTAGCGAAATTTGTACTCTTTGCGGCAGCACCAATCGCTCCGTTCTTTATACCAAGGATGAATGGAAGGTTTACAAATGCGAGGGCTGCGGTTTGGGCATTCTTGATCCCCATCCAGACAAAGATGAATTAGATAAACTCTATGCAGAAACATATTTTCAAAGCCATTATGACGATGTACTGTCCCTTTCCTCTGAGGAAATGAAGAAAAGGTTAAAGCAGGAGAATCACCGTTTACGCTTTTTCCGCAAATTCAAAAAAAGAGGGAAAATCCTGGATATTGGCTGCGGCCGGGGCTATTTTCTGTTGGCTTGCCGGCAAGCCGGCTACGAAGTTGAAGGAATTGACATTTCCTCTGCGGCGGCCGATTATGTAAGCTCGGAGCTTAAAATACCTGTGCACCTGGGAGAAGTTGATAACATTGAGCTCAGTGCAGAGTCTTTTGACGTAATTACTCTGTGGCATTCATTAGAACATACCGCTGACCCGAATGGCTATGTTAAAAAAGCACACAAATGGCTTAAAAGAGACGGCATTTTAGTCATAGATGTTCCCGATTACAGCGGAGATGATGCCCAATATACCTGGTCTGACTGGCAAGGATGGAGTATCCCTTATCATTTCTATCACTTTACAAAAGATTCTCTTGCTTATTTATTACGCAAGCATGGCTTTATAGTTATCCGGCAGAAAGATTATTTATCTGAATACGTAAAGCAAAAATTGCAGGATGCTTTTTTACCATCATTCATTGCCCGCATAATCGCCAAGTGTTATTCCGGTCATAGTATCGCCGTCGTAGCAAAAAAAAATAGCTAAACTAATGACGGGGCTTATGGAAAAGAAAAATTATCTTGAGTTTTTAATTCGACAAAAATCTTTTCGTTTTGACCATTTGTCTATTGCAGATATCGACAATGAACCGGTAGCCAGAATTTTTTCCGATACCATTTGGGAACAGGAATTTTGTCTCTTTGCCAGTAACATTAAGACCGGTGATGACTATTGCCGTTTTCTGCAGCGGCGTATTGATCAGGCTCTTCATAACAAACAACCTTTACCCGTGGCGAGATTTGCCGATGGTGAATATGCTTTTTACAATTACACCCTGGGATGTAACGGTCTTTATAAACAAGCAGGATCCGTTGCCGAGATAAAGAGCACCATGCCTCAACACATCTCGGCAATGAAATATCTGGAACTCTATGGCCTTTTTGCCCCTCTTGTCTTTCCGGAAAATTCTTATCCAAAAGCAAAGAGATTGTTTCCTTTTATGCAATCAAAAGAAGATTCATCGGGTGCCGATTTTCTCAATTTTCTCAATGCGCACGGCATAAGTCTTAAGCCGGAAAATTATGTTCCTTTTTATGTGATTTACGCTTATTTGAGTTCTGGGCAATTTGCCACTTCAATGAACGGCAAGAACATCTGCATTTTAAACTCGGAATACAATCCAGAGCACTGCCTCAAGTGGTTTGCTCAATTTAACAGCCAGCCGCATTTAACATTTGTGGATATTCCGGCCGAGTATGTCGCCACGCGCTGGGAAGACAATAAAAAAAATGTTTTGAATAAAATTCCGCCGGATACTGCTTTGTGCCTTGCCGGCGCCGGCGTTGGAGCACTGCTTATTTGCGCTGATGTAGCCGGAACATTCTCCATTCCGGTCATCGATGCCGGCCATGTTTTGAATATGATGAACGGTCGTGTGGATAAATCCAATGGTGCACGACTATACACATTGAGAAAACTATGAACGATCCTCTAAAAAAATATCGCCGGCAATTCCGCACCTGGAAAAACAACCGCAGACTAAAGCGGGAAAATGAATATTATATCCGGAAATTTACGTCCCTGGGACTTACTGTTCCTGACGAAAACACGCTGCGGCAAGAGTTGAAAACAGTATTCCCTCATGCTGCCGTCAAAGCAAAAGGCAAGCTGAGCATTATTGCTCTTTATCATCATTACAATTGGGAAAATGAGGCGCTTAAGCCGTCTTTAGAAAAATTCGGCCATGTTCGGCTTTATGACTGGTTTGATAAGTTCAGTCATTCCAGCAAAAACTGGCGCAAATCTTTAAAAGCCGCAATGAACAGCGATTTGATCCGGCAGGTCAACACGTGGATGGCCGAAGAAAAAGCTGATGTAATCTTCGCCTATTTATCCGGAGAGCTGGTGGAACCAGCCACTCTGCAAGAGATTCGCCGCCATGGTGTGCCGCTGGTTAATCTGGCCCTCAACGATAAGGAGCATTTCATAGGCAAGATACGCTCCGGACGAGCCTTCGGCGCCAGAGACATTTGCCGCCATTTTGATCTGAACTGGACCAGCACTGAAGATGCTTTAATTAAATATTGCGTTGAAGGCGCGCGGCCGATTTATCTTCCGGAGGCCGCCAATCCACAGATTCACAAACCTTATGACGTCGAAAAGACCATCGATGTTTCCTTTGTCGGACAATGCTATGGCAACCGGGCAACAGTTATTTCCGAATTGCAGAACCACGGAATTGCCGTGAAGGCTTACGGACAAGGCTGGCCCGACGGGCCTCTAACCACGGAAGAAATGGTAAAGATGTATTCCCGAAGTAAAATAAATTTGGGGTTTGGAGGTGTATCCGGCTTCCGAGACACCTTCTGCATCAAAGGACGTGATTTTGAAATCCCCATGAGCGGCGGCCTCTATCTGACCGAAGATCATCCGGAACTGGGCTTGGCCTTCCGCCCGGGTGAAGAAATATTAACATACTCCGGCATTGATGATCTTGTTTACAAAATCAGGTATTATCTGGCCAATCCCGCCGCAGCGGAAGCCATCAGAAAAAAAGGCCATGAGCGATCTTTGCGTGAACACACCTGGGAGATGCGTTTTGCCAAAATCTTCAACATACTGGGAATACTGCAATAATTATTTTGCTTGATATTCCTTAATTATATTAACTGCCTTAATTACTTCTTCTTTTGGCAGCTTACCATGATAAACATATCTGCAAATTCTATTTTTATCTAAAACAACAAGATCGGAAGAATGATTTTTCAATCCCCAGAGATTCAATATAACATACTTGTCATCCAGCAATATGATTGCCCCGGTCTTTTCCTGTTTGTTTTTAATGACGCTTTTGATGATAAAGTTAGGCAATTTTGACGCTTTCAGGTTGGTAATACCCAAGCCCTTATAAGTTATATTACGTTCTAATCCCGGGTCTTTCAGCAGAACATCTTCAACATGGTTATTTAAATCTTTTTGATCAGGATCAACATAGAGAATGGAAAGAACTTTACCTTTAAATTCAACAGAATCAAGGGTATATATTTTCCCCTGTGAATCTTTCAGAGAAAAATTGGGAGCATTTTCACCTACTTTCAACCCGGAAGCCCAAGCGGGAAGAGCACACCACCAGAAAATAAAAAAAGCTGCGGTAATGATTTTTTTCATCCAGTTCTCCTTTTCAACCTCTACGACTCACATTAAGCCATTGTTCAACAATAACGACAAAAATGTCACATCGTGACGGTTCCTAATTTCATTGTGATAAAAAAACCTGATTTGTAATCGTTTTTTAAATTATAGGGCAAATAATATAGGCAAGCAAGCAGAAAAGCACCTCAGGAAAGCATTAACTCCTGTTCATTGTTTATCCTGTTGGAAAAACCTGCTTTATTGTGCTAATAAGTTGGCTAATAATTTCCACGGAGGTAAGTTTAATAATGAATTTAGCCAGGTTAATGGAAGACGCTGCGCAAAATTTCGCAGACAGGCCGGCCTTAATTTGTGAAAACCAGCGCATCAATTATCAACAGCTCAACTGTTCCGTTAATGCCATTGCCCACTTATTAAAACAAAAAGGCCTGACCAAAGGTGATAAAGTTGCTGTAATGCTCGCCAACATACCGGAATTTGTTTATTGCTACTTTGCCGCAGCAAAACTGGGTGCAGTTGCCGTTCCGTTAAATACAGCTACCACAGCGTATGAGCTTTCCTACCTGCTGGAAAACAGCGATGCCAAAGTGCTCATCACTACTGAATCATCACGCAAGAGATATGAAGATATTAAAGACAAGCTTTCCAGTTGCCGGAACTTAATTATTATTGATGAAAACGCTCAAAACTCTCCCTTTAAAAAAGCATTATCAGAAGGACCTTTTGAGAATCCGGCAACGGCGATCGATTCTGAAGATCCGGCAGTCATGGTATACACATCCGGCCTGACCGGTAAACCTTTGGGAGCCGTTCTTACTCACGGCAATCTTTATTCACAGTCTGATCTTATCGTTTCTCTTATTCAAAGGACTTCCGAAGATAAAGGCCTCTCCCTCATTCCTTTGTTTCATACTTTTGGCGCAACTGCCAATATGATTGCTATCCTGCGTTGCGGTTGCAGCGTGGTGATGATCAATACATTTTCCATGGACAGCCTTTTCGGTATCATTGAAAAGGAAAAAATTACTTATATTTGTGCTGTACCGCGCCTTTACCTGGGCATGATGTTCTTTGAAGGAGCGGCAAAATATGACGTAAGCTCACTGAATGTTTGTGTTACCGGGGGATCAACAATGCCGGCGGAATTTATACCAACATTTGAAAAACAATTCGGTGTAAAAATTCTGGAAGGATATGGTTTAACGGAAGCTGCACCTGTTTGTTCTTTTACCAGGCGGGGAATGGTGCAAAAACCCGGCTCTATTGGGATAGCGATTCCCGATGCAGTAATTAAGATTGTCGATGAAGCCGGCAGCGAATTGCCGCGGGGAGAAATCGGTGAGTTGATTGTACGGGGTAAAAATGTCATGAAGGGCTACTATAAAGATGATGCGGCAACTGCATCCGTTATCAAAGACGGTTGGCTCTATACCGGAGATTTAGGTAAAATGGACGAAGACGCTTATATATTCCTGACCGGCCGCAAAAAAAGAATGATTATTACCAGCGGATTTAATGTGTATCCGCGGGAAGTGGAAAATATATTAAATCAACATCCGGCAGTCCTCGCTTCCAGGGTAGTTGCCAAAGCCGATTTAATGCGGGGAGAAATCGTTAAGGCGGAAATTGTAAAAAAAGATGGCGTATCAGTTGATGATAAAGCTATTATGAAGTATTGTCGGAGTTATCTTTCCTCATACAAAGTACCGCGGGAAGTGGAATTTTTACCAAAACTCGAGGAATAATCTGACATTCTAATTGTTTATCAGCTCCGAGGAGCGTTAGAAAAAAAGTATGTTCTTCTTTTGCCGGTCATATGTTAAATCAGAGCAAAAGAATATAGTGAAAAGACTTCAATAAAGGAGAAAGAATATGAGAGAAGCAGTAATTGTAAGTGGAGCAAGGACAGCGGTAGGAGAATTTGGCGGGTCGCTAAAGGGAGTGAAGACAGCTGATATGGGTGCCTTGGTAATTAAGGAAGCCTTGAAGCGGGCAGGCTTAAGACCTGCTGCCAGTGATTTAATAAAGAGCTTCCGCGCAAACGGCCTGGGCAATTTCGACATGACGGAAATCAACAAAAAGTACTATGATTATGACTCATCACTGAAGCCTGTTTATGTCGAAGAAGCAATTATGGGCAATGTTTTACAGGGCGGCCTGGGACAGAATGTAGCCAGACAAGCTGCCATTTTCGCCGGCTTGCCGGAAGAAACAAATGCTTATACAGTAAACATAGTCTGCGGTTCGGGGATGAAGGCCATTGCTCTGGCTGCCCAGGCTATTGTCGCCGGGGATGCGGATATTATGATTGCCGGCGGCATGGAGAATATGAGCAATACAACTTTTGGCATTAACAATGCTCGTTGGGGCTATCGGATGAGCATGCCCTTTGGTCAGATAACCGACCTGATGGTTTATGACGGTCTTTATGAAATATTCAATGGCTACCATATGGGTATTACCGCAGAAAACATCGCCGCTCTTTACAAGATTTCCCGTCAGGAGCAGGACGAATTTGCCCTGCGCAGCCACCAGAGAGCAAGAGCAGCCATTGCCAACGGATCATTCAAGGATGAAATTGTTCCCGTACTCATTCCCCAGAAAAAAGGCGACCCTAAAGTGTTTGATGTTGATGAACGTCCGCTGGATACTTCAATGGAAAAAATGAGCAAACTGCCGACGGCATTCAAGAAAGATGGAACAGTAACTCCCGGAAATGCATCGGGAATCAATGATGGCGCTGCCGCCGTCCTGGTTATGAGCGCCGAGAAAGCCAAGGAATTAGGCCTAACACCCCTGGCAAAGATTAAAGGTTTCACCAGCGGAGGCGTTGATCCGGCATATATGGGCTTGGGACCGATCCCGGCAACCCGCAAACTGTTCAAAAAATTGAATCTGACCATGAAGGATATTGATCTGGCCGAATTGAATGAAGCTTTTGCCGTTCAGGCGCTGGCTTGCATAAAAGAGTTGGGTGTGGACAGCGAAAAATGCAATCTTCAAGGCGGTGCAGTATCTCTGGGTCATCCCATCGGCTGTTCCGGCGCTCGCATTACCTATTCACTGGCCGTGCAGATGCAGAAGAAGGACTTAAAACTGGGCCTAGCATCCCTTTGTATCGGCGGCGGCCAGGGAACGTCCATTGTTTTAGAACGAGCATAGATTCGGGCTTCTGACTTTGAATAATTTAAAAGGGCAGGTTATTCCTGCCCTTTTTATATTTTTTCACAATACGACAAAAGAGTTGACAATTTCTTTGGACAATTGTTAAGAGCGCATAGACTTTATCCAATAAAGTCAGATTTCTAATAATTTCTTAAAATATATATGAGATCCTTTTTAAAATTGTTTTTTATATAAGAACTACTTAGTCCGAATTCCTCAAGGATAGATTAAATGTCCGTAACTAATCAAACAGCATCTACAGCCAAATCAAAAATATCCGTCATTTCATTCTGTCTGAACAGCGGAAAATTTTTACGCGAAACCATTGAATCAGTTCTCCAACAAACATACGACAATTTCGAACTCATTATAAAAGACGGCGGTTCAACAGACGGCACCATTGAAATACTGAAAGAATATCCACAAATCCGTTGGATATCAGAAAAAGAAACCGGAGATAATCCTGCACATGACGCTCTGTGGCAATCTTTTTACATGTCCACCGGAGAGTATATAGTTTACTTGGCTATTTCTGACGGCATGTCCGATCCCAACTGGTTTAAAAAAGCAGTTGAAATTCTGGATGCTGACTCGGAGGTTTCCTGGGTTTGGGGGCTCAATCAGGCCAAATATGAAGATGGACATTTAAGAAATATTGCTTGGCCGGAATATTTACAGCATGCTCCACCGCAAAAAATGGAATGGTTGCCATTCTGGTTTGTTCTTCGTCATGCACATGAGTCAAGTGCGATTTTCCGGCGCACTCTCTTCGAAAAATATTTTCCTAAAAATGATCCTGACGAACCATATCGATTTAACGCAACTCTTGGTTTTAATTTAAGACTAAATATGATGGGTTATATGCCGTATTTCCTTCCGATCATATCATGGTACGGCTACATCCATGAAAACCAGCTCCAACAACGCTTCTATGACCGTATGGATTCCGTTTCCAAAACATATGATCGTGATGTCGAAGAATTCCGGAAGAAATTTCTGTCGGGAAATATTGTGCACCGTTTCCGGGACAGCAATTCAGATGTGATTCATGAAGTAGGAAAAAGCGAGTTGTGGCATTACCGGAAAAAAGTTATGCTTTACCGCGTTAAGGCGAAATTACGCCGGTATTTACAGAAGTTGATGGATCATATCATCTATTAGAGTTAAGATTTCGCTTACGTTCTTTAATTATAAAAATTATTTACCTGAATCAGGAACAGACAAACGTTGCATAGCTTGCAAATATCTTTCCGGTGTTCCGATATCAATAACCTCGGCATTTGTCTGGAAGCCATAGCAACCTTCGGAGATTATTTTCGGAAAAAAATCATTTTCCAATGAGAAGTTTTCTGCCGCAGGCATAAGTCCGAAAACATCACGCTTCATGAAATAGATGCCTCCGTTGATGAACATTGTCTTCCGGCATTCTTTCTTTTCCCTGAAGCTTATGACACGATGATTATTATCAACTTCAATCGCCCCATAATCCCGCCCGGGTAAAGGTTCCGCCAACACAAGGGAAATAATTCCTCCCTTCTGCAAATGAAAAGAGTGGAACCGGGAAAAATCAACCGGACAAAAGGAATCGCCATTCATAACCAGAAATGAAGAGCTGCTAATGATAGCCGCAGCATTTTTCAGAGCACCACCCGTTCCCAGTGGCTCCTTCTCCTCGGAAAAGACAATCTCGTAATCCCTCCCGGCAAAATTTGCACGTATCTTCTCCTGTAAGTATCCAACACACAGAACAAATCGTCTAAATCCGAAAGGCAATAATGATTCAATTAAAATATCAATGAAGGGCCGGCCAGCTAAAGGCATCAAGGCTTTGGGCACATCAGGACTGATTGCGCGCAAACGTGTTCCCAGACCTCCACAAAGGATAACAACGTCAATTTTCTCTAGTTCACTTTGCATATTTATCATTATGTAGAATAAAAAACCAAATGTGACCCGAGATTTTCAAAGCGCATAGGCACAAGCAGCAGGTCTTTTAATTTTTCTTTAACCTTGGCTTGATTCTCCGGAGGAACAAATAAAAGCATAAACCCGCCACCCCCGGCACCACACAATTTTCCGCCAATGGCACCAGCATCAATGGCAGCCTGGTACATATCATCAATACTGTCATTGGAAATAAGTTTTGTCAGTTTTCTTTTGATCATCCATGATTCATTGAGCAGTTTGCCGAATTCATGCAGTTTATCCAATGGACCGTTTAAAATGCTGATCGCTTCATCAACCATTTCTTTCATCAAATTGAGTTCCCTGATCTTTTGCGGAGTTTGCAAAATCTGTTCTTTAGACACATCGCTGGCATATCTGGGAAATCCTGTAAAATAAAACAAAAGACAGCTCTGGAGATAATCAAGTTTTTCACCTTCGATGGGAATAGTCTGCACGAAAATGCCGTCTTTTCTGCCACCGAACTCAATATGGTTGAAACCACCGAACGCAGCCGCAGCCTGATCCTGTGATCCTACCGGTTCACCGATCAATTCCTGTTCGATATGGATGGCGTCGAATGCCAGACGCCTTTTTGTCACAACCTCACCCTTCAAAGCATATAAGGCGTTGAGCAAACCGACAGTAAATGATGAGCTTGATCCTATACCGGACAAGGCGGGAATATCGCCGGTATGGACAATTTCCACCCCTTTATCGATTCCCATATATTTCAGGCATTCACGCGCCGAAGGATGAACAATTTGATCAGCTGTTTGTGTTTCTTCCCTATTAGAATATCTGATACGAAATTTATGATCGAAAAACGGAGGAAGATAACGGCACGTTATATAACAGTACTTATTTATGGTTGTGCTTAAAACTGCACCACCGTGCTCCTTATAGAAAACAGGGTAATCAGTTCCACCGCCAAAAAAGGAAATACGAAAAGGCGTTCTTGTAATAATCACCGCAAATAATCTCCCCATTTTATTAGCCATCTTGCAGAATCATAAAGATATTCATTGCATGGCTCTTTAGCCTTAATACTAAAACAATGCTTAATATTACTTTCCCTAAAACCTATTTTCTTGCTGATCGTATGCAATAAACTATTCGGGACTGCCTGGATAGTTACTATATCTACGTCTTTTTGCAGGGTCAAAACAACACTATTGACTATGTCTATCAGACTTTTTTCATCGAGCTCTTCAGTTTCAAAATCCACTATATCACCATATCTTAAGTTTGTTTCCTTGTCGAAATATTTATTAATGACGGCGAATTCATTCGAATCCGCATTAATCATCGCATAGGAATATCGAGGGTGTGCTCCATACCTCCACTGACGAAATTCTTCATCGGCCAGAAACATAATTGTGCCTGCTCCTCCCCGGTTCAAATTAACAAATCGTGTATTCGTTGTTATCGGAGTGCTTTCATGATCAGAGCAAGCATTATCAGCATTTATGGCAAGGCTCATAGTTTCTATATTGCTGATTGTTCTAAAATTAAAGTTTTTCTCCAGTGCCTTTTTGCCAACTTGATTCGTCAAACAACAAAATAAATCAATATCGTCAAAATACGCCATTGCATGATCGCCAAGTTGCTTAAAAAGACCTCTTCCCCGCCAGGCATTACCAACAAGCAATCCCATTAATACACCGCAGCTTAAATTATTAATGAGTTTTCTTTTTAGAACAACAAACATACCTACTAATTTACCTTCAGCTACAGCGCAATAAGTAATCGAGGGGAATTTATTCCACCATTGAAAAAAGGAGGCTGATTTAGTAATCGCTAACGCTGAGCTAAACAGCAACATCATGCCTGGAATATCATCAGATGTAGCTTTCCTGATATGCAATCCCGCGGTCATTATTTTTTCTGTCCTTCATCTCTCTGGGACAAGATGGGATTTTTTATAGGCCACCATATATCCAACTGAGGATCATTCCAGAATAATGTAAATTGTCCGGCACGATTATAATTTGTTGATTGTTTATAGTGGAATATTGCCTGCTCGCTTAAAACCAGATGGCCATTACCGAATTTAGGCGGTATGAGTACCTGCATCCTGTTGTGCTCAGACAATACAAAAGAATCCCATTGGCCAAACTGGGAAGAGTCCTTGTCCCAATTGACCACAGCAAGATAGAATTTTCCATAAAGGCAGGAAATTAATTTCCATGTTTCAGCATCGCCGTGAATACCACGCAGCACATGCCTGGACGATACTGAGATATCATCCTGCATGAATTTAACATCTATACCAGCATCATGATAAATTTTATCATTATATAGTTCAATATATGTCCCCCTGAAATCTTCAAAAATCGTCGGCGGCTTTATCAATAAAACCTTGTCCAATTTTGTTTTTGTTACTTCCATATTCATTCCTCTCAAAATTTAATCACCATTTCAACAATATGCCTTTCCTCTGCCTTTCTACCTTCCTCTTTATCTCTGGCACTTAAATATTGCAATATTTCTTCGTAGAGGGGTGGCAGAAGTATTTTTGTCTGTCGAAAACCGCACTTCTCATGAAGTCGCACGGAGGCTATATTATCCGATACTATCTTGACGTGAAAACCAGGCAAATTAAGTAACCGTGCCTGTTCAACGATAATAGTTTGCAGAATGCCGCCCAAACCTTGTTTAAGAAATTCATCCCGGACAACTATGCTGCTTGTCGCCTGCTCTGAACAAAATCTCTTTAACAGGCAAAAGCCGATTATTCGTTTGTCCTTAACCAAACTTAAGGCCGTCCAATCATTTTCTTTTTGCCATTCGGCTATTCTCTCTGCCAACTCATTGGCGGAACGTGGTGGCGTGTGGAAGAGAGGATAAGGGGCAAACATATGCCGCGGCATTTCGGAGAGTCCTTTGGAATAGAATTCAAATAGATCTGGCGTATCATTTACAACCAATTGCTGAACCGCGACGCTGCCAATTTCCCTTATCTTAATGTGCATGTGTTTAATAAAACTATCCTCAATAATTATATCTTCAACTGATATCACTTGAGCGAGAGCTTCCAGAGCACAATGCAAATTTTCAGATTTGCCGATCGCAGACATTACTTCTCCTTTTTAACCGTATCTATAGCTTCGAGCAAACTGGCACAAATATACAGCTCCTGCTCTTCGTTCAAGAGAGGGTGAAGCGGAGGACAAAGCAGACGCTGCCCTATATCTTCGGATACTTTAAGTTTGGGGTTCCCGCACATTTTGCCAATATAAGGCCAGCGTAAATACGTCGGTTTGTTAGTAACACTACAAACAATGCCATAGCTCTTCTCCATTATGGAAAGAAGTTTATCACGCTTTTCACCGGCCCATTGGGGCTGTACCAATATCGGATAAACATAGTACACATGCTCATACCCCGGCGGTTCATAGGGCAGAATAATTTCGGGAACATCACCCAGAAGAAGGTTACGACGATGGGCAACTTTTCGTCTCATACCATTCATTTCATCAAGGCGGCCAAGTTGCACAAGTCCGGCAGCAGCTTGTATTTTATTCATCCGGTAATTGGAACCCCAGCCGGATTCGCCGCCGAAATGATTCATGTCGCGAATCCTTTGAGCGAGATCTGGATCATTAGTAGTAATCATGCCGCCTTCACCCAGCGTGGTCATAAGTTTTTGACTGTGGAAGCTATACGCGGTAAGCCATCCCTTCGCGCCAATTTTTGTCCCTTTATAACCTGCACCACAGGCTCGCGCCGCATCACCGATAACTTTGAGAGGCCCATGCTGAGGGTTAGGATGACGCTCGGCAATATCCAATAACTCGTCCATAGGCGCGGACAAACCTGTCTGATGAACAGGACATATGGCGCGAGTGCGCGTTGTAATTCTTCTTTCGACATCTTCAGGATCTACATTTAACGTTTTGGGATCAATCTCACAGAAAACCACTTTCCCTCTCTGCCCCAGTATTGCCATTTGCGATGCTTTATAGTTTATCGCCGGAACAATTACCTCATCACCCGGTTGCAAATCCAGGCACATCATTGCTATATCCAAACCTATTCCGCAACTGGTAATGGCGATCGCGTAATCAGCACCGCAATATTTCGCAAACGCATTTTCAAAATTCTCGATTTCATTAGAACACCCGCCGTGTCCAAAACCTTGCGACCAGTGCATTGAACTCCGGATTGCTTTGACAACTGCTTCTATCTCCGCTTCCGTGTACCAGCCACCAAAATTAGGCTCGCCCCACCAAGGTACGTCTCTTGGTTCCGGTTTTCCTTTGGACAGAATGCTTTTTATTTGTACAGGATCAATCATCAAACACTCCTTTTTACGGGATATATATAATCACCTTTTTTATTGCCATACCAGATTACTTCACGGCACCAGTCATTCCAGGATGTCCATTTCTGCGACATCCTGTCAACTTCGTATATAAAATCACCTTTTACCAATTCTTCATGCGCACAGCGCAGAGCTGACTGATAGATTTCCCAGATATTGTAATTGCAGTGGATTGCTGTATTTTCCTTAAGAAATGGCTGTTTCAAGACTGCGCGATTCAGGCGGATAGCATCGGTAATTACCTGCGGATCCACAGCTGCCGGATAATTTTTCGCCAGACAGACAAGGCGGGCCTCTGCTTCCAGATAATAATCTTCTACTTTATTTTCTGTGCTCATATCTATCAATATCAATTCGTCCGGATACCAAGCAGTATTGAGCCACTTTCGGGACATGCTGTATTCACTTCCTCCATTCTGTATGCTGGCGGCTTTGTCCTCAAGAGAAGAATAAATACCCGTCAGAATGCTTTCACCATCAGCTTTTCTCATGAACGCTTCAACTAAATTTTTATAGGAAATTCCACATACTTCATGAAGAATAATAAAAGGAATCTGCAATAATTTATCAAAATGCAGCAACGATGCCAACCAGGAAAACACTCTTGCTCTTATCCAGTCCTGTGCTGGCATAGACTTAGTCGCGGTGACAAGGTACTGTGTCTCCATTATATTTGCGCTCATATCCGGAGATGAATGGTGGGGGATAAGTTCAGTTTCTATTATGGTCAAACCATATCTTTGCTGATATTCCGGATCAGCCATCAATGTATTTTCCAGGATGGTCAAATTAATAAACTGAATTCGGTTGTGTTGGCCATTGGCAATAATCTCCGATACACCCTTTGTAAATGAATCGTACGTTTCTCCCGGCAACCCTATAATAAGATCAGTAAACGTAGCAATATTGCTCTTCGTAAAAAGCTTTTGCAATTCAGTGTACGTTTTATTGTCAATATTGTCTCTTTCGATGTGCTGCAGCGTCTCCTCATTTAAAGACTGCAGGGCAAGATTAACTCCTTTTTGCAGACCTTCATCATTCAGAATTTTTTGGAGCTCAAATATCCGTTCTTTGGAATTTTTTGTGTTCTGTACGGAAAAAGCTTTGGGATAACCGTAGCTCTTCTTGTTGTCGGCAACCTTTTTTGCTATTTCCAAATCTCTCTTCAAAATACCGAAATTGGCATCGCAACAGAAAACAAACTCAACCTTATTACTACTCAGCCAGTCAATCTCGTCATAAACTCTGGCAATATCAAATTGTTTGATTTTTCGCTCGGACTTCTTCCCCCAATAGCAGAAAGCACACGTAAAAGGACAACCTCTGTTTGTTTCGATCCGGCCCTGCCACTTCTCTTCAGGGTTTTGCCTGATGAGCTCATCAAAAACACCGGACAAATAGGGAGAGGGAATCTCGTTGATATCTTCAATTGTTTCTATTAAATTATTCACAATAATCGCATTATCAGGCCTCCACCATCCAATCGATGGTACCGCATCCCATTCTTTTTCGCGGCATCTCTCGATAATCTTTAAAAAAGGCCGTTCTCCTTCTCCAAAAGAGGCGATGTCGACAAAAGGATATTTCTGCAGAAATAAAGATAATTTTTCTCCGGACTCTGGAACATTCGGCCCCCCGAACACATTTATTATTTCCGGATTCTTTCGTTTGGCTTCCTGGGCAATTGACAGACTCACCTTGAAATTCCACAGATAGGCACTGTAAAAAATCATATCCGCTTCAGCAAGACGAGAGGCATAGTCATCGACATGGCCCCGTTTATAGATAATCGGCAGGAATTCGTATTCTTGAGGGACTGCAAGGTTTTTTTCCGCATAGGCGCGCAGAATACCCAGCGAATAGGGGAAATAATACTGCCCGCCAAACGAATCACCGATCTCTACAAGCCCGATTCTGATTTTATTCATTTGCAACTTAATAGTTCTTGTCGATAAAATAGTTTAATTTGCTTTTATGTTCTTCTGGGTTTTTCACAAACCATTCCCAGGTCAAACGCAAACCATCGCCCAGGTCAGTTGACGGAGAAAAGCCTAACTGCTCTGTTGCCTTTGTGATGTCCATAATCCTCATCGGAGCCCCGGACGGTTTGCTTGTATCAAAACTGTATTCGAAATCAATGAACGACCGCAAAATGGTGACGACTTCACGTATTGAATGCCCTTTGCCACTGGCAATATTTACAAAGTCACCATCCGTTCCATGATGAAAAGCAAGAATAATTCCTTCCGCAGCATCTCTGCTGTATAGAAAATCCCTTACTGCATGTCCGTCTCCCCACACCACCAATGGATTTTCGCCGCTGTGCAGACGATACATCAATGCAGGAATGACCATGCTGGTTGCGGGATCAAAATTATCTCCCGGACCATAGATATTGGATAACCGGACTATGGAGAAAGTGTTAATGCCATACTGTTTTTTATAAGCATAAACCTGAAGCTCTGCCATTCTTTTCGCCCAACCGGCAAAGGACATTGGTATGCTCTCGATTTTGTAATCGCTCTCCTTCAGGATGTTTTTTTCCGCATATGCACCAATGGAACTGGTATAGACAAGTTTTTTCACCTTTCTTAATCGTGCTGCTTCCAGCAGATTTGTGTTCATCATCAGTGTTGGCACAAAATGGCTGGCGAGCTTGGCAGATGATGTCTGCACAGTTCCCTGAATCCCAGCCAGATGAAATACATAATCCATATCGCGGATAATCTCTCTGCAAAAATCCATGCTCACCAGATCTCCGACAATATTCTCCACCTTGGTATTTACAACAGAGCTGTCCAGCGACACACTTCTGACACACGCTTGGGCTTCAACTAGAAATTCGACTACCTGCCTGCCGATCAATCCCGAGCCGCCGGTTACTAGAACATTTTTTTTATTGAACTCTTGCAGTATATTTCCAGCTATCATCGACTTTTTCCTGTTTATTTAACTAATGGAATTCACATACCACGCAACGGTATCTTTTATTCCCTGTTCCAATGAAATTTGTGGTTCAAACCCCAGTAAGTTTTCGGCTTTTTCGATGTCTATCATCCGAAATGGTATAGTTACCGGCTTGGTACTGTCAAAAACGATCGGAATGTCTTTGTGTCCCGCGGCGGCAAGAATTAAACTGACAATTTCACGGATTGTATAAGCCTGGCCTGAGCCTATATTGATCGGATCAAAATGAGAGCATTTTTCCAGGGCCAGTAGACAGGCTCTTACAAAATCGGTGACGTGAATAAAATCGCGCACATCGTCTCCACTGCCCCAGACAACATAAGGGTTCTCCCCTGCTACTGCTCTTTTAATTAATGCCGGTATCACATGAGATGTGTTCTCTGCAAAATTATCTCTCGGACCATAGACCGCCGACGGTCTGATAAGCACAACTGTGCAAGGAGAGACACGAGACACATATTCGCCAAGTTTTTCCAGATATCGGCGCATCCAGCCATATCCAAAGTAGGACGGATGTGGTTCATCCTGCCACATTTCAGCTTCTCTTACAGGATGGCCATAGGCAGGGTATCCAGTAGAGCTGCCAAAAACGACTATTTTTTTGACGTCTTGTGCCCATGCTGCCTGAAGAATATTCCCCGTAAGAGTGAGATTTTTCGTTATGCCTTCCATCAATTGATAACCTTTCACTCCTGCAGCCCCAACTGCGCCGGCAGCATGAAAAGCATAGTCAATCTTATTCATAACGGTTAAGCAGTCGCCCGGTTTTGTCAAATCACTAGGCACCGTTTCAATCCTTGAATCTTCGACCGGCAGCAGACGATTATGAATTGGAATACGGACAGCAGCCCCTTGGTCGAGTAATGCTTGGACAATATGCCCTCCAACGAAACCTGTTCCGCCCGTAACGAGCACTTTTTTATTACGGTAAAACATATTGCCTATTCCTGCGTCTCGATATTTATTGCCGATCTGACTTTCACTAAATTGAATTAGGAGTACTAAGGCTACTTTCTTTTCAACTGACTGGAAACGAATTCCCGAATCCCGGCAGGATCTAATCCTAATTGACAACGAATATCCTGCAGAGTTCCATAACAAGCGCAGAAAGCATCAGGCATTCCATGAAAAACGATCCGCACTTCAGGCACTTCGCTAATGGCCTCTTTCAAACCAAAGGCATCGTGAACTACCAATATTCGTGTATGACGAAAACTCATAATTAATTCGGTGTCAATCGGCTTGATTGTATGAAAATATACGATATTAACAGGAAGTTCCCGGCAGGCCTCAAGTACATTACCTAACAGGGGACCCGCCGTCATTACAGTGATCTCCGCTCCGTTATCCCTTATTTTCACGCCCTGCCCAAACTCTACCGGAACATCAATATTATGGGGATGATCAGAAAGACGAAAGTAAGTTGGATTACCATTGTTATACTGGCTTCGAAGCAGGATATCAATCTCCTTTGTTGAACCGGGCTGAATAACTTCCATCCCCGGCAAAAGCCTCAAAATTGCAAGATCAGTATAAGAATGATGAGTCGCTCCATCCCAGGCATAGTCGAAGGAAGCGCCGCAGGAAACAATGTTACCGCCAAACCGGTTATAGCACATGTCGAGTTTGATCTGCTCATAGCTTCTCTCCGTTATGAACGGGGCAATTGTATGAACAAAAGGATAAAATTTTTGTGCGGCCAGACCTGCGCCCACACTAATTAGTGTGTTTTCGCTGATCCCCATATTGTAAAAACGATCCGGATATTTTTCTTTGAACTCATTAAAAAGATAAACGCTGACATCTCCCAGAACCATGACAATCCGGTTATCGTGGAGAGACAAATCCATGATGGTATTTTTAAACTGCTTACGCATTTAATTCCTCCAACAACTTCCGGTACTCAGCTTCATCGGGCGACCTTCGGTGCCATTCATAAGGATTGTTCATAAATGTCCGGCAGCCGTATCCCTTTTGTGTATGGGCGATAATGGCGTGAGTGCGCTCACCGCAATATTGAAGAGCAGCCCTGAGTGCATCCAGATCGTGTCCATCAACTTCCGTCACCTCGCAACCAAAAGCATGAAATTTCTCGGCAGGATTAATAATCTGCAGACCGCGGGCATGGGAACGGTTATCATCATAAACTACTGTCATATTAGGAAGCACCAGGTTGGATGCAACAAGTAGCGCTTCCCAAACCGAACCTTCATTGGCTTCACCGTCGCCAATAAGCGTTACCACCCGCCGCCTCGATTGATCTATTTTGAGAGCAAGTGCCATTCCGACAGCCAGGCCTATTCCATGACCCAGAGAGCCGGTAGAGGCCTCAACTCCCGGTATCTTGAAACGGTCGGCATGACAGCCGAAGTCCGAATGAAATCCACCCAGCGTATTTATTTGCTCCGGTGAAAAGTAGCCCAGTTTGGCCAAAACTAAATAGTAAGCCAACGCGCCATGACCCTTGCTGAGGATGAACAAATCCCTCTCCGTCCAGGAAGGATTATCAGGATTATGGCGCAGGACGCTATACAAAGCCCAAAGTATTTCCACAATCGAAAAGCAGGTAGGAATGTGACCATGTCCGCTTTCCTTGGCCACCAGCAACATCTGCCTGCGGATATCCTTGCAAACTGAATTCATTCGATCTCCAGATAGGAAATTCTTGAAGTCATGGGCATTCTCTGAATACGAACATTATTCAGCCCTAAAACTTCCTGCAGCGCAATTGTTTCACCCGGGAAAATATCGTCGCATAGTTCGTCAAATACCAGGATGCTTCCCTTGCACAAATGCGGTTTAACTGCTTCCAGAGCGACTCTTGTCGGCTCATAAATATCAAAATCAAAAACAGCCAGGGAAACTATTGTTTCCGGGTGCCTCGCGAAATAAGCGGGAACCGTTTCCATAGCATTGCCCCGTATGAGTTCATACTTCTTCAAATGGGAAATGGGATTAAGATTGTCTTGCAGATTGAGCAGACGATCGAGATAAACTTCATAGTCCGCTGTCACGGAAAATGAACCGTCAACACAGCGGCAGCGTTCCCCGTCTTTTTCACCGATTCCGGCAAACCCTTGAAATGTATCAAATCCGATAATTTTACGATGACGGTTAAACGGTTCAAAAATACCCCGCAGTGCCGACATGACAGAAAGTGTCTGCCCCCAACGCACACCGAATTCCATTATCACTCCATGGTTATTAATTATTTTCTTATATAGTTCGTAGAAAAACAAAATCCTCGAAAGAGATTTCGAGGTCAGAAATAATCCCAGATTCGGTAAAACCTCATCATCGGGCAAGGGCGAAGCTTTAACATGATTAATAAAAGCCTTCAGTGTTTCCTTTTCATCACCACTGGAAAGTATAATTGCATCGTGTTTTTCAGTTTTTATGTCTTTCAATATTGAGCCCTTTCTTCTAATTATCTAGTCAAAAACGCTTTCCCGGATTTAACACGACCCCGCCAATAATCAAGCAAATCCTGCATTGTCTTCTCAAACGTAATTTGTGGTTCCCAGCCGGTATGTTTCTTGAATTTCGCAGTGTCCGGAACCTGGAGATCGGCATCCAGTGGACGAAACCGGGCATCTTCACTTTCTACCTTGATATCATTTCTCGTGGAAATGGAAACAAGATGTTTCAGCATATCCCCGACCGTACAGGAATAGGAACCGCCGATATTATAATATTCACCGGGAATCGGATTTACTGTAACCAGTAAATAGTATGCTCTGACCGCATCGCGGACATCAGACCATGTCCGCATCGAATTCAGATTCCCTGTTTTGACCACGGGCGGAATCAACCCTTCTTCAATCATGGCGATTTGTTTAGCAAATGTTGATTCGGCAAAAATATCTCCCCTCCGGGGTCCCGAATGCGTGAACATACGCGTCACAACAACTTTTTGTCCGTAAGCCTCAGCATGAAACCTGCCAATCAAGTCCGTGCCTATTTTCGATATGGAGTAGGGAGATGCCGGGTGAAAAGAGCAATCTTCATTTATCGGCAGTTTTTCTTTAGAAACTCTGCCAAACACTTCTGAGGAAGAGCAAACATGAATCACCGGATTTATATCTTGGCGTCGCCGCAAAGCTTCCAGGAGTCTTTCTGTTCCCAGAATATTAGTATCAAGCGTCGCAATCGGTGAAGTAAAGCTCGTCTTCGGATAACTCTGCGCCGCCAAATGGAAAACAAAGTCCGGCCTGCATTCATCAACAGCATTTTGCAGGGAGATGTAATCACATAAATCACCATCGAGAAAATAAACACGATCCCTTTTATTAGCTCGATCCAGCAGATGCTCGACGTTATCCAGCGGGCTGCGCCAGCGGCACATACCGTATATATCCCAATCCGTATTGGCCAGAAGATAATCCGCCAGATGGGAACCAACCATTCCGGTAATACCGGTTATCAGTGCTTTTTTTTTCATCACAATGCTTTCTCCGTGCTGATCCAGCCCCGTTGATTTCAACCGTGCGGGGCTTCCTTCTTCCTTCAGCCTCAGCCTTCAGTCCTCAGCCTAAACACCTGTTTTTTATGCGCCGAATTTTTGCATTTTTCCCGCATGCGCCAGCGCCACAGCAATTAGATTTTTCATGGGCATACGTCCCAGGCCACCGGTTATACAGGCTCGCTCGCCAAAACTCGTGGCCAAATCCGGCAGGCAGGTTTCAGCCGACAGCAAAACGGGAACCGGATGCCAGCTATGCCCGGACATAACTGCCGGCGTGGAATGATCACCGGTTACCACAAGGACAGCGGGATTTAAAGCACAAATATCGGGAATAAAGGTATCGATTTTTTCAATCACTTTTACTTTTTCAGCAAACTGACCGTCTTCACCGCGCGAATCGGTATACTTGATGTGGATAAAGAAAAAATCATGAGCCTGATAATTGTCATGAAGAGCCTGAATTTCCTCTTCTATCGTTGGCGTTGCGCCAACCAACTCCATTCCCAGCAGCCTCGCTATTCCTTTGTACATGGGGTAACTGGCGATTGCCAGCGGCTTTAATCCGAAGCGTTCAACCATAGAGGGAAAGCGCCGATACCGGGCATAGCCCCGCAACAAAATGGCGTTGGCAGTTTTTTCATCCGCCAGAACATTTTTCATTTTTTCTGTCAGTTCCTGCATGATGGCGGCAGTATTTTTCGCCTGTGGAATTAATGCCGTTGGCTCCAGCGGCGGTAAACCTGTTTTTTGCGGATCTGTTTCCGCAACTTCTTCGCTGAAGTCGCCGCCACGCAGCGCCACCAGCGCGCGATGTTCTTTTTCCGTTTTAAAAAACACCTGAGTGCCGGAATTCAACCTAATTTTTTCCTGAAGCTTGCGGCAGATTGCTTCGTTTTTTTCTGTTGCCAACCGACCCGCCCTTCTGTCGGTAATCAGTCCCTGGGAATCAACTGTGGCAAAATTCGCCCGCATATATAAATCACCCTCGGCCAGCGGGAAATCAAGCCCGGCGGCAGAAAGCAACCCCCGGCCGACATTGTATTTTACCGGATCATAGCCGAAGAGGGCAAAGTGCGCCGGCCCGCTGCCCGGCGTTATACCGTAGCCTACCGGGTCAAGCAGGCCGCAGGTTCCCGAGGCCGCAAGACGATCCAGATTGGGCGTTTGCGCCGTTTCCAGTTCCGTTTGTCCACCAGGGCTCTGCGGCAGGCCGCCCAATCCATCCATGATCAGAAAAATTATTTTCTTGTCGTTTTTTGTCACCAGCTTGTCGATCAATTCCAGTTCCATAAATCATCCATCATCTTTTTTTTCAATATTACACCGGTAATTAAAAACCGCCATCATCATGCCGGACTCGATCCGGCATCCAGTTAAATTAATGCTAGATTCCGGCTTTTGAGACTGTGTCGCAATTGAAAAGAATGCCATTCCGAACGTATGTGAGGAATCTTAAGTAGCTGAATCAATTGAAAACAAGATTTCTCGCTGCGCTTCGAAATGACACAAAAATGAATTGCGACACAGTCTCTTTCGCCGGAATGACAACATTGAGCTATCCTGTTGCCGTGTAACAGAAAAGGCGAGGCAGCACAAGGCTATCTCGCCTTTTCCCTTTTATTTTTAGTTAGCGCATGCTTAATAATTTCCGGGCAACAACTACTCGCTGAATTTCGTTTGTTCCTTCATAGATCTGGCATATTTTGGCATCGCGCATGTGACGCTCCGCGGGATATTCCTTGACGTAACCATAGCCGCCGAAAATCTGCACCCCTTCAATGGCCGCCTTCATCGCCACATCGGAGGCGAAGTACTTGGACATGGCTGACTCTTTTTCAAAATCTAACCCGTTGTCTTCCAGCCAGGCCGCGCGCAACAACAAAAGTTCCGCCGCATCCAGTTCCGTCGCCATATCCGCCAGTTTAAATTGAATCGCCTGAAAAGTGCTGATCGGCTTGCCGA
>CAYXZW010000003.1:0-139307 GCA_964469905.1 uncultured Smithella sp.
GTGACTAAAATCATTCCTTTTTTCATTTTACTTTCCTCCTTCCGTCTTTTCATCAGTTGGCTCCGGATCAGGTCTCTTCGGTCCGTGCAGAATGTAATGGAGGAACGAACCTGCCAGAACTCCTCCCGCGGCCAGTAAACTAAGCGGCTTGAGGAAATCTTTCCAGACAATAATAGATGTCGGCACTTTCGGATCAACCGGGAGGGCGTCGTAAACTTCCGGCTTGAATTGCAGAACGTAAATTACATGCGTTCCGTTCACAAACTTGTCGCCGTAAACGTTGGCGTCGCCACCTAAAGCCTTGGCTTTCGCGGAGGCTTTTTTAATCATCTCATCTTTGGGGCCAATGGTCAGCGCGCCGGTCGGACAGGACTTGACGCAAGCCGGCGAGTGGCTTTCCTTGATGCGGGAATAGCAAAGATCGCATTTATACACCTTGTCCGTTTTCGCGTCATAGCGGGGAATATTAAACGGACAGGCCGCGACACACTCCTTGCACCCGATGCATTTGTCATGATGAATCCCGACGGTTTTCATCGGTGTATAGTACAGCGAACCGCTGGGGCAGACTTTCACGCAGGCGGCGTCGGTGCAATGCATACAGCCGTCCTTGCGGAATATCCAGGTAAAGTTCTTGTCTTTATCCTCATACTCCTGGAAGCGGATCAGCGTCCAGGTGTTCCACTGCAAATCAGGCGGATTCTGGTAGGTGCCCAACTGTTTAGTTCTCAAGCCGGGCAGTTCATTCCACTGTTTGCAGGCCACCTGGCAGCCCCGGCAGGCGGTGCACAGGGTGGTATCAATCAATTTTACGAGTTCAGGTTGTTTATTCATGGTCGCTTCCCTCCTACAACTTGGCCACGTTGACCATGAACGCCTTATACTCGGGGCAGAAGGTGTTCGCGTCGCCAACGGTTGGGGTTAACATATTTGTGCTGTCACTGCCGCTATCTTTGGGGAAGAGCCAGCCATAATTGAAGGGCATACCGACCTGATGAACCTCTTTTCCTTCCACCATGAAAGGCTTAAAGCGTTTGGTCACCATGGCAACGCAGGGTGCCTCGCCACGGATGGAGGAAACCTTGATGCGTTCGCCGTTCTTAATGCCTTTTTCCCTGGCAAGTTTCTCGCCGATTTCCACGTAAAGTTCCGGCTGCATCTCTAAAAGCCACATCTGCCAGCGCGTCAGAGCACCGGAGCACCAGTGCTCGGTACAGGAATAAGTTGTGCAGACATAAGGGAATTTATCGCTGGCGTTAGCCACCTTATCCATATCGCTCTTAAAGATTTCCGCTGCCGGATTGATAAGCTGCGACGACATGGGGTTCTTGGCCAGCGGTCCTTCCAGCGGTTCGTAATGCTCGGGGAACGGGCCTTCGGCCATGCCGGGTCCGAACAGGGCGCCCAGGCCGTCTTTTTGCATAATGAAGGGATATTTCCCTTTCTCTTTGTCTGCCATCGGCGGCCAGGGACCGTCGGGCACGTCGCCCACCCACTTATCCCCCTTCCACTCCAGGATATTGCGCTTGGGGTTGTAAGGTTTGCCGTTTACATCGCAGGAGGCGCGGTTATAGAGTATGCGGCGGTTAACCGGCCAGGCATAGGACCAATTGGGGAACAAACCCAAGCCCGTTGGATCTTCCTTGCCTCTGGATTTCATCCTGTTGATGCCGTCGGCGGTGTAGCTGCCGGAAATAACCCAGTTGCCGCAGGCTGTTTTGCCGTCGGCCTGAAGATTGCCAAAACCGGGAACCAGCTGTCCTTTCTTGAACTCGGTCTTTGTGCCCTTGGCCTTATCTTCAATTACCGTGTCTTCCAGAAAAACGCCATTGATCCGCTTGGCCACTTTCATTACATCCATGCGTCCCTTGCCGTCGAGGTAATCCCATTTGAAATTGACAATGGCTTCGGCATTGGGCCCGCCTTCTTTTTCGTAGAGCTTTTTGATGGCGGCCAGAATCTTGATTTCAATTTCGCCCACGGGAATCGCATCGCCAGGTGCCTCGGCCGCCTTGTATTTCCACTGCACCCAGCGTCCGGAGTTGCTCTGCGAGCCTTCCTTCTCCATGCTTGCGGCGGCGGGCAGAAGGAAACATTCCGTCTTGATCTTGGTGGGATCAACTCCGGGACCTCTCCAGAATTCGTAGGTTTCGTTGTTGAAAATATTTTCCCCGACCAGCCAGTCCAGATTTTGGAGCGCTTTGCGGACTTTGTTGGAATTCGGAGTGCTCACCGCCGGATCAGCGCCGATGACAAAGAATCCCTTTACCTTGTTTGCATACATAGCATCGAACATGTGCATTGTAGAATAGTGCTTCCCATCTTCCATTTTGGGCAGCCAGGAATAGCCGAATTCATTTCCCTTTGTGGCCTTATCCTCCCAATAGGATTTCAGGAAGCTGACAAAGAATTTGGGGTAATTCTGATAAAAGTTCGCCGACTGGGGATCTTTCGATTCCGGAGTGTTTTTCTTCAGATACTGATCCAGCGTCTGCAAAGATGCCGCGGGCGTTTTCAGATAGCCGGGCAGAACATTATAAAGAATCGCATGATCGGTGGACCCCTGAACGTTCGGTTCGCCGCGCAGCGCGTTGATGCCGCCGCCCGCGATGCCCATGTTGCCCAGCAGTAACTGGATGATGGACATCGTGCGGATGTTCTGCGAGCCGGTAGTATGGTGGGTCCAGCCCAGAGCGTAGCATTCCGTTCCCGCCTTGTCCGGAACGCCGGTGGCGCTATAGGCCTCATAAACTTTAAGAAGGTTTTCCTTGGAAACGCCAGTGATGCTGGAAACCTTGTCCAGCGTATAGCGGGAATAATGCTTCCGCATCATCTGGAAAACCGAGCGGGGATTGGCGAGTGTCATATCCCGTTTGGGAATACCCTTGACGTCTTTTTCCAGCACCCAGGTTGCTTTATCGTATTTTCTCTGCTTTGCATCATACCCGGAGAAAAGACCATCTTTAAAATAAAAGTCTTTGCCTACGATAAAGGAGGCATTGGTGTAGTTGAGAACGTAATCTTTGAAGTACTTCTTTTTTTCGATAATGTAGTGGATCATGCCGCCTAAAAAAGCGATATCCGTGCCGGAGCGAAGAGGCACATGGAAATCACAGCGGGCGGATGTTCGAGTGTAACGGGGATCAACGTGAATAATCGTCGCGCCTTTTTCTTTTGCTCTTAATATCCACTTGAAGGCGATGGGGTGATGCTCGGCAGCATTGCTACCCATAATCAGAATGACATCGGCATTCTTTAAATCACAGTAGTGGTTCGTCATGGAACCACGTCCAAACGACTCTCCCAGAGCCGCTACCGATGGACTGTGTCAGACCCTGGCCTGATGATCCATATAAACAAGTCCCAGTGCCCGCGATTTGGCGGTCACCAGCCAGCATTCCTCATTGTCGATATTGGAACTGCCGTAGTGACCGATCGTTTCGCAGCGGTTAACCAGTTCGCCCTGAGTATTTCTCTGGACAAAGCCTTTGTCACGTGTGTCCTTGACCAGTCGGGCGATGCGGGAAATCGCAAAGTCCCAGTTTTTTTCTTCCCACTCGGTTCCATAGGGCTTGCGATAAAGCACCTTGGTGAGGCGATGCTTGTTAGCCTCGGTCAGATCAAAGAGGCCCGCTCCTTTGGCGCAAAGCGATCCCTCGTTAATGGGATGGTCGGCATCTCCTTCGATGTTGATGATCTTGCCGGTCGCCTTATCCGTGCTGCAGACAAGACCGCAGCCTACCGAACAATAACAGCAAGTTGTCATCGTCTGTTTGGCAACCTTAATTCGGTCCATTTTGCTTAACTCTGTCGCGTATGCCCGGGTCGGATTCAGGTTGATTCCCAAAGTAGATAGGGCAATCCCGCCACCAACGGCGCCGGTCAGAGTTAAAAAACCTCTTCGTGTAATTTGCATAAAAAGCCTCCCGATACCTATGTCAAATATGGTCTATGTCAAACGTGGCATAAATTGACCGAAAGTCACAAAAAAGTCAATATGTTATATAAAACATACACTTAAAATTTATGATGCCGAATTTTATTGACATTTTATGGTCATCGTCCTTATAAGCAAAGCGACAAGAGTGGAGGATTGGTGGCAAACAATGGAAATCAAGTATAAAATCTGGATTGAGAAAGACGGGAAAGTGATTTTCGGCAAGGGACGGGACAATATTCTTCAGGCTGTTGACGAGCAGAAGAGCCTCAATGCCGCCGCCAAAAAGCTGGAAATGTCTTATCGGGCAGCCTGGGGCAGACTAAAAGCATCGGAAGAACGGATGGGGATGAAACTGGTGGATATTGGCGTACGCGATAAGTCCATGCAACTGACCGAGCAGGCCCGGGCAATCATCACCCGCTTCGAAAAACTGGAGAAGGATGTCGAGGCGCTCCTGCAAGCAGCTGATCAGGATTTTCAGAAGTTAATCCGGCAGGGCGTAAAATAAATATTATCCTCATTTTATAAGGCTGTTACATTAATATTTTCGCCTTCTTTAATTTCCAATACATCTATCGGGAAAGAAATAAACCCTTCGGCAAAACATAAAGCATTAATGTGAGCGGAGCCATGATATTCTATGGGAAACACTTTGCCGTTTTTAATTAGAACAGGAACAAAGGCCCGGCGCTCACTTGTTTTACGTTTAAAATCGGTTCCGGTGATCAGCGAGATAATTTTGGGCGTATAGTCATGCCCCATTAATTTGTAAATAAAGGGTTTGGCCATAATTTCAAAAGGCAAAAAAGTTGCAACAGGATTGCCCGGAAAAGCGAATATGGTGGTTTTATCTTTAGTCCCGAATGTCAGTGGTTTGCCCGGCTGCATGGCAACTCTGTCAAAGTGAATGGTGACGCCGTTGGCCTTCAATACCGCCGGAACCAGATCATAATCACCCATGGAAACACCACCGGAAAGAAGAACTACATCGCTTGTTTGCAATGCCTTCCGGATCAGCATGTTCAGTAAATCCTCGGTATCGCCGGCGATCCCCAGATATTTCGGCTCGATAAACATTCTTTGGACCTGCCCGATCAACTGGTAACTGTTGCTGTTGCGGATGCATCCCGCCGGCAGAGCCTCTTCCGGTTCGACGAGCTCGCTTCCCGTAGTAATAATGCTGATGCGGGGCTTTTTATATACAGGAACACTGCTGACTCCGGCACTGGCCAGCACGGCGATATGCTGCGGTAAAATCAATGCGCCCCGGGAGAGGACAACTTCGCCACGCCCAACATCTTCACCTTGATAGCAGATATTGTCCGGGATGTTACCGTCGGTGATCCTTACTTTATTCTCCGTGGTGATTTCCGTATTCTCCACATTAACTACACAATCCGCACCCCGTGGCACGATAGCCCCGGTCATTATCTTCGAGCATTCATTCTTCGCAATAGTTTTTTGCGGTCTGTAACCGGCAGGAATAATTTCGATAACACTGAGTATTTCTTGTAAATCAGCTCTGCGGCAGGCATAGCCGTCCATAGCCGATTTGTTAAAGGGAGGCATATCGATATCCGATTGAATATCGGAAGCCAGTACTCTGTTTAGCGAATGAATCAGCCCCACAGTTTCCGTCTCGAGTGGGAATGCGGACTGCATGATTATTGCAAAAGCTTTTTCATAAGAAATCATAAATTGAATTCAACCTTGGACCATCATTGTTTTATGTATTGTTTATAATCTTCCAGCGTATTCAAATTCCGGTACCATTTCATCTCATCCGGCAGCGGCAGATATTTAACATCAGTTGACTGGAACAAAAGGCTGATCTTTCTTTGGTCGGCGTCCAGCAGATTTTTTATATCTCCCAGAATGGACTTTTTGTAAACCGCGAATAAAGGTTCGTGCTTCCCGTCCTTCCAGGTGGGTATGACTATTTGGTGATTTTTTGCCTGCCGGATCAATTCCTGAACATATTTCATATCCAGATCCGGAATATCACAGGCCACTACAAAATTTACTTCATGATTGGAACTAAGTAACGTTGAGTATATCCCCATCAACGGCCCTTTGCCTTCTTCCAGATCCGGAATAACCGGCAGGTTTAAAAAGCGGTATTTTTCCGGTTCATTTGCGCCGATAATAATTTCCGGAAAAACACTCTCCAGTTGAGATACAATTTTTCCGATCAGGGGAAGGTTGTTGGCGGAAAGAAGGCTTTTGTCCCGGCCCATCCGGCTGCTTTTACCTCCGGCAAGAATGATCGCGGCAGCGTTCTCTTTTGCGGACAGGGGGCCTTTTGCCGAATTAATGCCAGCGGCTTCAATTTCATTCATCTTTTACTACTGCTTACCGGCTGATCTGATGATAGCCAATTTATTTGTTTAGCTTTTCCAGCTCCCGTACCAGATCTTCCAGGGGGGGGCGCTTGTTAATGTCATGGATATCGATGTAGCGGATAACGCCTTTTTTATCAATCACGAAAAGCGCTCTTTCCGCCTGGCCGTCGGAACGCAGCACACCGAAACGTGCCGCCACCGCTCCATGCGGCCAGAAATCGGCAAGGACATCAAACCACAGTTTTCCCATCTGGTTTGTCCAGGCAAAAAGAGTGGGAATATTATCCACTGTAATTCCCAATAAGACAGCATCATTGCCGGAGAATATATCCTCAATAATATTGTAGCCGGGCCATTGATCGGAACAAACCGGTGTCCAGGCCGCGGGTACAAAAGAAATTACCACATTTTTCCTGCCGTGAAAATCCCGGAGAGAAACTGTTTTTCCGCTGATAGCTTTCAGTGAAAAATCGGGAGCACCCTGGCCGACTTTTACTTTTAACAGGCTATCGGCCGGCTTGAGCTCTCCCGGATTGTAAATATTGGTCTTATAGACATAGGATGCAGCATGAGCGCCGCAAGTAAAAAAAATAACAACTAAGGTAATCAGAAGTGCCGTTTTTTTCATCGCCCTGTCCTATTTTAATCCAGCTGATTTTACAAGACCAGCCAGAAAAAGATCATTATTTCCCATTGCACCCAGACGTGAATAGATGACTTCCATCCGTCCACCGTCCGCTAGTTTCACTGCAATAAAGTAAGGTGTCCGCACCTCACCCATAATTTTATGGATTTTAAAATCTTCGTCTGGAATCAGGGGAAAGGGGACTATATATTTTTTCTTATAAGTGGCAACTTCAAACGATGTGTTGCCGGCGCCAATGCCGATAATTTTTACTTTATCTTTCAGCGCCGGATTTTTTTCGATCAACCCGTAGAGACGATTGACATTGGGAGCCTCAGCCTGGCAATAAGGGCAGTACATGCTGTATATTTGGAGAATAACTATTTTTGCTTTTATCTGGCTGATCCGGAATGTTTTACCGGATGATTGCAATCCCAGGTATTTAAGATCGGTGGAATTATTCGGCAGTAGTAATTCCATTTCCGGCATGGTGCTTCCTGACGCGGGCGAATTTTTTTCCGCTGCACCGGCCATCATCGTCATAAAGATAAAGAAAATGATTGTGGTTGATATTGAAATTTTTCTGACCATAATATACTCCTTAACTAATTATTGTCTCATCCTTTTTACGACGATCTCTTTTAAATCTCTTACAAGTTCCAACGGGCTCGGTTTGGCGAGCTGTCCATCGGCGCCAACGGATTCACCTTTATGGCGTAATTTGTCGGTGATCAGGGAAGAAAAGAGAACGACGGGCAGTATCCCCAGGGCAGCGTCGCTTTTAACTCTTTGGCAAAGATGGTAACCGTCCATTCCCGGCATCTCGATATCCGAGAGAACGATATCGAGAAAATCAGTAGCAGGCTTGTTCTCCGCCGCGGCCTTCTTCTTTAAGTCTTCGAGGTAGGCCCAGGCCTCTGTGCCGTCCACCACTGAAGTGACAATAAATTCTTTTTTCTCTTCGAGGAGCTGCTTGGTTGTCCGGCGTATCATTCCGGAGTCGTCAGCATGGAGAACCTTCAGGGGGTATTTGATGGAGTTGGCCGGCGTATCGGCCGCAGGCATCATGGTCATGCCTTCCGGAATTTTGGGTACGGCAAGACGGGGATCAAGCTCGCTGATGATCCTTTCGAGGTCGAGCATAAGAACTGTTTTGTTTTCCAGAAGAATCATGCCGGTAATTGCTTCTGAGTACCTCTGCAGGTAAGCATCCAGAGGCTTGATATTTGCCCAGCTGGTACGGTGGATTCTTGTGACTCCGGAAACGAGGAATGCGGATGTTATCTTGTTGAACTCCGTGATGATAACAATCGGTGGTTTTTCCTGGGAGCGATTTTTCCCCAGCCAGACGGCAAGGTCAACGAGTACTATAACCTTGTCGCGGTGGTTGAAAACACCGGAAATAAATTTGGAGGCATTAGGCGGTTGATGAATTTGGGTAGGCATACTGATAATTTCGACCACTTTGGCCACGTTGACACCATAGTAACCGCGATAGCCACTGCCATCTTCCTCGTCGACATAAAGCTCGATTATTTCTAATTCATTGGTACCGCTTTCCAATAATATTCCTTTATTGACTTCTGTCGCTGTCGCCATGACAACTCTCCTTTTCCAGCAATCACTGCATTTTAGGTTTTCACTGGCCCAAACTCACAACGGTGACAAATTAACACATTCTACTGTCAAAGACCAGAGGGTTCATCTTGCTTTCTCAGGACAAAACCTCCCGAACCTTACCGGCCAGTTCTGCCAGGCGAAATGGTTTTTGGATGAAGCCGTTGCAGCCCCGATTAATGATGGACTGTGCTTCTCCATTGATGCTGTAACCACTCGACAGCAGAACCCTGACCTGTGGATTTATCTGTCGGAGACGATCAAATACATCTGCACCCTGCATGCCCGGCATAATCATGTCCAGAATAATCAGGTCTATTTTATCTTTCTTCTCCATGTAAACAGCAACAGCCTCTTGACCGCTGCCGGCGGCATAGACCTTGTATCCCATGGTTTCCAGAAGCTCCCTGTTGACATCCAGGACCGTCTTCTCATCATCCACCAGCAGGACCGTCTCCGTACCACTGACGATTTTTTCGCTGGACATTTTACTCTTCGTCACGGTCTTGTCCGATGCGGGCAAATAGATGATGAATGTTGTCCCCTGGCCGGGTTCACTTTCCACAGTTATCATACCCTGGTGCCCTTTAATGATTCCGTATACTGTCGCCAGTCCCAGGCCGGTGCCTCTCCCCATTTTTTTCGTTGTGAAAAATGGTTCGAAGATGCGCTCTCGAGTCTTCTCATCCATTCCTATGCCGGTATCAGCTACTGTTATTTTCACGTATTTACCCGGCTGCACCGAGTAGAGAAGAGCTTGCTCATCGTTCAAGATAACATTATGGGCAGCAAGATAGATATTTCCACCCCCGGGCATGGCTTGCCAGGCATTTACATACAGATTCAGAAATACCTGTTCCATTTGTCCCCGGTCAACTTCCACGCTCCAGAGGTCTTTACCCGATTGTCGGTGAAGGGATATCTCTTTTTTGGTTCTGCCGAACAGGGAAGATGTTTTTTCAAGAATTTCGTTCATATCGGTGGGCCGGACTTCATATCTTCCCCCGCGGGCAAAACCCAGAAGCTGGCGGGTTAAATCCGCCCCGCCTTGCACCTGCTCCTCAATACGTAAGACCATTTCATAAGCAGGATCATCTTGACGGAGATGTCGCAATATCAGTGAAGCATAGCCCTGAATGCCCATTAGGAGATTATTGAAGTCATGGGCGATACCGCCGGCCAGAATACCGATGGACTCCATTTTGTCTGCCTGTTGCAGGCGCTCTTCCAGAAGGCGTTTTTCCTCGGCGGCCTGTTTTATGTCAGTAATGTCTTCGGACACACCTTCCACCCAGCCTTTCTCCGGAACAAGTTTAGCATAAAAACGAACCCAACGGATTTCGCCGCTGTTAATTCTGAATTGCGTTTCATAGTTGTTGATCTGGCCGTGCTTTTTTATAAGGGCAAGCATCTTCTTGCGAGCGTCCGGATCAACATATCTATCGGCGATATTAAAGTTGCTCAACAAAAGCTCTTCTCTGTTGTTAAATCCGATAACTTGCGCCAGTTTATCATTGGCTTCAACCAATATGCCGGTAGCTATGTTTGTCCTAAATAAACCGATCTGAGCATTCATGAAAATGTTTCGATATGTTTCTTCTGCGGTTTTGAGTTTTTCTTCTGCGTGCTTGCGTTCAGTGATGTCGGTCAAAAAACCTTCCAGATGCAAAGGACTGCCATCGGCAGACCTGATGACCCTGGTGTTCATGGAAGTCCAGCAGATATTGCCATCTTTGCGGCGCATTTGTGCTTCAAAGGCATTTACTTCTCCCTTTTCTTTGAGGAGTCTCAAGTATTCTTCGCGTGCTTCGGGGTTTACATAAAGCTGCATGCCGACAGATGTTACCGCCGCCATCAGGTTGGCCGACGATTCATAGCCGAGAATATGGGCAAGGGCAGGGTTGGCGGTGAGAAAATGACCATCCATCGTGGTCTGGAAAATACCTTCCACGGCATTCTCGACAATAGACCGATAATTTTCTTCGGCCTCCCGGCGTTTTTCCTCCACGTGCAGTCGTTTCGTTATGTCCCGTCCGGCAAAGATAGCGCCGATGGCTTTCCCTTGTGAATCAGTCAATAATCGGACTCTAATTTCCATTGGTACATAGTGCCCATCCTTGTGGCGTGTTCTCGTTTCAAATGTTATTTCGCGCCAACTTTTGTTAAGACCGTCCAGGTAGGTTTGCGTAATTCGTTCCAGATCATCCGGATGGGTGAGGCTAAGTCCTGTAACACCAATCATATCTTCAGGGTTATATCCCAGGGTTTCTTTGTAGGAAGGTGTCACAAAT
This sequence comes from uncultured Smithella sp., assembly GCA_964469905.1. GTDB lineage: Bacteria > Desulfobacterota > Syntrophia > Syntrophales > Smithellaceae > MVRV01. The sequence continues at coordinate 10,816 of CAYXZW010000003.1, forward strand.
TGATATGCGCCAGTTGAGTCCACTAAAGCAACGCAATCCGACATGTTTTCTGTGATCAGAAGCAATTTCTCTTCACTTTCCCGCAAAGCCTCCTCGGCAAGGCGGCGTTTTTCTCCTTCCGCGATGATGAACCAGGCCTTCAACCCAAAGTAAGCAAATAAAAATCCACAAAGCATTAGAAAAGCAATGAGCATAATTAGTTTATTGCGGAATCCCTCCAGGGAAGCTATAATTTCATCTTCCGAGGAGGCAACAACGATCGACCAGAAGGTATTCCCGATATTTATGGGTGAGTATACGGCATGTTTTTTGATTATCTCTACTTCTTCTCCCCTTATTTTATCAAAGGTATAGATGGTTGAACCTGTATGTCCCTTGAGCATCTCCCCGGCCATGGTCAGAATGGAGGGGAAATCTTTGCAGTTTTCCATGACCGATTTCCCGGTATGGCCGGGGACAGGGCAGTATAGTTCCGTCCCATCCCGGCTGATCATCCAGGCATAGCCGGTTTCTCCTATCTTTATGTCTTCCAGGTAGCGCTTGGCCAGGGCTTGAAAATTAATAGTAATGGCAATCGAACCCTGGTATTTCTTGTTTTGGAAAACGGGAACATGGAGGGCAACCGTGTCGTATCCCTGAACGGCAAAAAATACGTCGCTGACAACGGGTTTGTGGGTGCTCATGATCTCGCGGATATGCTTCTGGTCAGAGATATTTCTGCCGATGGCATCGCGATTAAAAGGAAAAGTGTAAATAATCCTGCCCGCTGCATCCACCCGGGTAATTGCCCTGATCCTGTCCTGATTAGTCCGGAAAAGGAGTGCAATGTCATCTTTGCCTGCTTTGTCCATATTTATGATCGAGGCCGATTCCGCCAAGGCTTGCAGGGTAAGCGTCCAGTTGTTGAAAAAGTCTTCTATGCCTCGTGCCGCTTGTCGGGCATGGATTAACTGTTCGCTATTAATGTGATTGATGGCTGCCTTTTTGGCCTGATTATAGAAGGAAGTGAAGAGAAAAATACAAATTCCCAGCATCACAGCAAAAAAAAGAAGCCTGTACGGAAGTTTCATTTTATACCTCGTTTGACGGATTGTTCCTGCTAACACTCCTGCCTTTTACTCAGAGCACAGGCTATGGTTGCCTCCAGATTCTTAGTGCAGTTTCCGCTTCTTGACCGAAAATGCTTCTCACTAACGCAGGACTTTGCCGACGCTCTGCCTGGATAATGAATTTTCCGCGAGAAAATCGTGATTTGTTCCGGATTGATCTTTCATCTGCTGCTCTTCTGTAGTCAGAAACAAGACGGTTTGTAAATAAAAAGGAACGAAATTAGTAAAACACAGACACTTACCTTATACATTTGTAATTATTATCTGATCAGCGAATAATTCCCCGAAGCCTGAATTTTGATGATACCCTCTCCTGTCAGAACTATAAAAAAGTCGTTCCGGTAAGTCAAGGGAATATTGGCCGGGAGTATTAAGGGTTTTAGCATTGTCTGACAAGTTGCTCTGGAGAAGTATCGACAGTCTCAGGGACAGCACTCTTATTAGAGGCAGGATTAATTATCCCAGATGAAGATGACGCCGCTGGTGGGGAAAATCCATTCCTTATCGGATACATTAATCTCCATGAATTTCCCCTTGTCCCGGATTATCGAAGGAGAAGGGTGTCTGCCGGCAAAAAAGCTTTCCACACGGACATTTTTCAAATCGGCCTTTTCGTAGTTAAAAGTAATATCGACGCCGCGTGTCGGATACACCAGATAAACCGGGAAGATGTTGTTGTTTTTGGCTTTTTTGGTGACAATGTCTATCGCAATTTTAACTTCCGAATTCATTTTTTTCTTCAGGTTATCGCTCCCGCACCAGACCTCGTAACCTCGATCGGTTATCCTGGCGTCGGTAATCGGAATATCTTCATCATCGATACTAACTCGTTCAACGTGGAAATCCCTTTCCATGACCAATTCTTCTCCGCCCCCCAAAAGCCAGCGATATTCGCAGCGCGGGTCTTCCAGCAGGGAGGACAATTGTTGATTGTTCTGAGCGCAGCCGATCATGAAAACACTGTTTTTGATGGTTTTCCGGTATTCAATATGAGCGCCGACCTGAAAATATGCACCCAGACGAGATTTGTTTTTAGCCGCTTCGGGTAATTGGGCAATGTTGATATCATAGCGGAATCCGTTGCGCAGCTCGAGTTGCCGGTTTTCTTTTCCAAACAGGGTTTCAAACATTTCATAGTAGATGGCATCGCCCAGCTCTTCGTTGCGTGTTCTTGCCTGGAAACAATGCCGGATGATATTGTCGATGCGGGCGAGAGATTTTTCTTCGCCGGGAATGTAGATTCGCCTAAGCCTAGGCTCCACGGCGTCGGTTTTACCTTTCTGGAGAAAAACACGGGGCGCCCGTTTGCCCAAGGCGCAAAGCACCTCATAGCTGATTGTTTTTGCCTTGGCGGCGATTTCGTTCGCGCTGATGTATTCGTTACCCTGTTTGCCCAGAAGAACAACTTCATCGCCCACGGCACATTCGGGAATTTTCGTGACATCAATAGTGCACAAGTCCATGGAAATTCGCCCGACCAGAGGCGCCCTCCTGCCGTTAATCAGAGCCTCGCCCTGATTAGAAAGGATTAAGCCATAGCCGTCGCCGTAGCCGACAGGAATAGTGGCAATGCGCGTTTTGGATTTGGTCACGTAAGTGCTGTTATAGCCAATACCGTATCCGGGAGGAAAATCCTTAATTAAAACGATCGTTGTTTTAAAAGACATTACGGGGCAAAGCGAGGCTTTGGTTTCCAGGCCTATGGAAGGATAAATGCCGTAAGTCATGATCCCCGGCCGCACCATGTCTAATTTAAATTGCGGATAATTTAAAATGCCGCCGCTGTTATCCATGTGCCGCAAGGGTATTTTGATGTTCAGCTCTTCGAGTCTGGCCAGTAAATCGGAAAACAGCTGCCATTGCTGGTCATTATAAGGGGTGTCTGTTTCACTGGATGCCAGATGGGTGAAAATTCCGGCGAGCGTAATATCGGGAAGCGCCAGGACATTGCGGATCAGTTCGATGGCTTCGCTGTGCATAGTGCCGCCGCGTCCCATACCGGTATCAACTTCGATATGAACAGATACTTTGCCGCCTGTGGACTTTGCCGCTTTTTCGAGTTTCCACACAAAGTTCAGGTCGGAAATGGACGGTGTCAGATTATATTTGATGATTTCTTCGATTTCCGATTCCGTGGAAGGTCCCAGAATAACAACCGGCGCTTCGATGCCGCTGACACGCAGCTGCACTCCTTCGTCGGCATTGGCGACCCCCAGCATCCGGGCGCCGTTTTTCAAGGCGATGTTGGATATTTCAATGGCGCCGTGTCCGTAAGCATCAGCCTTGACTGCCTGCATGAAATCAACATGCGGTCCGATTAATTTTTTTATTTCTTTTAAATTGCTGATAAAATTGTCGAGATCAACTTCGACCCAGCTGCGATATTTATGCTCTTTTTTTAATCCCATTTCTTTATTCAGCCTGAAAGTCCTATTTTTTGGTCATGGTAAAGACGCCATCCCAGGGCGCAGGCGGCGGGTTTTCTTTCAGGTTATTGCAGCGCTCAATATATAATCGGGCAGCTTCATCTTCCGGCCGGATCCCCAGAGTTTTCTGGAATGCGGCTATTGCTTCATCCCACCGGGAAGCGCGATAAAGAGCCAGCCCTTCTTCAAAAGCGGTGATGAGCTCTTTGAACTTGCTTTCGTCCTTCTTTTCAGCCAGCAATTCGTAAATCTTTACTGGTAATTTTTTCCCCTTTACCCTTACCCAATCCAGTTCGCGGCAGCACATGAAGTCTTTAACGGCATTATATGTAAATTCGCTGAAAATTATATTGGAGCCATATTCCTTGTTGATGCCTTCGAGACGTGACCCCAGGTTGACCATATCACCCATAACCGTATAGTCAAAGCGCATTTCGGAACCCATGTTGCCGACAACCATATCGCCGCTGTTGACGCCGATACCGATGTTTAAAACCGGCTTGCCTTCAGCTTGCCATTTCTTTTGCAGGCGGTGGAGTTCATCCATCATTTCCAATGCTGTCTGGCATGCCCGCCTGGCGTGATCGGGTTGATCCAGTGGCGCCCCAAATACGGCCATAATAGCATCGCCCATGTACTTATCGAGCATTCCATCGTGTTTGAATACAACATCGGTCATGGCGGTAAGATATTCATTGAGTAAGTGAACCAGTTCTTCCGGAGTAAGTTTTTCCGAAATAGTTGTGAAGCCGCGAATATCGGAAAACAAAACCGATAAATCTTTTTTATCGCCGCCCAGCTTCAGCTTGGTCGGATCTTTGAGCATTTCGTTGATGACGGATGCCGTCAGATAATATTGGAAAGCACCGCGGATTTTCTTCTTTTCCCGCTCTTCTTTGATATAGTGGTAAACGGTGATTGCCAGATAAATAACGGCCATAGTAATAGCGGGGTAGATGAGGTTCAGCCAGACGTTAAACTTCGAAAAAATGAACATGTTGACGGCTACGAAAATACCGAGAATCAGCCCAGCAAAGAAAATTCCCATCACTGCCCGCAGGCGGGGAATAATCAAGCCCATCAGCAGACCGAACAGGATAATAGAGCACAGATCGATAAAGCGGGTGAAGCTGGAGTGCGTCAAAAAATTATTGTGCAGTATGTTGTCGATTACATTGGCATGAATTTCTACTCCGGGATAGGTGGCGCCAAAAGGAGTTACCCGCAAATCATAAATGCCGATCGCCGTGGCTCCCACAAGAACAATTTTATTGCGGATTTTATCAGCCGGAATTCTGCCTTTGAGAATATCGGAAATGGAATAATGCGGAAAGGTCTTCGCCGGCCCCAGATAATTAACCAAAAGTCTTCCTGATTCATCGGTAGGGATAGTAGTGTCGCCGATTTTTACGCTTTCCGCACCGTAGCCGGCTAAATTTAGCGAAAGCAGCGGCCAATCCAGATATTGCAGTAAAATAGACAAGGGCAGTGAGGGGTAATAATCGTGACCATATTTAATTGCCAGCGGTGCCCAGCGCATGGAACCGTCAGTGTCGGGAATCATGTTAAAATAACCGCTGTTGACGGCGGCAGCGGATATAATCTTGAGGTTGGATTCCGGGGCATAAGCCTTGAGTAGGGCATAATCATCCGGATCTTTCTCCGCCGAGTTAATTATCGGGTAGCGCGAATTCTTAATATTGTCGGCATCAGCGGCAATTTCTTTTTCCGACAGATGCGCTACGTCTTTTTTGGAGAGATGGAAAAAGTAACCTAGAGTAACATTGTCGGCGCGGGCAATTGACCTGGCAAGGGCAGCATCCGCATCAGCAGTCTCTTTTTCTGAAAAAATAACATCAAAGCCGATAGTTTTTGCCCCCGATGCCTTCAGTTTATCCATCAGCTTCGCAATTGTCGTGCGCGGCCAGGGCCAGCGTCCCAATTCCGTCAGACTCTTTTCGTCGACAACAGCGATTATTACTTCCCCGCCTGCCGGCAGCGCACCGCGTGATGCTATACGTAAATCGAGGGTTTTTAATTCAATAAAGCGCAGTAAGGGAAAATCAAAAAAGAAAAGAATCAGCGCCAGAAAAATGACCAAGGATGTGATCTTCAAAGGTGAGACCTGGAGATGTTTTTTTATGTATTCTTTCATGGTTATCCCTTTATTGGTTATGAGAAATTAAAAAATAATGATAAATTTGTGGTTCAACTTCTCCTGATCGGCGAAAGATTCATTGTCGTTCAGGGTGCGGAGATAATACCAAACCAACACCTACGAAGTCAAGATGTCTATACAGATGAATTGTTTTCAATTTCATGCTATCTTAATTTTAAAAGGAGACAGATGAGACCATCGACTAAAGCCCTAATGGCAAAACACGGTTGGCGAATAGATAAAGCCATTCACAATTACATCTATTTTGCGTTTTATTATCCTTATGTTTGGATCATAACCCAGTTTGTCGTTAAGGTGTCGCCGCATCTAGCCTGGTGCAAACCCCTGAATCCGTTTTTACGGATGGCCGTTAACCGCTACCATGCAAAAATATTGTCGGGTTCTAATGTGACGAAGATTCTCGAACTGCAGGAGGATGTCAGCGCCGTTACGGAGCGCAATAAGAGAATTGTTCCCTTTGAATATGCCCACAAAATACTGCTGCAGAATCCAGAATATATAGCCGTTATGGATTGTCCTTGCAAAAAGGCGCTGCACAGTGATCCGGATCGGATAAATTCCTGCATCTGCGTGGGAAAAAAGACCGCTGAGTTTTGGATCGATCGTTGCGGTAAAAAATATAATGCCCGGCGGATTACCCAGGCTGAGGCACTCGATCTGGTAAGAAGATTCCGCAAGATGGGCTATATTACACAGGCATTTTTCAAAGTGGCTACCGGGGGTTCCACCGGTATCATCTGCAGTTGCCACAAAAACGATTGCACTGCTTTGCGGGCTCATTTTCAGCTGCAAAAGTATCATCCCTCGCTGCGCATGACGGCGGAATCCGGCTATTCGGTCAGATTCAGCCAAGCAGCAAAATGCAAATTCTGCGGCACTTGTGCGACGATCTGCCAATTTGCAGCCATTGTATTTAAAGACGGCGAGCGCCTTTACAACCGGCAAAACTGCGTGGGCTGCGGCCTTTGCCTGGAGCATTGCCCGGGTGGTGTTATTGAGCTTTATCGGGACGCGGAAAAATCCGCGCCCCTGGATATCGACTTGGTTCGTCAAGAGTACTTAAGCTGAAGGCATTGGTGTTGGCCGCTTTAATCAACCGGTAAAAGGGAAGGGTGAACTGATGGACAAGAAGGAATACGATGTAATTGTTGTCGGTTCCGGTGTGGGCGGATCAACCGTTGCCCGGGAGATGGCCCGGAGGAAAAAAAAGGTACTGCTGCTGGAGTCGGGATCCAGAGTGGATATGCTGGGCAGTATTTTGTCACTTCCCCTCATGTTAAGACATTTCGGCGTAACGCCGAGCCGGGAGGGTTATTTCGTTAATTTTGCAAAAACTTACGGCGGAGCATCAAATATTGCCGCCGGCGCTGCTTTCCCAGCGCCGAAATCCATGTTTGAACCTTTCGGGATCGACCTGACGGAAGAAACGGAAGAGGCCAGAAAAGATCTTTGGATTGGGAAACTGCCCGATAGGCTCATCGGATCGGGCAATCTCCGGCTGCTCGAAGCAGCCAATGAAGCCGGTGAGAACTGGGAAAAACTGGATAACTTTATCGATGCAAACCTTTGTCAGGAAGGCTGCACAAAATGCATGCTTGGTTGTAAGCGGGGGGCCAAATGGACGGCCCGTGTTTTTGGCGACGAGGCGGTGCAAAAAGGCGCGGATCTAAAGTTGAACACAACCGTCAAGCATGTTTTGACCGAAGGAGGCCAGGCTGTTGGAGTAGCGACATCAAAGGGCGAGCATTTTTACGGCAAAGCGGTTGTTTTGTCCGCCAGCATATCCAATGCTTACTTCCTGCACGATCTGGGAATCAGCGCTGCGGGGCGGGGTTTCTGCTGTGACTGGCTCCAGTTTGTTGGTGCCGTCGTTCCGGGGATTAACACCACCACCAAAGACAATCCGATGACTGTGGGCTCGGCCGAGCATTGGGAAGAAGATGGATTTATTCTGGTTCCGGTCATGCCGGACTGGCTTTTGTTCGGCGGTTTACTGCTATTTCAACCTTCGGAGCTCGGCCATCTTACTGATTACTGGCGGATGTCCGGCATTATGGTCAAAATCAGGGATGAAACGCAAGGAGAGCTCCGGGGCGGCACATCCTTTTCCAAGCCGATTACCAGGAAAGATCAGCTTAAATTGGATAAGGGAAAAGGTATTATTAAAAAAATATTGAGAAAAGCCGGCGCCAAGGACAACAGTTTTGTTGAGCTGAAGCCCCTGGGCGCTCATCCTTCCTGTACCTGTCGCATCGGAGAAGTTCTGGACTCCAATCTGGAGACGAAGATTAAAAATCTGTATTGTTGTGATGCCAGTGTCTTGCCGGCAGCAATGGGAGCGCCGGTAGTCTGGACACTGGCGGCATTAGGAAAGCGACTGGCAAAACACCTCGATACAAACCTTTAAAAGCGCGACGGATAAATCATTTCTCCACCCTCAAAAGGGAATGCCGTTTATTAGGGCCGTTTTTTTCAACCGCAGGACATTTGTTTTGTCTTGTATTCACAAGCCTGTTGATATAACAGATGAACTAATTTAATATGCGTTTCAATAACAAATATTCCCGAAGGTGAACAATGTTTAAGAAAATCATTGCCCCCCGAATATCCGAAATAAACGGAGCGGGTCATGTTGGACACAATATCATACCGGTTTGGTTAGAGGAAGGTTACATCGAGATCATCAAGTTGTTTAATCCTGATTTTCAAGGGAAAACGGGATTGTTTATGGTCAACATTAACATCGATTTTATGCATGAAATATTATTAGGCAAAGATGTTGAAATTATAACGGGAGTGAAGAAAATCGGTAATAGCAGCTTCGTTTTGAATCAGAATATATTTCAGGCAGGGAAATTGTGTGCAAAGGGTGCGACAACTTTTGTCAATTCCAGTAGTGTTTCTAAAAAATCTAAAGCAATTCCCCTGTCTGTTGTTAAAAAACTCCGTGAACATATTCTGGAAGATTAATGGTGATTAATGCCGGCCGCAGATTCAATTGATGTTAAAAAACTGCCGGCACCTACACAACTTGAACCGCCCCAACGGGAAAATCATCTTCCCAAATGCTGATCGGCATTTTGTAAATAATTAACTACGTAATCCCTTACGGAATCTTCCAGAGAAGAAAAAGACACCGGGCAGTCCGCCGCCTGGAGCTTATCCATTTTCGCCTCGGTGAAATACTGGTATTGATTGCGCAATCCTTCCGGCATGGGGATATATTCAATATTGGTCTTTTTCCCTACCGCTGCAAAAACAGCGCCGATTAAGTCGTTCCAGGATCTGGCCTTCCCTGTGCCCAGATTAAAAATACCATTGGCCGCCGGATGCTGCAGCAGCCACCACAGGACATCGACACAATCTTTGACATAAACAAAATCACGCAATTGCCCGCCGTCAGAATATTCCGGCTTATAGGATTTAAACAGGCGTACCTTGCCGGTTTCTTTAATCTGCCCGAAGGCCTTGAAGATAACACTGGTCATATCTTCTTTATGATATTCGTTCGGGCCGAAGACGTTGAAAAATTTGATTCCGGCTATTTTGCCCTCCAGCGAATTCCTTATTGCCCAGAGATCAAAAACCTGCTTGCAATAGCCATACATATTAATCGGACGAAGGTTCGCAATTATGCCGTGGTCATCGGAAAAGCCTCGGGAACCGTCACCATAAGTGGCGGCGGAACTGGCGTATATAAAACGGATACCTTTTTTTACCGACCATTGGGCTAAGTTGCGGGTGTAGACATAATTGTTTTGCCAGAGGTAATCGGCATCGCGCTCGGTTGTGGAGGAGCAGGCGCCCATATGGATTATTGCAGCGACATCAAAAGGTACGCGGTCTTCTCCGACCATCCGCAGGAAATCGTCTTTGTGGATAAATTCGGCAAAACGCCGGTTAACCAGGTTTTTCCACTTGTCCTTTGTTCCTAAGCGGTCAACAATAGTAATGTCCTCAATGCCTTCCTGGTTCAGTTTCCAGACAAAAGCGCTCCCGATAAATCCCGCACCACCCGTAACGATAATCATTAGCACTGCCCCTTAACTTTGTTAAACTTGTTGAACATAAGTAATACCGAAAAGATTTGCTGTCAATAAGGAATATTACATGTCTAAATAAACGGCGGAAGGCGGCAAAAAACCGGTATTTATTCCCGCGAACACGCCTTGTTGTTCAGAGTGGGAGCCATACAGGGTTTTGGTTTCCTGATCATCATAAAATTAATCTGCCGGCCGGTAATACCGCCGGAGCCGCGATAGGAGAAAAAGAGGTCCTGACGGCAGGAAGTGCAAAAGCCGGAGGCTTCGATGTTTTGTTCCGGGATGCCGCAATTAAGCAATTGCCTGCGGTTGGCTTCGGGTAAATCCAGCAGCCATTTGTTTTTCGCTGCCTGCGGAAACAAAAAAGATTCTTTGTCTTTCTGTGCTGAGAAAGCATTAGCGGTAACGGAATCAACTTCATAGCAGCACTTGCCGATGGACGGTCCTATTGCCGCCAGAATATCCTGCGGCCGTGAGCCATATTTGTGCTGCAGCAACCGGATAACTTTGGCGCAGATAGCCAAAGCAGTTCCCCTCCAGCCCGCGTGAACTGCCGCAATAACTCTCCTTGCTTTGTCGGCAATAAAAACCGGCACACAGTCTGCAGTTTTAATGCAGATAGCCAGGCCGGGACGATTGGTCACAATGGCGTCGTAATTGAGATCGTTGTGCGAGGGGAAATTACGGTCCTGCGGATTGATAACAAAAATGCCATCGCCATGGACCTGATTGAGAACCAGAAACTGATCCAGGGGAATGGCGAAAGCATCAGCCAGTTTCGACCAGTTTTGCAATACCCGGAACTCTTCATCGCCTTCGCGAAAACTCATGTTGAGGCTGGCATAATCTTCCCGGGAAGCACCGCCCTGCCGCGTACAAAAAGCATGAGCCAGAAAGTCACATTCAGCAAAGACTGATGCCTGCAATGATGGAAGGGAATTATTTTGAGCAAGGAGGAACATTATTTTATTATCAACTCCTTATTTATGTTGTTTTTGCTAAACGACTCAGATGATTACAGAGACCGGCCATATCTTCCGGCATTTCCGCGGTAAAAACAATTTTCTTGTTAGTGGCCGGATGCACAAAAGAAAGTCGGGCCGCATGCAGGGCCTGCCGGTCCATGGCCTTGAACTGTGCCTTCAAGGCAGAGTCGGGAATAAGGCGAATTTTGGAGGCATTGCCATAAACCGCATCACCGACAACCGGATAGCCCCGGTCGGAAAGATGCACCCGGATCTGATGAGTCCGGCCGGTCTTTATTTCCACATCCAATAGTGTCGCCAGGCCATACCGCTGCCTTACTTTCCAGAGGGTGATCGCATCTCTCCCGCGTTTGCTTCTCGTGGACATCTTTTTGCGATCTACCGGATGCCTGCCCACGGGCAATATTATTTCACCCTGATCGCCCTTCATGTCTCCCCAGACCAGCGCAAAGTATGTCTTCTCTACCGTGTGGTTTTTGAATTGCGCCGTCAGATTGCGGTGCGCGGCATCGGATTTGGCTGCCACGATCAAGCCGGAAGTTCCTTTATCCAGACGATGAACAATTCCCGGACGCAGAACGCCGCCAATTCCGGATAAATCACGACAATGAAAAAGCAACGCATTAACCAGTGTCCGATCGTAATTGCCCGGCGCCGGATGGACAACCATTCCCGCTTCTTTATTTACTACAATAATTGCCGAATCTTCATAAGCTATGTCCAGGGGAATTTCCTGCGGGACGGCAATGGCGACTTGGGCTGGTCTTAGACTAAGCCGGACTATATCACCTTTCTTTAAGCGCTGGCTTGGTTTCGGTGTGATATTGTTGACTAGGACAGCTCCTTCTTCAATTGCGCGCTTTACCTGGGAGCGCGACAAAGAAGGATCATTTTGCGGTAAAAAAATATCAAGCCGTTGGCCGCTTTGGTTTTCAGTTACAGTAAAGTTTATTCCCGGGGACATAATACCTGCTTTAGTTTCTACGATATTTTCACCAGACCTAACAGCAGCTAGTCTTTGTAACTATGCGGTGTCCAGAAATTTACCTGTTGAACATGCGCTGATTCCAGAAGACGCTTTCTGATATTCTGCTTTTCTTCATTGTCCGTCACCGGCTCAATATCGGATGTATCGTTACCTTCATCGGTTTTGCCGTTTTTCCAGTTCGCTATGTATCCGACTACAAAGGCAAAGCCGCATCCGCCGGTGCCGCAGCAGGAGGTATCAATAATGCCGCAGCCTGTATAATAATAAACCTGCCGGCCATTGTAGGGAAGCTGACCTTCTTTTTCGAGTGAATAATGACCGGCAATAGACTCTATATCCTGGCCCAGTGTATGATGAATATGTCTGTAAACAGCCATGTCGTGTCTTCCCTCCTTCCGAACCGAAGCTTTGCGCGCAGGCGTTGTACATCTTCTTTACGTCTCGTTATCAGTTTAAAGAAATATTTTTTAATTTGCCAGGCACTGGCGCAAACCTTCTATAATGAAGATGAATTCATCTTCGGTTACCGTCCGTAAGTCCAACAGGATTTCATCTTTATCCACGCGGACGATAACCGGAACAGCCACGTGGCGCAGTCTTGCCTCCAACCGGCTGGCCGAGAGATGTTTGTTTCTAATGCCTACTAAAACAGTGGGAATTTTTTCCAGAGGCAGAGAGCCGCCGCCGGCCGACGAAAATGAATTATTTATCGAAAATTCCAGAGACTCAAGTTTCTCTTTGCGTAATTTGCTGATCAGCCGGGAAGCACGTTTTTTTACATCGCTGACCGGTTCGGTCAACGATTTCAGTGGCCTTAAAGCCGATACAACCTGATCCGGATTGAGGTAATGGATCAGTGTTGCTTCCAGTGCCGCCAGAGTGAATTTGTCAATTCTCAGGGCCCGGTTGAGCGGATTTCTCTTAATCAGTTCCAGAATATTTCTTTTGCCGACAATGATGCCCGCCTGCGGTCCGCCGAGCAGTTTGTCCCCGCTGAAGGTGATTACATCAATGCCTACGGCCACAACTTCCCGCACGGTAGGTTCGTGTTGCAAACCATACTTTTCCAGATCAATAAGACAGCCGCTGCCCAGGTCATCAAACACCGGAATACCTTTTTTCTTGCCTAGTGCAGTAAGCGCAAAAATATCTGCCTCCTCGGTAAAACCGACGATGCGGTAATTGCTGGTGTGGACTTTTAAAATAAGACCGGTATTAGCGCCAATAGCTTTTTCATAATCACTCAAACGGGTGCGATTAGTTGTTCCGACTTCGCGCATAATAGCTGCACTTTTCTGCATGACTTCCGGGATGCGAAACTCACCGCCTATTTCGATAAGTTCACCTCGGGAAACTATTGCTTCTTTTCCCTCGGCTAAAGTATTTAAAACCAGCAGAACGGCGGCGGCGTTATTATTGACGATCAAAGCATCTTCCGCACCGGTCAGAGAACAAATTATTTCCCGGACATGATCGTAACGGTTGCCTCTTTCCCCGCGGGTCAGATCGAACTCCAGATTGGAATAGCCTGCGCCTACTTCCATAATTCGTTGCAGAGCTTCGGGACTAAGCGGGGCACGTCCCAGGTTTGTATGCAGGATGACGCCGGTGGCATTGACTACCCGCTGCAAACGGCAGGAGTGCAGATTATTTATCAATTTTTCTACTGTTTGAGCAACATTAGCTGCATTTAAAGCGTAGTTGATGTTTTCTGTTGGAGGAAAATTGACAATTCTATCGCGCAATTGTTGCACGGCATTCTGGCTCATTTCTTTGACAATTTCGCGCGGTGCCCGCGAGTAAATATCTTTTTTTTCCAGAAGCAGAATCACTTCGTCAATCTTCGGCAGACTTTTCAATAATAATTTTCTTTTTTCATCCATAAAATGTTCCTTGCTGACGGTTATTTAATATTGGCCTGCTTCCGGCAATACTCACGGAAATTATTTACGGCAATAAAAAATTCCCGCATCATGATTACCCAGAAATAACGCCCCCGGGGTGTTAAATATAAATTCGGCGAAAAATAGCGGAAAGATCCGGCCAGAATACAGGCAACCATTTCCTTCCAAAGCGATTTTAAAAACTTCCCGTCATATTTTTTTTCTATTGCCTCAATGTCTATTTTTGTACTGAATAATTTCATCAGGAAATCATAGCTCATTTGATCATGGCGATTAAAAATCCGGGAAGCCATCAGGGGTGGCATGTTTTGATCAAGACAAGCAATGTATTGATTGATGTCGAATGTATTGGCGTAGCAAATTCCCGCAAGATAGCCAATGGCACCGCTCCCCAGTCCGGCATATTCATCGTAATCGACCACATATTCATCAATCAGCGCCTTTTTGCTTTTTTTGCGCGAAAAACACCACGCCGAAGAATAATCATAATTATGTTCCAGGCGTCGGGTGATAAGGTTATATAATTTTTTTTCGCGGTTAAAATCAACCTCTCCTATTGTTTTATCCATCAGTCCTTGTGTGATCGTGGAAACCATCAATGGATAAAATGTTACCTGCTCCATTTTTAATTTCAGCAGTATATCCAGATCGTCCTTGAGTATCCGGGGTGTTTGCGAGGGGAAATTAAAGATCATATCGGCATTGACGGTATCAAAACAGCCTTGAATGTTTCCCAGTTTTTCGGCTATTGCTTTTCCCGCCCCGTATTTTTCAAAGCGCCCTATTTTCTTCAGCAGTTCGTCATTGAAGGTTTGGACACCAACAGAGAGACGATTTACTCCCGCCTGCTGCAAAAGGGCAATGTTCTTTGGTGTCAGGTGGTTGGGATTTGTTTCCACTGATATTTGCCGAATGGGAAAGTTCTCCCTGGCGCATTGCAGTACATTCGCTAATTCTTCAATTAATATGGTGGGCGTTCCACCGCCTGCATAAATCGCTGTAAAGGAGTAATTATGTTGCCGGTAAATTTTAATCTCGTTGATTAGCGCCCGGAAATATTTACGGGTGAGCGCCTCGTCAAAGCGGACCCGGTGGAAAGAGCAATAGGGACAAAGTTCTTCGCAAAACGGGATATGAATATAAAGCAAACGCTGTTTGTTGTCATTACAGAAGGGCAATGCCGGCGTAATTCCTTCTTCAAATTTCAGTGCTTCGGCAAATTGATCCCGGGCAATTTTAGTGATTATTCTATTAAGCAAATGTTAACCTTTCTAATAACAGCATAATACCACTTCTAAATCAAAGATGATATCGCGGCGGCTAGGAGGAGGCGACGAGGCGTATTATACATACGTCGAGGAAGCCGACAACCCCGGCCTGCGCCGGGGCAGGCTGTGCCAACAAAGATAGCGCTTTGATTTAGAAGCGGTATAAGATGTTTAGCAAAAGAAGGGCTTAAATTGCAAGCTACAATTCCTTGAAATTACGAAGAATAGATGTTATAGCCCCGAGCGAAATATCAAGCAGGTGGCAAAATAATGGCTAATAACAGAGTATTAACATTGTGGGATGAGCAAGGTGTCAATGAAAAAGATACCGCCGTTTTACGTAAAAAATCTTCCGAAGTTCCTGTGCCGCTGGACAAAGAATCCCGTAGTGCCGTCCAGACACTTATTGACTCATTTTTAGACAGAGATGATGCTTCCGGCCTTGCCGCTCCGCAAATCGGCATCACGAAAAGAATTATCGTCTTTCGGAATAAAGATTTCGATGAAAAAAGAAAGGTAACCCCCGATGATTTTGAGGTGCTGATCAATCCGCGCATTACTCAGGCACGCGGTGAAAAAGTTTCGATGTCTGAAGGTTGTTTATCCTGCCCCGAAATCCAGATAGAAGTCAGCCGCTTTCCGGAAATTAAAGTACGCGCCCTTAATGCTCAGGGGGAAAAAATAAGTAAAAGATACCTGGATTATGTTGCCCGGGTTATCCAACACGAGATCGACCATCTGGATGGTAAACTGATTGTTGATTATGAGGGTGATATCTATTACCCCAAGAGTAAAGAAAAACTTTTTAACAAGCTCTTCGGCGGGACTTGATTAATCGATTTCCTGCACTGTTTTATTTTTCTCAAAATTTCTTGACTAAATCTTGAAATCTATTCTAAGTTATAGTAATGCTGGCGAACAGATGCTAAAACTTGATTGGAAGTTGATTATCAGAAATTTCCCCGGGGAATTATTATGTTGAAAATCCACTGTCCGGTTTGTCACAAATCTTTCCTCTGGACGGATAATATGCCGCCAAGCGGTAAATGTCCAAACTCGGAATGCGAAGCCATTTATGATATCCACTCCGCATTAAAGCAAAACATCAACAGGCTTGCCGTGACCGCAGAGAATAATGTTTTGGTTTGTCCCTCCTGCGGAAAAGAAATCTCTTCGAAATTCACCCTTTGCCGAAATTGCCGTCATGTGGTGCTGGGTAATAAATTTTTAAGCGAAAGGGATATGTTTGTGGGGATATGTGTTCTCCTAATTGGGATCTCTCTTACTCTTAAATATCTGGTTAATTAAAATGAAAAAAACACCCTTGTATGAAAAGCACGTTGCGCTAAATGCCAAAATAATTGATTTTGGCGGTTGGGCCATGCCGGTTCAATATACGAACGTTATTGACGAGCACAAAGCAACCCGCAATGCCGCCACGCTCTTTGACATCTGCCACATGGGGGAAATCGTTGTCCAAGGGCCGCAGGCCTTTGATTTGTTGCAGTATGCGCTGACCAGAAACCTGCAAAATCAGGAAATCGGACAGATTAAACTCGCCGCCCTGCTCACCGATGAAGGCGGCATAATCGATGATTTAACCGTTTATAAGATAGAGTCGGATTTCTATTTACTGGTTACCAACGCTACGACTTGTGAGAGCGACTGGCAAAGGATAAATTCTTTGCGCGATGCCCGGGGGTTTGACTGCAAACTGGAAAACATCACTGAAAAGGTTGGTAAGCTTGATTTGCAGGGTCCGTTTGCACAGGAAATTTTCTCAACTCTCACCAATTTTGATTTAAGCAGTCTGCGCTATTATAATTTTATGGAATTAAAGGTGTCGGGTCAGCCGGCCATAATATCCCGCAGCGGTTATACCGGTGAGGACGGTTTTGAAATATATGCTCCCGCAAGGATCATCGGTGATGTGTGGGATAAAATCATGAAATCGGGTCTCGGCTGCGGTTTGAAGCCGGCAGGTTTAGGCGCTCGTGATACCCTGCGGCTGGAATCGGGCATGATGCTCAATGGGCAGGATATTATGGAAAACATAAGCCCCCTGGAAGTACCATACGGTTGGCTTGTCGATTTTGATAAGGAATTTGCCGGCGCCGCGGCACTCCGGAAATTACAACAATCCGGTATTAAGAAAAAACTGGTCGGCCTGGAGATGACCGGACGAGGCATTGCCCGACACGGCTATAAAGTTTTTCAGGGGGATAAAGAAATCGGTATAGTCACTTCGGGGACATTTGCTCCGACTTTAAATAAAGCTGTTGGACTGGCTTTCGTTGATATCAATTTCAGCGAACCGGGTACCGAAATTTCCGTTGCTATTCGCGACACTCTGAGTCCGGCTAAAGTTGTAAAAATACCATTTTATAAAAGATTAAAAAGTGCCCCGGTAATAAGACCGGTAGATTAAGGCTTTTATCACTTGCAGGGTGGCTTGATTTAACATGAGGCCTCAAGGGGACGAAAGACTGAAGGCGGAAGGCTGAGGGAAAAACGAAAATAAAAAACAAGTGCCGAAGGCCACCAAATAACCTTCAGTCTTCGGTCTTCAGTCTAAACACCAGAGAAAAAATAAATTCAGGAGAACGAAGATGTCCAAACAAAACCCGAATGATAGACGCTATTCTCGTGATCACGAATGGGCGCAGGACAATGGTGACGGTACAGTTCTGATCGGCATCACCGATTATGCGCAGGAGATGCTTACAGATATCGTTTTTGTGGAACTGCCTCCGCTGGGGAAAAAAGTCGTCAAAGGTGAACCCATGGCCGTTGTAGAATCGGTAAAATCAGTATCGGATATTTATGCTCCGGTCAGCGGAGAAGTCATTGACATTAATAGCAAGCTAGAGGAAGAACCGGCCATCATTAATTCTGATGCCTTCGGTGAAGGTTGGATTATCAGGTTGCGCGTTGACGATGCCAATGAACTTGCTTTGCTGCTTGATGCTGCAGCCTATGATTTACTGATTGCCGAGGACAAGCACTGATGAACTATACGCCTCATACGGGAGAAGATATTGTCCAGATGAAGGCGGCTGTCGGTATTGCCGATATCGAGGAGTTGTTTGCCGATATCCCCGCCAAATACCGCCTTGCGCAGTTGCCCGATATTCCTGCGAATCTTTCCGAACAGGAAACGATTGCCCTTATGAACGGTCTGGCTCGGAAAAATATACTGCCGCATTTGACCTTGACCGGTGCGGGGGCTTACCATCATTTTATTCCGGCAGTAGTCGGCCACGTAATTAACCGCGCTGAATTTTATACCGCCTACACCCCTTATCAGGCGGAAATCAGCCAGGGTGTCCTGCAGGCTATTTACGAATACCAGACAATGATTGCGCATCTTACCGGGATGGAAATCGCTAACGCTTCGATGTATGACGGAGCTTCGGCTATGGCGGAAGCCGCAATCCTCTCTGCCAAAACTCTCAATCGATCCAAAATTATTATAGCTCGTAGTGTCCATCCCGAGTATCGGGCTGTTGTACGCACGTACTGCTGGTCTAATGATTATACAGTTTGTGAAATACCTTTTGCGCAATCCGGACAGATTAATCTGGATTTGCTCCGGAAAGAATTGGATGAAACTGTGGCGGCCGTTCTGGTGCAAAGCCCCAACTTTTTCGGGGTAATTGAAGATATTGCTCCTCTGGCCGAAGCGGTTCATGCCAGAGGCGCGCTGCTTGTTGCCGGTTTTGCCGACGGTACCGCACTGGGCATTCTCCGGCCGGCCGGAGAATTAGGGGCTGATTTTGTGGTGGGTGAGGGCCAGAGTTTCGGCAATCCGCTCAATTATGGCGGTCCTTATCTAGGAGTTTTTGCGGCACGCGAAAAATTTCTGCGCCGGATTCCCGGACGTCTGGTGGGTGCCACGGTTGATAAAAACGGGCGGCGCGGTTTTGTCTTGACTCTCCAGACTCGGGAGCAGCATATCCGTCGCGAAAAGGCCACCTCCAACATCTGTTCCAATGAAGCTCTCTGCGCACTGTCTGCCGGAGTTTATCTGGCCACCTTAGGTCCGAATCTGCAGAAACTGGCCGCTTTAAATGTTCAGAAAACACAGTATTTAAAAAAACAGCTCCTGGCCCTCCCCGGCTGGCAAGAATTGTTTGCCGCACCGGTTTATAATGAATTTGCCGTTAGTTGCCCCGATTCCCGCCAAGTCAATGAGGCGCTGAAGAAAGAAGGAATTATCGGTGGCTATGAATTGCATAAAGATTACCCCGAATTGAAAAACACCCTGCTCTTTTGCGCAACCGAAATGGTTTCTAAAGAAGATATAGACCGGGTGTTGGGTATAGTTAAAGGAGTTCGCTAATGGAGTTGATTTTTAAAAAAAGCAAATCCGGGCGCTCTGCCGGCAGCATTCCCGCCAGTGACGTTCCTGTAATAAACATTGAAGATGTTATCGATAACAAATATCTGCGTAAAGGGTTGGATTTACCGGAAGTAGCCGAAGTGGATTTGATCCGGCACTACACCAATTTGTCGCGGCGTAATTTCGGTGTTGATCTGGGGTTTTATCCCTTGGGCTCCTGCACCATGAAATACAATCCGAAAGTCAATGAGAACGCTGCTGCCCTGCCCGGTTTTACGGGATTGCATCCCTATGCTGCTGATGAACTGGCGCAGGGTAATCTGCTATTAATAGCCCAGATGCAGAAGTACCTTTGCAGTATATTCGGTATGGCGGAATTCACTCTGCAGCCTGCTGCCGGCGCCCACGGGGAACTTGCCGGTATTATGATGATTAAAAAGTATTTCGAAAAGAAAGGCGAGAAGCGTCATCGCATCCTTATTCCTGATGCCGCCCACGGCACTAATCCCGCATCCGGTGCTCTGTGTGGCTTTGAAACGGTAACTCTTCGTTCCAACAGTGAAGGCGGTGTGGATATTGATCACTTAAAATCTTTAATGACGGAAGACGTCGCGGCCCTGATGCTGACCAATCCCAATACGCTGGGCCTTTTTGAACGCAATATCGAAGAAGTATCCCGAATTGTCCATGAAAAAGGTGGTCTGCTCTACGGAGACGGCGCCAATGCCAATGCTTTTTTGGGTATAACCAGACCGGGAGATTTAGGCTTCGATGTCATTCAGCTTAATCTGCATAAAACTTTTTCCACGCCGCATGGCGGCGGCGGTCCCGGTAGTGGTCCGGTGGGGGTAGGTAAGGCACTGGTCGATTACCTGCCTGTGCCGCGAATTGTCAAAACAGATAATGGTTTCAAGTGGTCGGAAGATTTTCCGGATTCCATCGGACGGGTTCGGGCGTTTTACGGCAACTTCAATGTTGTCGTCAAGGCCTATGCTTATATCCGCTCGCTGGGTGCGGAAGGTCTGAAGCATGCCACCCGGATGGCTGTACTCAATGCCAATTACATCAAAGAAAAATTAAAACCGTATTATGATTTGCCTTACGATCGCATTTGCATGCACGAATGTGTTTTTTCCGGCTCCAGGCAGGTGGCCCAAAGCGGTGTTCATACCACGGATATTGCCAAGAGACTGATTGATTTCGGCTATCATCCGCCGACGATTTACTTTCCGCTGATTGTTCCCGAAGCTATCATGATTGAGCCGACCGAAACGGAAAGTAAAGAAACTCTGGATGCTTTTTGTGAGGCGATGATCGCTATTGCTCGTGAAGCACAGGATAACCCGCAGCGCGTAAAAGATGCGCCTTTGAGCACACCGGTTAATAGACTGGACGAAGTGCTGGCCGCCCGCAAGCCCGATGTGGCGTGGAAAAGACAATAGCTTTTTCCCTGTAATTGAGCAGTCAGGATTTTTTACGGATATACTTTCCTGCGATCCATAAAAAATGCATCCTTGATTATCCATTCCTCCGGAGTATATAAAATATCAGCAGAATATGAATCCGGTTTGCCACCTGCCAACTTGGTTGGCACCACCGCCCACAAAGTTGGCAGGTCTGGGCATACCTCGAGCAGATGTGATTTTCAACTGCCTTAAATAATTGTCTGTTTTCTAATGGCATGGCAAATGCAATTACCAGCAGCAGTGGTAGATAAAAGAAGAAAAGGAGAATGACCATGAAAACGAACACGATCAAACAGCTCATTACTATAGTAGCAGTGGCCATCACCATCTCCATGAATGCAGGATCGGTATATGCGGGGGATAACGGCAACGGCACGATCACCGACAGCGCAGGACTGGTCTGGCTGAAGAACGCCAACTGTTTTGGTGTGCAAAATTGGGCTGCGGCCACGGCCAGCGCCGCTGGTCTGCAATCCGGCATGTGCGGGTTGACCGATAAATCCAAATCTGGTCAGTGGCGACTGCCTACCAAAGATGAACTGCTGAGAATATATCAGAATCAAAGTGGATTTAATGACGTCCAGGTGAACTTATATTGGTCGTCCAGTACCTACGTTACTGATACCGCATGGATCGTGTTCATGCTCAATGGCTACGTGGACGTCAGCTATAAGAACTACAACAACTGTGTGTGGCCTGTTCGTGCCGGACATTAGATTATTTGTTTCTTAGGTGATTTTCTTTTGGTTGCTGGCGCAGCTTTGAAAGAGGGCAAAAAAGAGTAGTCCGGGGAGGAAATATCTCACCGCTTGATCATAATAAATATTCAGGTATTAAATTTTATTCACAGAAATAAGCGATTATCTTTTATGACTGTAACACACGAAATACCAAAGCTCCTGCGCAAGCCTCCCTGGCTCAAAGTCCGCCTGCCTGATGCTGTCGAATGCCGGAAAGTTAAGTCCACACTGGCGGAACTGAAACTCCATACTGTCTGTCAGGAAGCGGCTTGTCCCAATACTGCGGAATGTTTTGCCAGTGGTACGGCGACTTTTTTAATTCTCGGAAATATCTGCACACGGCATTGTCTCTATTGCCATGTGCAACACGGCGAACCACTGCCCGTGGCGGAAAATGAAGTAGATCGGCTAATGGACGCTGTGAAGAAAATGGACTTAAAATATGTTGTCGTGACTTCGGTTACCCGTGATGATCTGCCGGACGGCGGTGCCGGAGTATTTGCTGATTGCATCGTCAAATTACGTCAAACCCAACCGAATTGCAGAATCGAATTGTTAATTCCCGATTTTCAGGGCAGCATTCCCGCGCTGGAAAAAGTTGTTGTCGCTCAGCCCGATGTTATCAATCATAATATGGAAACCGTAAAACCTTTGTTTCCGAGGTTGCGTCCGCAGGGTAATTATGACGTTTCGCTGGCGCTACTGTCCCGTGTTTTCTCATCCTCCGTAATATCCAAAAGCGGTTTTATGATCGGTTTCGGCGAAAGTAATGATGATATTCTAAGGTTGATGGATGATCTGGCAGCCGTTTCCTGCGCGCGCCTGACCATTGGACAGTACCAGCGGCCGACTATGCAGCATTGGCCGGTTGCTAAATACTATCATCCGGACGAATTTGCGAGGTATAAGGAAATTGCCTGCAAACTCGGCTTTCAATATGTGGAGGCCGGACCGCTGGTGCGCAGCTCCTATCATGCGGCAAGGGCTGGCCTGTAAGAACATTATTATGTCATTGACATAACTGTATTCTCTCTTTATATTTCCAACCGGTGAACAAACCTCTCGTTTCGGCAAATAAAAGCATTATCTGTGGAGATATTAAAATGGATAGCAAAGGTGGAAAAAATAAAATTAGTTGGAAATTGCAGCTTGCCGGTATTCTGCTCGTGCCGTTAGTCTGCTTTGCTCTATATACCTGGCTTTCGCTAACCTGGAGTTTTTCCAAAGGCGAGAGGGCAGGCTATATCCAGAAGCTGTCCCAAAGCGGCTGGGTCTGTAAAACATGGGAAGGTGAAATGGCCATGGTAACTATGCCCGGTGCCATTCCGGAAAAATTCCTGTTCAGTATTCGTAATGACGAGGTGGCCCGCCGCATCAACAAGCTTGCCGGCAAGCGGGTGGTCCTTATCTATGAGCAGCACAAAGGTGTTCCGACCAGCTGCTTCGGCGATACTCAATATTTTGTTGTCGATGCCCGGGCCATTGAGTAAATTTGGGGAAAAGCAATTATAAATATGCATTATCCGGATAGTCAAAAAGGCTTGCGTCAAAGAATGAAACCAGAAGGAGGAGAGGATTATGGGAAAAATATTCTTTTCCTGCATGTATTGCATCTTCTTTTGTGCAGGAATGGTTATGGCCGCAGACAATAATTTTATTACGGATAAAATCAAAACAGGGCAGGGGGAGCTGGCGATTACCTTTCTCGGACACGGATCATTGATGATGTCCTGTGCAGGAAAGATCATCCACATCGACCCGGTTTACCAGTATGCCGATTATGCAAACCTGCCGAAAGCCGATTTAATCCTGGTGACCCATGAGCACGGCGATCACCTCGATCTTAAGGCGATAGGCGCCATCAAAACGGGCAAAACCACAATAGTAGTTACGGAGAATGCTGCCCAACAGGTCAAAGACGGCATTGTTCTGAAAAACGGCGATAAAAAAACAATACAGGGATTTCCGGTTGAGGCTGTTCCCGCGTATAACCTGGTAAATATGCGTAGTCCCGGTGTACCCTACCACACTCGCGGAGTTGGTAACGGCTACATCCTTACCTGCGGAGACAAGCGCGTTTATATCGCCGGAGACACGGAAAATATACCGGAAATGAAGAGCCTCCGGCAGATAGATATCGCCTTTCTGCCTATGAATCTTCCCTACACAATGACGCCGGAAATGGTTGCCGATGCTGCCAAAGCATTTCGTCCCAAAATACTTTACCCTTACCATTTTGGTAATACAAACACACAAAAGTTGATTGAACTGCTGAAAGACGAGAAAGATATCGAGGTGCGCATCCGCAAAATGATGTGAAGGAATTAATCAATGAAGATATTATACTATGATTGTTTTTCCGGGATCAGCGGCGATATGAATCTGGGGGTTATGCTTGATCTGGGCGTTGCTCCGGAGTATCTGCTGGGTGAATTGAAAAAGTTGGATATCGGGGAATACGAGGTTAAAATTATTCCCGACAAGAGAAAAGGAATTACAGGAACTCGAGTTGAAGTGGTGGTGAATTCCGCTGGCGCAGCCTGTTCCGATCATTCTTCCGGGGAAAGAACATTTCAAGACATCGTCGGGATCATCGGCAAGAGCGATTTGTCCGCAAAGGTCAAGAGCATCAGCCTCAATATCTTCACAAGAATTGCCGAAGCGGAAGGCAGGATTCATGGATGTAAGACGGATGATGTTCATTTCCATGAAGTCGGAGCAGTCGATTCCATTGTTGACATTGTCGGTGCAGCGATTTGTCTGGATTACCTCCAACCGGACCGGATAATATCTTCTCCTGTTGAGGTGGGCGGCGGTTTTGTCCGCTGTGCTCACGGAATATTGCCTGTCCCCGCGCCGGCGACTGTCGAAATACTCCGGGGTGTTCCGGTAAAATCCGGTGCCGTTCCCTTTGAAACAACCACACCCACAGGTGCGGCAATTCTGGCGGCAATCGTTGATGCTTTTACGGCAGACCTTTGTTTCACGCCACAAAAAGTCGGTTACGGAATCGGCCACCGGGACACGGATATTCCGAACGTGCTGCGTGCTTACCTGGGAGAAATGCAGCCGGACAATACTGACGATACGGAAAAACAGGAGGCCTTTCTGGTGGAGTGCAACATCGATGATATGAACCCGGAAATGTATGAAGAGGTTATGGAGGCTTTGCTGGAGCGCGGTGCTCACGACGTATTTCTCACCCCGGTAATCATGAAAAAATCCCGTCCGGCAGTAAAGATCAGTGTCCTGTGCGGCCAGAGCGAACGGCCGGCAATAGAGGAGATTCTCTGGCTGTCCACCTCCACATTCGGTCTGAGATGCCAGCGTGTCTCCAAATCCATGCTGCAACGCGATTTTAAGACTCTGCACACGAAATTCGGGGATATATCCATCAAGCATGGTTACTGGCGGGGCAGGAAAATCAAATCCAAGGCGGAGTACGAAGATTGCAAAAGATTGGCGAAGGAAAATGGCGTCAGTTTAAAAGAGATATATGATCTTTTGCTGTACCAGGGTATTACCGGTACAGAGCCGGTTGATCGGGAAAAATAAGGAAGGAATTTTTATTGTATGGATGCCGGTGAAGCGCGTTTGCTGCTGGAAAATATTCGGGATGGTAAAATTGATATTGAAGACGGTATCACCCGATTGCGGAATATGTCTTATCTGGATCTGGGGTGTGCGAAACTCGATACCCACCGGGAGCACCGTGTCGGTTACCCGGAGGTGATCTATTGCCCGGGAAAAACAACTGAGCAGGTGAAAACGATTATTTCGGCCATGCTGCCGCTGGATTCGAACATCCTGGCCACAAGGGCCGCGCAGGAGCTGTATGAGGAAATAAGGCAGCTATGTCCGGATGCCGTCTATAATCCTCTGGCCAGGACGATCTCCATACAAAAAAAAGTAATGGAGACGCCGGATAGCTATATTGCCGTCGTCACCGCAGGAACATCAGATCTGCCCGTTGCCGAAGAAGCTGCCGTTACGGCCGAGATTTTCGGAAATCGAGTGGAGCGGATTGTTGATGTCGGCGTGGCCGGTGTGCACCGCCTGTTTGACAAACTGGACATCATCCGGGGAGCCAGGGTGATCGTCGTTGCCGCCGGAATGGAGGGTGCCCTGCCCAGCGTTATTGGCGGGCTCGTGGACAAGCCGGTGATTGCCGTGCCGACGAGCGTGGGCTATGGCGCCAGTTTCCAGGGAATCGCCGCCCTTTTAGCCATGCTCAACAGCTGCGCCGGTGGTGTTTGCGTGGTGAATATCGACAATGGTTTCGGGGCGGGGTATATGGCGAGCATGATCAACAAGCTGAGGTAGCAGACTGCTGAAAAAGGCCTATCTGCGGCGTTGCGCTCCGGTTTAGTCACTGCGGCCTACGCAAAAGTAGGCCTCATTCCTAAATCCTCGCGCGCCTTGCATCTAAACTTTTTTGAGCAGTCTGTAAAAAAATTAGATGGTTTTTTTGTAAAACTGGAAATTAGAAATAAATAGAACCGTTCCCTTAAATTTTAATTAAATTAAATTCCTAAATTCCAAAGCGGGGAGGAAGAATATGGAGACATGGCATAGAGTGTTTCTCTCAATTATAATTGTTCTTATGATAGGTAGTGTGCTGTCAGTGAGTGGAGTATATGCTTATAGCGAAGCAGATTTGAAGAAGTTAAGAACAACAAATTCATGCCCGAAATGCAATCTGGACAATGCGAACCTGAGCGGGGCAAAACTGAGCATGGCAAACCTGGCCGGGGCAAGACTGTTCAAGGCAAATCTGAGCAAGGCAGACCTGAGCGGGGCAAAACTGACTGGGGCAGATCTGTACATGGCAAACTTGAAAGATGCAAAACTGGGTGGGGCAGACCTGAGTACGGCAACCTGGACAGACGGGTCAAGGTGTAAAGAAGGTTCCATCGGAGAGTGCAAGAAATAGCAATGCCTGTGGGAGACCGGGTAAAAAGTTCTCCTTTTCTTTCGGTAATAATCGTTTCCCAGAAAATGCGGCACTGAAGAGCAGTATAAATTAGCACGCAGCAGTGTCTCAGTTAAACAAAAAGGAGGCGAGATTCTGATGAACCAACAAAGCCAGGCTATATCTTTACATAACAGAATGAAAAACATTTTATGGAAATTGAAAGCAAATTAGACAGACTAAAGAAACGCCTGAAAGAACTGGGCAGTGTGGCTGTTGCCTATTCAGGTGGTGTGGACAGCACTTTTCTTTTGCAGGTAGCCCACGATGTGCTTGGTGATAAGGTCATTGCGGTAACTGCGCGGTCTTCGACGTATCCGGAAAGAGAGTTTCGTGAGGCTGCCGACTTTGTTCAGAAGGCGGGAGTCAGGCATATAGTGATTTCTTCCGAAGAACTGGATATCGCAGGCTTTGCCGATAATCCCCCTGATAGGTGCTATCATTGTAAGCGGGAGCTTCTGGCTAAAGTTATTGCTGTAGCGCAAAGCAACAATATCCGTCATGTCGTGGAAGGATCAAATATTGATGACATAAATGATTACAGGCCGGGGATGCAGGCTGTCCGGGAACTGGGTGTGGTCAGTCCGCTGCAGGAAGCAGGACTGGGGAAAGAGGAGATCAGAATACTATCTAAAAAAATGGATTTGCCGACCTGGAATAAACCGGCCTTGGCCTGCCTGGCTTCGAGGTTTCCTTATGGACAAAAGATAACTCGTGATAAGCTCCGGATGGTGGATCAGGCGGAACAGTTTCTGCTGGACTTGGGATTCCGGCAGGTGAGAGTTCGCCATCATGGCAGTATCGCCCGCATAGAGGTATCCGCTGCGGAACGCAGCAGGTTTTTTAACACAGGCGTAATGGACATGATTTATGAAAAATTTCAGCAATTGGGCTTTACCTATTCGGCTCTTGATCTGCGGGGATACAGAACCGGGAGTATGAATGAAACTCTAACAGACTATTAAAAAAGGCTCATCTGCGGCGTTGCGCTCCGGTTTAGTCACTGCGACCTACGCGAAAAGTAGGCCTCATTCCTAAATCCTCGCGCGCCTTGCAGCTAAGCCTTTTTAAATAGCCTTAAAAAGCAGAAATAATTAACTTTAAAAGGGATAATACGGAAATGAGGAATTGTTATGAGTGTTTTTGAAATTATCATGATGCTGTCCTTTGGTTTCTCCTGGCCTTTTTCCATCTATAAAAGCTATAAATCCCGTTCCACACAGGGGAAAAGCCTTTTGTTTCTTTATATTGTCTGTGTAGGCTATCTAGCCGGAATTATGCATAAAACATTTTATAATTATGATTTTGTCATTGTCTTCTATATAAATAATTTCTTGCTGGTAGTTATTGATATAATACTTTTCTACCGAAATTCATGTATAGAAAAGAAGCTGGCAGCTAAGGAAATATAGGGAGGATTTTTATAAGTGAAAGAAATGGCTTTTTACATTGTTGATGTGTTTGCCGAGGAAAAGTTTGCCGGAAATCAATTGGCTGTTTTTCGCGGCGGAACAAATCTCCCCGCCGATCAAATGCAGGCCATTGCCCGGGAGATGCATTTCTCGGAAACTACCTTTATTCTATCCGAAGAGCAGCGCGCCGACGGTTATGATGTTCGTATTTTCACTCCGGCGGCGGAAGTTCCTTTTGCCGGTCATCCCACGTTAGGTACGGCTCACATTCTCCGTAATGAAATAATCGGGGATTGTCCTGCAGAAGTTGTCTTGAATTTAAAAGTTGGTCCGATAACGGTTACATTTTCCGAAAATATCAGTTGGATGAAACAGGTCGCCCCGGAGTTCGGGAGGCAACTGGATATTAATGCTGTGGCCGCAGTTCTGGGGCTTTCCCGAGCGGAAGTTGATGAGCGCTTCCCCGTAGAAGAAGTATCCACCGGCTTGCCGCATATTATCGTTCCTCTGAAAAGATTGGATTCGTTAAAACGGATACAGGTTGCTTTGGATAAATATTATAACCTCATCAATAATACCTGGGCCAAGCCCATTATTGTTTTCTGTCCGGAATCGCACGCAGGAATGAATGATATCAGCGTCCGCATGTTTGCCGATTACTACGGTGTGCCCGAAGATCCGGCCACCGGCAGCGGCAATGGCTGTCTGGCCGCATACCTGGTCAAGAATCGTTACTGGGGGAAAAAAGAAATTGATATCCGTTCCGAGCAGGGCTATGAAATTCAACGCCCCTCCCTTCTGTATTTAAGAGCGGCCCAAAAAGATGACGGAATCGAAGTCTTGATCGGGGGAAAATCTATTACGGTTGCCCAAGGCAATCTGTTTGTTTAGCTCAATGACATTCAAGAATAGCAGGAGGTTTAATGCGATATTATAAAGCGGTTTTGATTATTTTTATGTTGTTGGCTCCGTCTTTTGGCAGTGCCGGAGAATATGCCGGTGGGGTGCAGGCAAAAGTTATCCTGAAAGCAGCAACAACGGGTAATGGTGCGCCGGTTGCTTATTTAAAGACCGATCAGCCGGAGATAACGGCAATGACAGTTGATATTGCTCCCGGAGCAGAAACCGGCTGGCATATGCATTCCGTTCCGGTTTATGCGTATGTTTTGTCCGGTTCATTGACAGTAAATATTGAAGGAAACATATCCCGCCAGTTTAATGAAGGCGACGTGATCATTGAAGTTATGAATACCAGGCATAATGGTATCAATATGGGTAGCGCTCCGGTGAAATTGATTGTTTTCTATACCGGGGCCAAGGATATGCCCAACGTGCTGAAAACAGCTGCACCGTAACCATGTTGACCATGATGATCTCTTGATCAGGTGAAAGGTTTGGGCAGGTAGCCGGAAATGAAAAAAAGCCACTCCTGAGATCAGGAGCGGCTTTTTTCTTATTTGGCAATGTTACCAACTCTAGCCAGAAATACATGAACCGGAACTAATAAGAACTTTTCAGTTGCAGCTCAACAAAAGTGAATGTCGGTAAAAGCTGCCGACATAATCAAATGCTACTTTGCAACTGCTGCCTTCAGCGCTTTGCCGGCTGTAAACTTGGGAACTTTCTTGGCGGCGATTTTGATAGCCGCACCGGTCTGGGGATTTCTCCCTTTTCTGGCAGCTCTTTTAGCTACTGAAAAAGTTCCGAAACCGATCAAGGTTACCTTGTTGCCCTTTTTCAGGTCTTTCTTTACTGCATCCAAAAATGCATCCAGTGCTTTTGCCGCTTCCGCTTTGGAACATGTAGCCTTTGCCATTTCATTGATGATGTCCGCTTTGTTCATTATTCCCTCCTTTTTTCAGATTAATTATTTTCCGCCAAGAGCATTAACAATTAATGCTTTCGGAGTAAACTAGCACATATAATTGTTTTCTTCTACAGAAAAATGCGGCCAGAATCAATATTTTCTTTAAAAAAATGAAACTGCCCCGGTGAAGTCGTTTTCGCCATGCTGCATACCTGATATAGAGAATGCTGAAGACTTTTTTACTGTCTGCTGATTTTCTTTTTTTTCTTTTCCTCATACATATGCAGGTCGGCTCGGGACATCAACTCATCTAGCGATACCGGATGGTGGGGATCGAATACGGAATGACCGATACTGATGGAAAGGTCGTACTTTCGGCCTCTGCGGGAATTTGTTTTGTTAATTAGTTTGTGCAGACGCTCCAACTGGCCTTCTGCTGATTTGTCGTGAGCGTCAATAGCCAGAATGGCAAATTCGTCACCGCCAATACGCGAAACAATATCAGATTCACGAAAAGATTTAACGAGCACTCTGGCCGCATTGATCAATGCTTTGTCGCCTTCTTCGTGGCCAAGGTTGTCGTTAACCCATTTCATTTTGTCCACATCGGCAAAGAAAAGCAGCATTTTTTGTTTCGAACGTTTTGAAAATTTAAGCTGGCGTTCGGCAAGATTAATAAATCCCCTCCTGTTATAAAGTCCGGTGAGTTGATCGGTGAAGGCCATAGTTTCCAGGTCATGTTCCATTTTCCGGTGTTCAGTCAGATCAATGCCGAAAACAGCGATGCGCACAACCTGGCCATTACTGTCGAAAACAGGGTAGAGTGTCTGATCAATAGTTCGTTTGAATCGTACATCTTCAAAACGCACCGGTTTGCCGTTCTTGATAACCAGATCAGCCTGAGCCTTCCTTTTGCGGGCAATAGCTGGTTCGAGCAGATCATAGATGCAACTTCCTACTAACATGCCGAGGGTGAGCCCATATCTATGGGCCATTGTTTCATTGGCGGCAAGAATGATGCCGTCTTTATTCATGAGATAGAAAGATTCATTAACTGCGTTAAGGAGAGCTCGCAAATTGCTCTCGCTTTCCTGCAGCATTTCCTCGGCTATTTTTCGCTTGGAAATATCCCGGACAATGCTTAAAAGTACATGTTCGTTGCCGATAATGGCGCCCTGAGAATTGACTTCCACAGGAAAACGTTCGCCACTTTTTTTGATATGGACCGTTTCCAGTAAAAGGCCGGAAGTGGCGGCTGTATCCATCTGGGGCAGGAGTTGATCGTGTGTTTCCGGTGCCCGCAGATCAAGAATTGTTTTAGTGAGTAATTCCTTATGAGAGTATTGATAAGCATCTACGGCAGCAGGGTTGGCTTCCAATATTTTACCATCGCTGTGGCGGACAAAGATAATCACATCCCGGGAATTGTGGATCAGGGATTCATATCTTTTTATCAGGTCATGGATGCTTTCTTGCTGAGAATTCTTTGTTTCCTTATCGGATGACATTCCCAATTCCCCGAATTTTTTTACTGAAATTACTTTGTATTTATACATTTAATAATAATTATTTCCATAAAAATGTTTATATATTAGCTGAAATAATGTACATTTCCGGCAACGTTTATTGAATTGCTCATTGCTGTGGAGTCGACCAATGGCGATAAAAGGAGAAATATGATGGGCAAGACCACTATCAGATTGTTCACAGGTATCCTGGCATTTGTATTAATAGTTTTGACCATAGTGTTGGTAAAAACAGCCATGTTTTCATCCAGGCAGATAAAGGCCGAACCTGCCGGTGGTTTTGCTGTCGATGCGCAAAGCTCTTCTCATCGTCTTTCCGGCGCCGTTAGAATTCCCACCATTTCTTACGAAAACAAGGCGGATTTTGATGGAACTGAATTCCGGAGATTCCATCATTATTTAGATAAGTCATTTCCGCGGCTGCATAAAGCTTTGAAAAAGGAAGTCATTAATAACTTCAGTCTTCTTTATACCTGGCCCGGCCGGGATTTAAAACTGAAGCCCATCGTCCTGATGGCGCATATGGATGTTGTGCCGGTCGAAGAAAAAACAATAAGCGAATGGAAATACAAACCTTTTGAGGGGCGAATCGCCGAAGGATATATATGGGGGCGCGGAACGCTGGATAACAAAGCGAACCTTCTGGGGATAATGGAGGCCGTAGAGGGATTGCTGGCCAAGGGATTTCAACCGCAACAGACGATTTATATCGTCTCGGGACATGATGAAGAAGTGGGTGGAAGTCAGGGAGCGGTGAAGATTGCCGGGCTCTTAAAATCGCGTGGAGTTGCTTTGGATTACGTTATTGATGAGGGAATGGTTATTACCGATGGCATAATGCCCGGTGTTGCCGCCCGTGTCGGTCTGGTCGGAATTGCCGAAAAAGGTTTTATGAGTGTTGAGTTGCGGGCAAAAGGCGTGGGTGGTCACTCCTCAATGCCGCCGCGGGAAACAACAGTGGGGATTCTCTGTAAGGCGGTAGCGAAACTGGAAAATAATCCCTTGCCGGCGAGGCTGGACGGACCGGCAAAATATCTATTTGATTATGTCGGCCGGGAGATGTCTTTTCCCAACAAAATGATTATGGCTAATCTTTGGTTGACGGAAGGCTTATTGAAAAGCCAACTGCAAAAAGCAAACACTACCAACGCCATGATTCGGACAACGACGGCGCCGACAATGCTGGAAGGCAGCACAAGGGATAATGTAATGCCCAATGTTGCCAGGGCAGTGGTTAATTTCCGGATTTTACCCGGTGATACACCGGAGAGTGTTTTGGAGCATGTTCGTAAAACCGTAAATGATCAACGCATAGAAATAAAGCCCATTGACAAAGAAATTCAGGGTCCATCTCCGGTAGCCGGTATTGATAATAAAAATTTCCGGGCAATTCAAAAATCAATCCGGCAGATTTTCCCCGCTGTAATTGTGGCTCCATCACTTGCTATTGTTGCTTCCGATTCACGTCATTTTGCCGAATTGACCAAAGATGTTTATAAATTTGCCCCCATGGTTTTGCAGGCCAATGATATGAGCAGATTGCACGGCATTAATGAACGTATTGCTCTGGACAACTATACGCAGTTGATAAAATTTTATATGCAGCTGATAACTAATTCACAGATATAGCGGTAATTATTTATTCAACAAGCCCCGGGACAGCATGCTGAAAACACCCTGACCCGGTCTGTATTCCCTGCCATGCAAGAGTAATGATTCCACCTTGAGTTCCCGCAAGTCTTCCGGTTTCATCTCCAGCGGATTTCTGCTCAGTACGACCATGTCGGCAATCTTGTTTGTTTCAAGTGTTCCCCGCTGTTTTTCGTCGAAACTCATCCAGGCGGCGTTAATGGTGAAAAGCTTGAGAGCTTCGGCAATGGAAAGAGATTCTTCCGGAACTGTGTTGTTGCAGGCGCAATAAATGCCGTCAATGGGATCGGGCAGCGTGCAGGGAGCGTCAGAACCTCCGCTGACGGTTATTCCCATTTTTACCATTTTTTTTAAGGGATTAAGTTTATAGGCCCTGCTGCCTAAAATCTTTTCCAGATACTCCATGGGTTCGAGTGTCCAATGAATAAACGCCGGTTGAGCGGCAATACCGATGCCGAGCCTCGCTACTTTATCCAGGCCGGCATCGGTCGGCAGGCAGGCATGGATTATCGTATGTCGGTGGTCTTCCCGGGGGTGTTCTTTCAAGGCCAGCTCCAGTGCATCGACAGCTTGATCGAAAGCGGCGTCACCGATTGCATGCACTTCAATCTGCAGATTGGCCCGGTTGGCTTTTTTTACAAAAGCATTAACATCTTCTTGGTTATAAAAAAGGATTCCTTTGTTGGTGGGATCACTGGAATAAGGTTCGTTAAGCGCGGCATCAATTGAACCGAAGCAGCCGTCGAGTGCAGTGGCAAAACATCCGCCGATACGCGGCAGCTTGCGCTTTTGAACCTTACCGATGTCCATTGTCTGGAAAAACACGCGCACAGCAAAAGGATTGGATAATCCCCGGGCAATAAAACGGATCAAATCGACATCGAGATCTCCGGGAAAGCCGACGCCTTCAGCAGTATGGATCATCCCGATGCCTTTTGCGGCAAGCAGATCAAAGCCGCGCAGTGAGTTTTTCAGTAACGCCACGGGCGATACTTTTTGCGTGATAAAATCGGTTGCCGCAAAATATGCCTCCTGATTGAGCTGGCCGGTGCCGGAATTAAATCCCCTCAGAGAGTTGATTTTAGTCGGAAGCATTTCCAGCATGCAGGAATTGTTCACCGAAGCATGGCCGTCGTACTTGATTAGCATGACCGGTATTTTGCCAAAAGCACGGTTAAGGTCCATCTTTTCGATGAGCCTTTTTTCCTTTACATTATGGGCGGAAACGCCGAAGCCGAGAACGGTTTTGGGACGGTTGGCAATAATGTACTGATCAATCAACTCTATTATTTCAGCTATGGAAGTGGCCCGCCTCACATCGAGACTGGAAGCAAAAAAGGCGTAGGATGAATAATGCAGGTGAGTGTCGGCAAAAGCGGGCAGCAGCGCCCTTTCACCGAGAAGGACCCTGGGAAGAGAATGGTATTCGAGGGGCAGGGTGTTACCTACAAAGCTGATGATTCCGTTATCTTCGATTAGATACCGGAACAAGGAATTCTTGCTGTCACAGCTAACAATATTTCCTTCGTAAATATTCATAGGATAGGGCCAGCCTCCTTAACTTTTATTTGCTTTTTTGCTGCTAAGTCTGCTATTTCCAATTATCACAATGAATTGACTGAAATAATAATTACTCAATTAATTAGCATTAATTTTGATGAAAAACAATGTTGTTTGCGGGCAAAATGCTATAATGCAGAATATCAATCTAAGGAGAACGTATTATCATGTTGAGTGTTGAACAATTCCGTTACGGAGCGGATAATTTCGCTTACTTAATCTATGGAAAAAAACAAGCTTTGGCTATCGACGGCGGCGCCTGGCAGGAAATACTTGCTTTTCTGGAAAGCAACTCTATTTCTCTTACGATTGTAAGCAATACACACGGACATTTTGACCATACAGGCGGCAATGATAGATTACTGGGGTCGACAAAAGCACGGTTTCTGGATTTTGCCGGGCTTACGGATAATAAAGAAATTCCTCTCGACGGGGGAAAAATCTCTGTTTACCGTACTCCCGGACATAGTGCTGATTCTGTCTGCTTTCATGCAGGTAATGCTCTTATCTCCGGCGATACTCTTTTCAACGGCACCATCGGTAATTGTTTTACCGGTGATCTGAAAAGTTTTTATCTTTCCATCAAACGGCTGATGGCTCTGCCTGATGAGACGGTAGTTTATGCCGGTCACGATTATGTCCGCGATTCTCTGGCCTTTGCCCGTTACCTGGAACCGGGCAATAAGGAGATCGAAAGATTCAGTAGTTTCCTTGATCCCGACAATGTATTTTCGACAATGGCCGATGAGCGCCGGATCAACCCGTATCTGCGTTTTAATGAAGAATCCATGGTTAATCTTATGGAAAAAAAGGGCCTTCCCTGCGCCACAGAATGGGAACGCTGGCAATCGCTGATGTCAATTGAATAAGACAGCATAGCCGCAAAAGAATATTTAATGTCTGTGCGTTTTTCCGGTGAGTGTGTATACGGGCATGGGAAAACGAAATGGTATAAAATTAATTCCCTTAAGGAGGGCAATATGGCCGACAACCCCGATGTGCAGCAACCCCAACCAATAAAAATCAACACTGCCGATGAAATATCCAGGGGCAGGTACAGTAATATGATTTTGGCATCACACAGCCCGGATGAATTTATGCTGGACTGGCTTTTGAATTCACCCAATGGTCCCCATCTGGTGGCGAGAATAATATTGAGTCCGGCCAATCTGAAGCGGACGATCGAAACCATGAAGCTCAGCTTGCAGGAGTACGAGAAAAAATTCGGAGTCGTTAAGTTGCTGGAGACGGATGACCAAAACGTTCATTAAAAGAAAAACTATTAATGAAGCGCTGATTTAAAAGCCCAGTTTCCTGATATCAAGATTTTCTGGTAATATGTAATAGCTTTGCTTTTTCATGGAGAGCAATGTCTTCGGGGGAACTAGCTTTAATGACAACACCGTGGGGAATGCCTCGGGCATCCTTGTCAACATGGATGAAGGTGATGAAGCCGTCGAGAAGCAAGTCTTCGTTGCCGTTGTCCACAACCTTCACATATGATACCAGGCGAGTTCTTCCCGTGAGGACGATCTTGCTTTCAAAGCGGATAATGGATCCATTGGGTATAGGCTTCATAAAGAGCATCCCGTGGATATTTAGACAGACGATATTTTGCGGCTTGGTGAGGCTTGCGGCAGCGATAAAACCGGCTTCTACGAACCACATTGCCGTCTTTCCCGCAAACAAAGTTCCGTGATGGTTGAGGTCGTCGCCCTTCACCATATGATTGATAATATGTGTTTTGAGTTGCATGAGTCCCTCCTTGCAGTGTCGGTTTTTTAAGTTGCCGGGAAATGAGAGGCTTGCGGTTTGTTGCTCTTAACGCCACACTTAAGTTATGGAGCAGGCAAGTTCATTAATTGGGCCAAGGTGTATCATGTTTTTATATGTAATTCAATTATGGAAATGGAATATATTTTATTGCTTCAGCCGCTGACATTGGCTAATATTTATTCTAGCTTTTTCTGATCCGCGACAGTTAATTATTATGTTATTGTGCTATTCTTTCTTGATTGTATCCCCATTCTTCCCTGACGCTCCCGTAATAAAAAAGATTTATTGACAACATCATGTTTTTACTTTAGGTTACGCTCCAAGTTTTAATTCCGTTTTTGGAGATGAAAAGGTGAAAGATATTGGCTCTTTGGATATAGGTGGAAATTTTCATGGCAGCCTCATCGGCATGATTCTTGATGCGGGGTTCATGGTTAAGTTTGTTTTACTTTTACTCCTTATCTTTTCTGTAGTTTCCTGGGCAATCATTTTTCTGAAATATAAATATTACCGGAATATTAAGAAAGAAAATGAGTTGTTTTATGATGATTATCTTAAAAGCACCAAGCTTTCCGATGTTCTGCCGGCAGCTAAAAAGTACAACTATTCGACAACCGCGGAAGTTTTTCGCGTGGGTTATTCGGAATTAACAAAGACAAATAAACCTTTTAAGGATGTAAATCCCGGCAGCAATGAAATCAGCCTTTCCTCCCTGGATAATATAGAGAGATCCTTGAATAAGGCCTGCAATTCTGAAATGACCAAGCTCGAGAGTGCTCTGGGCTTTTTAGCAACGACCGGTTCGGCTAGTCCTTTTATCGGCCTGTTTGGTACGGTATGGG
This sequence comes from uncultured Smithella sp., assembly GCA_964469905.1. Lineage (GTDB taxonomy): Bacteria > Desulfobacterota > Syntrophia > Syntrophales > Smithellaceae > MVRV01. Next base: position 47,812 of record CAYXZW010000003.1, read on the forward strand.
GAATTATGGACACTTTCAAAGGTATTGGTGCCCGCGGATCGGCAACGCTTGCTGTTGTTGCGCCGGGCATTTCCGAAGCTCTGATTGCAACTGCCGCAGGGCTTGCTGCGGCCATACCGGCCGTCATTTTCTACAATTACTTTCTTAATCGTGCCAAAACAATGGTTCAGGAAATGGACAATTTTTCCGCTGAATTTTTAAACATTGTCGAACGGTATCTGGTAAGAAAATAACCACGACTTGATTCTACGGGAATTATAAATATGCGCTCTTTACGCAGAAGAAACAATCAGGAAAAGGCCCTTTCGGAAATCAACGTCACACCGCTGGTTGATGTTATGCTGGTGCTTCTGATCATCTTCATGGTTACTGCCCCGATGCTTTCCATGGGCATTGATGTGAACCTTCCCCGAGTTAAATCTAAAAGTGTCGATGTCACTGAGGAGAAGCTGGTCTTGACAGTTAATGAAACTAAGGGAATTTATTTAAATAAGGTAAGGATACCGCTTAATGAGCTCAATTCCAAACTGGAAGCAATATTCGTAAGCAGGATCGACCGGGAAGTATTCCTGCGGGCCGATAAAAATGTACCTTATGGGTTTATTGTCGAAGTCATGTCGGAAGTGCGAAAGGCAGGCGTTGATAAACTCGGAATGATTACAGAGCCGCCTGAGGACAAGAAATGACGTTCCCGTCGTATGACAATGGATACAGTGGCAAATATCCAAGCTTGTACAACATGATCCTCCTCTCCCTGATTGCCCATTTCATAGTAATAACGATTGTCCTTGTGTCACTTCCTTCTTCATCCCGGCATTTGACTTTCGGGCCCGTGTATTCCGTTTCGCTGGTGAGTTCCGATATCGTTTTGTCTGGGAATCAGCAATCATCACTTTTGAAAGAGATTGAAAAAGCGAGCGGTGAGTCAAACTCTGTTATTTATAAAAAGGAGATTGGCCGTTTGGCCGGTACGCCGGTTAAAAAAGAAGATACAAACCGTCTGAATATTGAAAAGGCAATAAGTGCAATTAAAAAGAAAGAATCGGCAGCACCGGAGCCCGCACCATCGTCCGTCCGGACCAATCTGGGAAATCGACCGGCCGGAATGACGTCGGGAGAGAAGGCGGCAAAGACAAACGATTACGCTAATCTTGTGTCATCAAAAGTCCATAATAATTGGTCTATACCGCCGGAATTGAAACCACGCGGCAAAATCGAAACAATTATTGAAATAAGAATCATGCGCGACGGAACGCTTGCCTACGCCGGGTTTGAGAAACGTTCCGGCAATGTTTTTTACGATGAGTCCGCCATGAAAGCAGTTAAAAAATCGGCACCGTTTCCGCCCCTGCCGGGAGGGTTCTCCGATAACATGATGGAAATTGGCATTCGTTTCCATCCATCACAATTGCGCTGATTATACGGAAAGGTAAACATTCCCTCATGAGAAAGTCTTTTTTATCAATGCTGGTTGCTGTATTGATCTTTGTACCTTTGTTTGTAAACAATGCTTTTGCAGCCAAGGTGTACATTGATGTCGATTCTCCCAACTTTCAGCTTTTCCCGATAGCCATTTGTGATTTTGATGTTACCGATCCCAACACCACAGTGAAATTCAAAGATTCAGGAGTTACACTTGCTGATGAAGTGAAAAGATATCTAATCATGACGGGATTTTTCAATCCGCTGAATAAGAAAAGTTTTTTAGATGATAAAATTGTTGATTCCCCGGCTGCCACCATTGCTTTTGCCAACTGGACAATGATCGGTGCCGATTATCTGGTTAAAGGAAATGTTGCAGTTGCACAAAACGAAAAAGAAACAATTGCCGAATGTCGTCTATTCGATGTCATCAAGGGAGATCTTCTTTTTAATAAGAAATATATCATAGCCGGTAACGATCTTAAAAATCTGGCAAAAAATATCGCATCCGATATATTGTTTACACTCACCGGAGATGAAGGTGATTTTAATACTAAAATCGCTTTTGTTGCCAAAAAGGGAAATAAGGCTGATATTTACGCTGTAAATTACGATGGCTCGGATATGAAAGCTCTAACCAACCATAACGCTATCATCGTTTCGCCGCGCTGGTCGCCGGATGGCCGTTTTCTGGCTTTTACATCATTTAAAGGAGGTGACCCTGAGGTCTATATTCGCGACCTGAAGAATGGTTCGGAAAGGAAAGTTGCTTCCTTTGAAGGAATCAATCTGTGCGGATACTGGTCACCCGATGGGCAGAAGATATTATTGACATTAAGCAAAGACGGTAACGAGGAATTATACGTCCTTGAATTGGAAAACCTGAGGTTGAGTCGCCTGACTAATAACTATGCAATTGATGTTTCTCCGGTGTGGTCGCCGGATGGTAAAAAAATTGCCTTTGTTTCCAACCGCGGTGGAACACCGCAAGTCTATACAATGGATGCCGAAGGGAACAATGTAAAAAGAATCACTTTCGAAGGCAACTACAACACCTCACCGTCCTGGTCGCCGCGCGGCGGACGCATTGCATATGAAGGGCTTATTAATAAAAAATTTCAAATTTTTACTATCGATGAGGAGGGCAACAATCTGCTGCAACTTACTTTTGACGCTGCGGACAACGAATCTCCCTCCTGGTCTCCTTCCGGCCGTCAGATTGCTTATAGTTCCAAAACAAATTCCAGGAGCAAAATTTGTATTATGAATGCCAATGGGCTCAATGGAAGAGTTCTTAGAGAGAATAGCGGCAGTGTGGTAATGCCAATGTGGTCGCCGCGGTGGAAATAGTTAAATTTCCGGTTGTTATTTTTTATTGTTTGCCGTATATAGAAAATAATCATGATAAGACCTGAATTTGACAGGAATATTGAAAAACAATGCGGTTGCCGGGGATCGCCTTCGAGTTCTCCATGAATTTCTCAATGATTTTCATTGATATTGAGTTTTGCTGATGAGAATTATCATTTTTAAATAACCTTAATTTTCGTATAGAAAGGAGATTTTTGTAATGAAAAAGAACTTAACTTTGGTAGGATTATTAATCGTACTTGTATTTAGTTTGGGCATCTTTGCCGGTTGTGCGGAAAAGAAGGCAATAGTAAAAGAAGGTGCTGCTCAGGATCAGCAGGTTTCATCTGATCAGGCGGCAAAAGACGCGGCAGCAAAAGCAGAAGCTGATCGCCTGGCCAGAGAACAGGCCGAAAAAGATCGGCTGGCTAGAGAGCAGGCCGAAAAAGAGCAGTCAGCCAGAGTTCAAGCGGCAGCAACTGCCGAAGCTTCAGTTAAAGATATTTATTTTGATTTTGATAAATCTAACATCCGCCCTGATGCCCGCGAAGTTCTCAAGGCGAATGCCGATTATTTCCTGAAAAACAGTGCTGCTGCCATTATTGTTGAAGGCCACTGCGATGAGAGAGGCACTGCCGAATACAACATGGCTCTGGGGCAAAGACGTGCTCAGGAAGCAAAGAAATATCTGGTAAATCTGGGTGTAAAAGGATCGGCAATAAAGACAATCAGCTACGGCAAAGAACGTCCCGTTGATCAGGGACGAGACGAGCAGGCGTGGGCGAAGAATCGTCGGGCTCACTTTGCTGTAAAGGCTAAATAACTTAGCGCTGAGGGTAGAAAATTGAGAAATTGTTTTCATCTCATTTTGCTGATTGTATTACTGTCTTTAACCGGGTGTGCCACAACTGCCGATTTAAATGCCGTACGTTCGGAATTGAATCGGGGTATGGAGGACAAGCTTTCGGCTATTGATGCATCGATGGCCGCCTTGAAAAAAGAACTGGACAAAAACTCTGAAGCTGTGGCGCAGACCAGAAAAGGCACTGCTAATACCGGAGCGGATATAACAGAGTTGCGGGATAATTTTCAGCAGCTGCGTGGTCAGGTGGAAGCTTTGAAAAAAGACATGACCCGCAGCATGAAAAAGGAAGAGGAGTATAAAGACAAGTTTGAAAACATCCTCCTCAAAATCAATTTCATTGAAAACTTCCTGGAGATTGGCAAAAAGGACAGTTTAAACGAGTCGGTAGACAGGGGAAAATCAGGGAGTAGTTCCGCCGCTAAAGATCCTTCAAGAAAACAGGACAAGGAACATATGTATTCCATGTCCTATCAACTTTTTAAAGAAGGTAATTACGATAAAGCCCGGACAGAGTTCCAAAACTTTTTGGCCCTGTATCCTGATTCTGAATATTCTGATAATGCTCAGTTCTGGATTGGCGAATGTTACTTTTTTGAAAAGAATTACGAGAAAGCAATTCTGGAGTACGAAAAGGTAACGAAGAATTTCCCCGGCGGCAATAAAGTCCCTTATGCTTTGCTTAAGCAGGGACTATCATTTCTGAAACTAAATGATAAGACCAGCGCCAAGTTGCTTTTGCAGCAGGTAATCAAGGCTTATCCGAATACAAATCAGGCACGCATGGCACGCACGAAGTTGCAGGAAATAAAGTAATTGCGCAGTCAAATCATCAAAAAAGGGGCTGAATAAGCCCCTTTTTTGATGGTGAGTTATTCCAACTTTGCCGCCAGTGTTATCTCATCCTTCCTGCCAAGTTGTGACGCCAGGTCTTCTAATTCATTCCAGCGACGATAGATTTCTTCCAACTCGCTATCCAGACAAGCCAGCCTTTCGCTGGCTGTTCTTATTTTACCGGCATCCTTACTGGCATAAAACTCCGGTGAGTTTAAAGCGGCTGCCAACTGTTGCTTTTCCTCTTCCAATGATTCGATTTTCTGCGGCAAATCCTGGAGCTCCCGCGTTTCTTTAAAAGAGAGTTTACGTTTCTGAGGTGGCGTCTTTTCTTTTTTAGTCTTTTCTTGTTGCAAAATTGCCACGTCAGGCTGCTCTTGTACAATACGTTGTCTGAGCCAGTCATCATAACCGCCGACATACTCCCGCACTTGTCCCTCACCCTCCAGGACAATGGTGGAAGTAACAACATTGTTAAGAAATGCGCGATCATGGCTGACCATCATAATGGTGCCTTTATATTCCAGAAGCCGTTCTTCGAGCAACTCCAGTGTTTCGGCATCCAAGTCGTTGGTCGGTTCGTCCAGTACCAGAACATTAGAAGGGATGCTGAAAAGTTTGGCCAGCAGCAACCGGTTGCGTTCTCCCCCTGAAAGGGATTTGACTTTTGCCATGATTTGCGTCGGCTCGAAGAGAAAGTCCTGAAGATAACCAACTATATGCCGGGGAAATCCATCGATGAAGACTGTGTCGTTGCCGGAGGCTATATTATCCTTGAGTGTCTTGTTTTCATCGAGTTGACCCCGCAGTTGATCAAAATAGGCAATTTGTATTCCCGTGCCCTGGCGGATACGACCCTGTTGTGGCGTCAGCTCACCCAGTAGAATTTTAAGGAGCGTGGTTTTGCCGGAGCCATTGGGTCCGATGATGCCCACCTTATCGCCGCGGATGATAACTGTGGAGAATTCTTTTATGATTTTTTTATTTTCGTAAGCGAAGCTGATATTTTCCGTCTCCACTACGATCTTGCCGCCTCTTTCGGCCTCCTGAATTGCCAGGCGCGCCAAGCCCGTCTGCGTCTGTCTGCGGGCACGCTCCTCGCGCATCTGCGTGAGAGCGCGAACTCTGCCTTCGTTCCTGGTCCGTCGCGCCTTAACGCCCTGCCGGACCCAGACTTCCTCTCTGGCCAGTTTTTTATCAAATTCCTGCCATTGTTTTTCTTCCGCTTCCAGCATTGCCCGTCTGCGTTCGAGATAGGTGCGGTAATTGCAGGCAAAGGATATCAATTTGCCCCGGTCAATTTCCACAATGCGCAGGGCCAATCTTTGAAGAAACGCGCGGTCATGGGTTACAAAAATGATTGCCTTGTCATAATTCAGCAGAAAATCCTCCAGCCAGAGGATGGCATTGATATCCAGATGGTTGGTAGGTTCATCGAGCAGAAGAAGGTCTGGTTCGTGGGCGAGCGCCCGGGCCATAAAAACCCGGCGTTTCATCCCGGCGGATAAGGTTCGAAATTCGGCATTTTCATTAAGTCCGGTCCGGCTGATGATCCTTTCGACTTGCAGGTGGTAATTCCAGGCGCCGGATGACTCCAACTGGTGCTGGGCATATTCGAGTTTGTTAAGCAGCCCAGGGGCACCATTTTGGGCAATTTGCAGGGTGAGGTCGTGATAACCTCTTAATAGATCCAAATGCTCCCGGCTACCTGTGGCTACTACGTCATAAACTGTTCCCGCCAGGTCGTCCGGGACATCCTGGGGAAGCAGGCCTACGCGGGCTTCATCGCCTTTAATGATCTGGCCTGCGTCCGGAACTATATTGCCTGTGAGCATTTTCATCAGGGTGGATTTGCCGGAACCATTGCGGCCCAGAAGCCCTATTCTTTCGCCGGCCTCAATTTGGAGCGTGGCGCCGGCAAGTAGGAGCGGTCCGCCGAAGCTTACCGAAACATTATTAATCCATATTAATCCCATTATGTTTTACTCATTTCTCTGCATTCCAGGCCCTGCATAGCTAATAATCTAATCAGGGCACGGATGCTATTTTTAATCGTATTGCGACTTACCACATTTCCCGGCTGGGCGCATCATTGGTTATTGCTCAAATCGGTCGGCGGCATGTTTTATGGTAAAATCACAAAATAATTAAATATATTGCCGTTTTTCGATTTCTCTTTATCATCAGCCTAATATTTATTTTTTATATGTGCATTACCAGCTTGCTCATTTAAGATAAATGTGGGTATAGGGCAGTAAGTTCAACCGGTAAAAGCAAGATATTCTTTTTGCGGGCAAATATTTTGCTTGACAAACAAAGCAAAGTTAAATAGCTTGCGCCTTTAAATTTTTTATCACTTGGTGGTTGTAATTTATGAAGACTTATATGGCAAAAACTGAAGCACCGGGCAGTGAATGGTATGTTGTGGACGCATCCGGCAAAGTATTAGGGAGATTAGCTGCGGAGATAGCACACCGTTTGAGAGGAAAGCATAAGGCGACGTACACTCCGCATGTCGATACCGGTGATTTTATTATTGTCGTTAATGCCGATAAAATTGTTTTAACCGGTAAAAAACTGACAGATAAAATTTATTATAACTATTCTGGTTATCCCGGTGGATTAAGAGAAACAAAAGCAGGGAAAATGCTGGCCGAGAAGCCGGAGAATTTAATTCGTATTGCAGTTGCGGGAATGCTGCCCAAGACCAATCTGGGCAGGAAAATGTCGAGGAAACTGAAAGTTTATACCGGTAATGCCCATCCGCATGAAGCGCAGTGTCCGCATATTCTTACAGTTTGATTTTCCCGTTTAATACAAGATTTAGTTGATACTTACAATTTTTGGAGAAGGTATGACACAGACTCAAGAACGTTATTATGCAACTGGTAAAAGAAAAAGCGCCATAGCTCGTGTCTATATGAAATCGGGCAGTGGCAATATAGTAGTCAATAAAAGAAGCTATGAGGAATATTTTACGCGCCCCAGCTTAAAAATGATCATCAGGCAGCCTTTCGAGATTACCGGAAAAAATGGCCAGTTTGATTTATATGTTAATGTCAGTGGAGGTGGAGTTGCCGGTCAGGCTGGAGCAGTCAAGCATGGAATTTCTAAAGCCCTCTTGGAATATGATGTCCAACTGCGTCCTATCTTGAAAAAAGCAGGTTTCCTGACCAGAGATGCCCGCATAAAAGAAAGAAAGAAGTATGGACAGCCTGGTGCGAGAAAAAGATTCCAATTCTCCAAGCGTTAAATTTAACAGGGGGGCTTCCAGCCTCCCTTTTTTTTGGAGTTTTTATGATAAAAACAGCTGTATTCGGAGCCAGTGGTTACACCGGTCAGGAACTTACACGGATTTTATCAGGTCATCCGGGAGTTGATCTGGTTGCTGTGACGTCCCGGCGATTTGACTCTCAACGGGTAACAGATGTATTCCCGTATCTTAGCGGCCTGACATCATTAATCTATCAAAATGCCGAACCGGCGGATATCGCTAAAATTTGCGATGTTGTTTTTCTGGCTCTTCCCCATGGGATTTCTATGAAGATCGCTCCGGTTTTTATACAAGCCGGCAAGAAGGTAATTGATCTTTCCGCTGATTATCGTTTGCGGAATATCGGCGCCTACGAAAAATGGTATGCAACACATTCCAGTGCGGGTATTTTAAAAGATGCTGTTTATGGCATTCCCGAACTCAACCGTGAGCTGATTAAGGGTACTTCGCTTGTTGCTAATCCGGGTTGCTATCCGACAAGCATCATTTTAGGATTGGCACCGGCCTTAAAAAACCGGCTGTTGGATGTAAATACAATCATTGCTGATTCCGCGTCCGGTGTCAGCGGTGCAGGCAGAGAACCGCAAACCGGTTCGCTATTTTGTGAAGTTGATGGTGGTTTTAAAGCTTATAAAGTCGGGAATCATCGGCATACTCCGGAAATCGAGCAGGAATTGAACTTTTTGGCCGGTGAAGAATTTGCAATTTCTTTTACGCCGCATTTACTGCCGGTCAAGAGGGGAATCTTGAGTACAATTTATGCAAATTTGAAGCAAGATGTCACTTTGCCGGAATTACATTCTCTTTATTCATCTTTTTATGCACGGGAAAAATTTGTGCGAATCTGTCCTTCCGGATTATTTCCGAATATTTCTTCTGTTTGCGGATCTAATTACTGTGATATCGGTCTGACTATTGATCTGCGGACAAAGAGGGTAATTATCGTCTCGGCAATTGACAATCTGGTTAAGGGTGCTGCAGGGCAGGCCGTACAGAATATGAATATAATTTGCGGCTTCAGAGAAGATGCGGGATTGACAATGGCCCCGCTTTACCCATAAAGAACTCATAATGGTATAAATATGTCGATCAAAGTTTTTCACACAGCAACAAGAAAAAAAGAAGTTTTCATACCGGTGCAAGCTGGAAAGGTTGGTATATACGTCTGCGGTATTACTGCTTACGACGTTTGTCATATAGGACATGCCCGTGCCGCCGTCGTATTTGACGTAGTGGTAAGACACCTGCGTTCACGCGGCTATGAAGTCACTTATGTTAAGAATTTTACCGATATCGATGACAAGATTATTGTCCGTGCTCAGAAAGAAGGAGTCACTTTTTCTGAAATAGCCGAACGTTTCATCGAGCTGCATAATGAAGATATGGCAGCGCTGGGTGTAGATACTCCCACGATAACGCCCCGGGCTACAGATCATATGGACGAGATGATTCACTTTATTAATGTCTTGATGGAAAAAGGATTTGCGTATGCCATTGATGGGGATGTGTACTTTGCCGTAAATAGTTTTCAGCAATACGGCGGACTTTCCGGGCGTATTCTGGATGATATGCAGGCCGGTGCGCGTGTGGACATAAATGACAGGAAAAAAAACCCGATGGATTTTGCCTTGTGGAAAGCCAGCAAAGATGGCGAACCTTTTTGGGAGTCTCCCTGGGGCAAAGGACGGCCGGGTTGGCATATCGAATGCTCGGCAATGAGCCGGCGTTATCTGGGAGATACTTTTGATATTCATGGCGGCGGAGAGGATCTTATATTCCCGCATCATGAAAATGAAATTGCCCAATCCCAGGCTGCATCCGGCAAGCCCCTGGCCAACTACTGGATGCATAACGGCTTCGTTAAAGTAAATTCAGAAAAGATGTCCAAATCGCTGGGTAATATCTTTCCCATCCGGGATATTTTGAAAAATTATCACCCGGAAGTTTTGCGCCTTTTTATGTTGCAGAGCCATTACCGCAGCCCGGTTGATTATTCCACGGACTCGCTCAACGAAGCCAGATCCGGGCTGATCAGGTGCTATACTACAATGCAACAGATTAAGGAAATTGTGGGAATGTCAGTCAACAGCGCAAAGTTTCCGGCCAATGATGCGTCCGCCAAAAAACAGGAAGATTACATTAAAAGATTAAATGATTTTTCGGAAAAATTTGATGCGGCACTGGATGATGATTTCAACACGGCACAGGGCTTGGGGCATGTTTTTGAAGTGGTTCGGCTTATTAATAATTTTATTGCTGCGGAAAAAAAATTAATTGCATCGGGTAAGTCTGTCGTTTTGCAGGAAGCCCAGAAAGCCTTCGAACACTTCGGGGCAGTTCTGGGTGTTTTTCAGGATGATCCTGATCATTTCTTTCTCGCCGACAAAGAGATGGAGTCACGCAAAAGGGCCTTGGACATAGGAGAAATAGAAAGCTTAATTAAGGAGAGGCAGGAGGCTAGAATTGCCCGGGATTGGGCCCTTGCCGATGAAATTCGCAGCAAACTTGCCTCACTCAATATTGTGCTCAAGGATTCCAAAGATAACACCACCTGGTCGATAGAATAACTGCATTCCGTGCACCGCAAAAAATCCGGCTGACAATGCCGGATTGCATTTGATACGCCGAATTATCCGGTAGAGTCAATACGTCGCATCCTCATTGTCGTATGCTGATCCTTCTTAAGCAACATGGTTTAATCAGCCTTATCTTGTTAAAACATCCAAAATATATGGAAAATATCGGGAAAGATGATATAACGGCATTAATAATATCTCCAGCTTTGTGAGGATTGTCATGAAAAAAATATTTAATAAGTGGTCTCTGTTGGTTCTTGTTCTCGTAGGAGCCTTTGTGATTTTCGTTCCCTATACCGATAGCAGAACTTCTTCAATGAATAAGAGTATATATAAGGATATTAAGACATTCAATGAAGTTTTGGATCTGGTGAAGAAAAACTATGTTGATGAAGTTGAACCTCAGGCTTTAATCCAGGGTGCTATCAATGGAATGATTAAAACGCTTGATCCCCACAGCACCTTTATGAATGCCGATATGTACAAGGAACTGGAAGTGGAGACACAAGGACAGTTTGGCGGAATCGGCATTGAAATAACTTTATTGAAAGATGTTCTGACAGTCGTATCTCCTATTGAAGATACGCCAGCCTATAATGCCGGTGTAAAATCGGGAGATCAGATTATAAAAATTGACGGCAAGTCCACAAAAGATATTACAATCATGGAAGCTGTTAAAAGAATGCGCGGACCAAAAAATACCAAGGTAACGATTACTGTTCTGCGGGAAAACATGGACAAACCCAGGGATTTCGTTTTGACGCGCGCCATAATCCAAATCAAGAGTGTCAAAGCTAGAACCTTTGAAGATAATATCGGATACATCAGGATAGCTTCATTCCACGAAAGGACATCCGATGATTTGCGTAAAGCATTGAAAGAAGTTACCGGCAAGCTGCATCCCATGAAGGGGCTGGTTTTAGATTTAAGAAATGATCCCGGCGGTCTGCTGATGCAGGCAATAGAGGTTTCCGATATATTCCTTAAATCGGGTGTTATTGTCTCCACCCGCGGCCGGACTAAAAACATGGAATCAAAAATCAATGCCAAAGACAATGGCAATGAAATTACTTGCCCAATTGTTGTTCTGGTTAACGAGGGCACTGCCAGTGCCGCAGAAATTGTTGCCGGAGCACTTCAGGACAACGGCCGTGCTCTCATTGCCGGCACACAGACATTTGGCAAGGCATCGGTCCAAACGGTAATTCCTCTGGAAAATGGTTCGGCTTTGAAGCTTACTACAGCCCGTTATTATACTCCCAAAGGACGTTCTATTCAGGCCGAAGGCATCAAGCCCGATATCGTTGTTAAATACGTCAAACGCGCGGATGATGCAGATAATGGCTGGGATGACCGCGTCAGAGAAAAAGATCTGAAAGGCCATATTAAACCGGCAAAAGAAGATGGCACCAAACTTGATGAAGTGCAGATTAAAGAAAGCAAGGATTCTGTGGATTTGACAAAGGATAATCAGCTGAAAACGGCAGTTGATATATTGAAAAGCTGGGATATCATGAGAAAAAATTTAACCAACTGATTTTTCAGCCAAAAGAACTGTCGAAGATCATACTATGAAACTATTGAAACGTCTCTTGACCGGACTGCTGATATTTTTAATAATTCTTTCTGTTGCCGGGATAATTTATGTTTTGCAATGGAAAGAAGAACCAGCGGGAATAAAACAACCTCCGCCAGCAGCAAAGCAAGCCGAAAAGGCTAAGATTGGCTTGCCCCAGGCGCAGAAGGAAAAACCGGTGGAGGAACCCACGATTGTTCCCCGCAGAGAGCCGCAAAAGGAAAAAGAAAAGATAGTTGTCTCTAATATCGGGAAACATCCGCTGCCATTGCGTCAGGTGGCGATAATTATCGATGATATCGGCTATGATCTTGGTCCGGTGAGAGAGCTTTTAAAAATTGATGCCGAGATAACTTTTGCGATTTTGCCTCTCTGCAGTCATTCGCGTGATACTGCAGAAGCAGTGCATGCCGCTCATCGGGAGATACTTCTGCACCTTCCTATGGAACCTGCGTCCTATCCCCGGGAGAAGCCGGGAAATGGTGCTCTCTTCACCGATATGAACGAAAAGGAGCTTTTGTTTCAGCTGGATAAGAATTTGGCTGCGGTACCCTACATTTCCGGTGTTAATAACCATATGGGTTCAAAGTTCATGGCTGATGAAGAGAAACTGAAATTGATTTTTGACCGGTTAAAGGAAAAAAATTTATTTTTTATTGATTCACGGACAACACCAAATTCAAAGGCTCTGGCAGCTTCGGAAAAATCCGGCTTGCCGCTGGCTTCGCGCAAAATATTTTTAGATAACAACCGCGACTATAAAGAGATTTACAAAATATTAGCCGGAATTGCACGGGACACGGAGGCCGGAGACGTTTCACCGACGATCATTATTGGTCATCCCCATCCGGGGACCATCCGGGCAATAAAGGAAGCAAATACCATGTTGCGGGAAAAAGGGATCGTCATTGTTCCGGCTTCTAAATTGATAAAAAGATAAAGATCACCAGTGTTCTTCATTATTCGGTATATCAGGTTAAAAGATGTTTTTAATCCAAAGAGAAGAATATTACACATGCAAACAAGATATGAATATGGAATCCCGACAAACAGGATAAGGGCGTTAACGAAATTATTTTCTGTCGGAAAAACGCAGAAAATAATTTCTCACTTACGAGTATTGCTATCGGGACTGGCAATTCTGATATTCAGCGGCTGTTTTAATTCAGCGGTAATATATGCTGATAGAAGTTCCGTCGAGGCCTCATATCATTATTCGCTGGGCGTTCTTTTGCGGCTTGACGGTCAGGTCAATGAAGCTGTCGTTGAATTGGAAAATGCAATTGCCGCCGATCCCGCTTCACCTTACCTGAAAGCAGAACTGGTTTCCCTCTATGCGGAGAAAGGAGATCATTCCAAGGCTGTAGCTCTGGGTGAGGAGATAGTTGCCGTCAGTCCGGAAAATAGCGACCTGCACATGATTATGGGGGGGCTGTACCTGAATATTCGTGAGAACCAAAAGGCGGCCAAAGAATACAAAAAAGTAATAGAACTGGAGCCCAAAAGTCTAGTTGCCCATCTTTATCTGGCAACTATTTATGCAGAAGAAAAGAAATATGATGACGCCGAAGCAACATTTACTGAATTGTTAAAAATTGATCCCGACAACGTGATGGGAATATATTATTTTGGCAAACTGTTGGCGGAGATGAAGCGGTTTGATGATGCCGCCGCAATGTATCAAAGAGCCATTTCCCTCCGGCCAAATTTCGAGTCAGCAGTATTCGATCTTGCGTCTGTTTATGAGAAACAAAAGAAAATAGATAGAGCAATTGCCGTTTATCGCAACTACATTGAAACAAATCCCGCAAGGATAAATTTGCGAGTGAAAATTGGAGATCTTCTGATTAAAGACAAGAAATACGAAGAGGCACAAAGAGAATTCCAGGAACTATTAAAATACGACCCCGGTAACAGCGAAGTAAGAATTGCTCTGGGGCTTGTGTACTACGAGATGCGACGCTTCGATTTGGCCATTCCAGAATTTTTGCAGGTGCTGGAGAAAAAAGCCGGCGATGACAGAACACGTTACGTGTTGGCTAATGCCTATGAAGAAAGCAATGACAACAAATCAGCGTTGGATGAATATCAAAAAATATCATTTACATCCGAATTATATACCAATGCCAGAATTCGCTCAGGCATGATTTTAAAGAAAGAGGACAGGCTGGCGGAGGCAATTAAAGTTATTCAGGAATCTATTATCAAGAAAAAAGACCAGGCGCCGCTTTATCTTTATTTATCTTCCCTATATGAGGAACGTAAAGATTTGCCCGGTGCCGAAAAAATTATAAAAGAAGGTATCATAATTTCGCCGACGAATGTCGATTTGCATTACGGTCTGGGTGTCATTTATGAAAAAACAAATCGCTTCCCTGAAAGTATCAAGGAAATGGAAACGGTTTTAAAAATAGACCCGGACAATGCAGAGGCGCTCAATTTTATCGGTTATAGTTATGCAGATCGTGGTATTAATTTGGATGAGGCCGAAAAATTGATTATTAAGGCCTTGAAAATAAAGCCGGACAACGGTTTCATGATCGACAGCCTCGGGTGGGTCCATTTTAAACAGGGCAAATTGGACAGTGCACTGGAGAATGTAAAAAAGGCAATGGAGCTGATGCCCTCCGATGCAGCAATCATTGAACACTTAGGAGATATTTATCTGCAGCTTGGCCGGTTGAAAGAAGCACGGGAGATGTATGAGAAGGCGTTAAATATTGATCAAAAAAATAAATCTCTGCAAAACAAGCTCAAAGATTTGATAAAAAAATAAAACCAATCATCTGGCGGAAACTATAATTAACGGCTGTTAGAGTACATTTATATATTCGAGTGATCAAAGAAGCGTATTCTATGCAAAAGCAATCTCATCTTACCTGGAAGATAATATTTTTGCTTAGTGTCATTGCCTTGCATGTTTCCTGTACTAAAAATGTTAGTCTCACTCATGATCCTTCAGCTCAAAAAGTTGCTTACGCTGTCTCCGCTATCGTCTCGGAGTCTGATATAATTAGTGCTGTAGCTCAGATTGATTTGGTTACGCCGGACGGTTATTATCCGGCCAGAGCAGTTGTCATTATAAAAAAAAATTCATATTTGCGTCTGGAACTTCTTCCACCGATGGGACCGCCCGATTTCTTTCTGACTGCAACTCCTCAGGAAATGAAAATTTTATTGCCGTCAAAAGGTGAGTTTTATCGGGGAGAGCCCACGGGCCGTAATTTGTCGCAATTTTTACCATGGCAATTTAATATTGAGGATATCGTTGCGATATTTGCCGGCACTTATCCTGCATTAACCGGTGATGTTGCTTATTTAAGCTATCCGGAAGGCAATGATTTGCGGATAGAAATGAAAGCTCAGTCGGGAATATCTCAAACAGTCTGGATAGGCTCAGACGGCCGCTTGAGGAAACTGGAACGCTTTAATGAGGCCGGGGATTTAATATATAGAGCCGATTTTAACAATTATGAAGAAGGCAGCTCTATTGCCGGTAAAATCTCAATCAGTATGGAGGGTGGCGCAACTTCCATCACTTTGAAATATGCAGACCGGAAAATTGAAAAAGCAAAAGATATGTCAATTTTTGATTTGCCGGTTCCTGCCGGGTTTAAAGTAATTGTTCTGGAGTAATACCAATCCACGTATAGGTTGCCTCTTGTTGGAATTTAGTGCTTTTACGAAAGGTACAATTTTGTGGTTTCGTGATTGCGGGATTGTTTATTGTTGAAGGATAAGTTGAATGAATTGGAAAAGTATGCAAAATTAGTTTTGACTATAATTAGCTCATTGCAGTATAAGTGAAAAAAATGGTATTATGTTGAAAAGAAACAGTTCAACACATAACTGCTAATGAAGAATATCAGCTTGCTCCCAATATGGCGTTTTGGTATCTTCAAGTTACGGAGAGAGCATGAAAAAAAAATATTTGATGGCGATTGTGCCAGTCGCTCTGTGCATCGGGATGTTGCCGGTTCCGTTAGCCACAGGATTTTCCAAGACACCGATGATTGTGGCTTCTCATGGTAGTTCTTTGTCCAATGATTTCAGGCGTGACCAGCGGAAACTCCTGCTGCGGTCCGCAGTTGCCTTAGTGGAGGACCAGCAGACAGGTGAGCTTCTGCTTCAGAAGCAAGTGACGGCGGTATCGCCCATTGCTTCCATCACCAAGCTTATGACTGCCATGGTTGTTATTGATTCCAGTGCCGATCTTCAGGAATCAATAACCGTCGAAAACGAAGACATTGACCATCTTCGCCATAGCCACTCTCGTCTTCATGTAGGTATTAACTTAAAGCGCAAAGATGCTCTGCTGCTTGCCTTGATGTCTTCCGATAACCGCTCTGCTCATGCACTGGGACGAACATATCCCGGCGGTTTCGATGCCTGTGTTGCTGCTATGAATAACAAGGCTCAGTCCATGGGACTGCTGGAGACGCGCTTTGAGGATACGACGGGCCTGTCGAAAGGTAATGTTTCCTCGGCCCGTGACCTAGCGCGGTTGGTTGATGCTGCCCACAAGTATCGTCTTATCCGGGAATTTTCAACATGCAAAACAGCAACAGTCCGCACAGGAAAACGTACATTGAAATTTCGCAATACCAATCATTTAATTCAAAATCCTCGCTGGCAGATAGGTCTGTCTAAAACCGGTTTCATCGAGGAGGCGGGACGCTGCCTGGTGATGCAAGCCCAGGTGGCCCAGCGTCCCGTACTAATTGTGCTGCTTGATTCTCAAGGCAGACTGACCCGTGTCGGCGATGCCAACCGGATAAAGCGGTGGCTGGAAGGTTCATCTCCGTCACTGCGAACGCGAAGAGGATAATTTGCCTGTTGGCTGTTCGAACGGCAGATTTAACCGGTAATGCCGGGGAATTATTTTTTCTTATACAGGTATCTCTCAAAAAAGCGATTATAGTTGGACCAATCCGAATCAGCATTATTGGAATCGGCTGTGAATGATTGAAATGCGTTGAGCTTGGCATCCAGGTCATCAATGTAATGGACAACCAGCGCCTCCATAGTTTTCGGACGTTTGGGCGAGCCGTATTCATATTCTCCATGATGGCTTAAAATAACGTGGCGCAGTTCCAGTGCCAGTTGAGCCGGGAAATCAGGGATAGCGTCAATTTTCTTGTTGATCATTTCCACTCCCATAACAATATGTCCGATTAATCTGCCTTCGTCACTGTACTCAACCATCTGGTCATAGGAAAATTCGTAAATTTTACCGATGTCGTGCAGAATTCCGCCTGCAATAAGCATATCCCTATCCAGATATTGGTAATGTTCGGCGATTTTGGTCAGCAGGCGTACAACAGAAAGTGTATGTTCCAGCAGGCCGCCTAAATAAATATGATGAAAGCCCTTGGCCGCCGGAGCTCTCTTAAAGAGTTCAGCCGTCTTTTCTTCTTTAAAAAAGGCATAAAGCAATTCTTGCAGCGGTTTGCTCTGCACTGTTGCGACGAAGGCCAGCAACTCTTCATACATGGCAATGACATCGCCTTTGGCGCCGGGCAGATAATCCGTTGGTTCAATTTCTTCCCAATCACATTTCTTAATGGAGATGATGGAAATTTGAATGGAGTTTTTATAGGTGTTTGCTCTACCTTCAATGGCAATGATATCGCCTTTTTTAAACTGCGAATCGAATTCCACGGCGTTATCCCACACCTTGCCGTCCAGCTCACCGGTTTTGTCTTTGAGCTTTACTGTCAGATAGGGAGCGCCTTTCAGCGAAAAGGCCATATTTTTTTCTGCAACTAAAAAAGAAGAAGATACTTTTTCGCCCTGTTTGATGTCTTTGAGATAGATACTTTTTGTTTTCAAATTATTGTCCGCCTTTCGTCATATGACCGCTTACAGTCATTGTGTTTTGTTTAATTGTCCGATTACTCTGCTTTTGGTGGTAACGAAGAAGAAGCAATCAGCAACATATGCATTTAAAAACCATACGAAGTAATATCAGATTCCTGAACGCATTTTTGTCATCACTATGATCTTTCAGTTTCCAGGCTATTATATTTTTTCCCGCAAAATACGATGGTTTTCTACACGAACGGTCAGCTTGTTCATATCAAAATATTCCATCAGCGGGATTATATATTTGCGGGAAAGATTGGTTAATTCCTTGAAGCTGCCCGGTGTTGCCTGGCCATCTTTTATCAGCAATGCTTTATAGTCTTTTCGTAATTGCTCAAGGGACTCGCGGCAAAAGCACAGATCTTCGTTGATCTTGATCAATTCACCATTTTTAATCATCATTTTGATGATGCTTTGCACCTGGGACTTCTGATCATTAAAACCGGCAATAACTTCAGTAAGTGCCGGCGGGGTCAGGCCGGCTTTCCTGTAAATACCGGCAACAGCAAGGTAGATCGAATCAAGATTTCCCGTCATTTGAACCTGATGATCTGCCAGACGTACACTATCTTTGTCGCTGACAACTCTATTATTTTTGCCTAAGCTGCGCAGAGCCATATTAAATAATTTTGTGGAGACCGTTCGCCCCAGAGTAGCTTTCAGCTCTTCCTTAGAGATGCCCTCCTGCAGAGGATGCTTTTCATGGTAGGCCTTAATATTCCTGATAATCAGTTCTTCCAGTTGACGATAAAAAAAATCAGAGATGACGGAGGTGTCATCGCCATCCAATAAAATTGCCTTCTGACGGGAAAATAAATTTTCCAGTACTTCTTTAATTTTTCTGGTGTTCATGCCAAGACGAAAAGCGAGGCCACAGAGATTGATGCCGGTAAATCCGGTTCTTTCCATGATGGTTGAAATTCTTTCCGGCAATGATCCGTTTTGCAGTTGATGCAATTCGCTTAAAACTTTTTCATTATGCCTTTTGTGTTTTACCGGCTGCGGATCGATAATCTGGCCACCACCGATCGTGGTTACCGGCGAGTAGCTGCGTAAAACGAAATGTTCACCGGCAACAACAACAGTTTTATTAACCAGTACCAGCTGGGCATAAGCTTTATCACCCGGCGCCAGTTCGTCTTGTGCCAGCAATACTATCCGGGCGATGACTTCGCTTGTTCCGGTGTGCAAACGCACCAATGCCCTGTTTTTGAGGTTTTTCGAATTCACCGGCAGATATTCAACAAAAATATCCAGTCTCTGTGATGGCCAGACAGTTTGGGGACGTGTAAGGACATCACCCCGGTTGATACTGGATTTTTCCGTCCCCTGCAGATTTATTGCCGTACGCTGTCCGGCCCAGGCTTCTTCCACCGGCTGATTATGTACTTGAATACCTCGAATGCGTGAGGTCACTTTTCCCGGAAGGATTTGCACTTCTTCTCCAACCTTAATATGGCTGGAAACGAGTGTTCCGGTAACAACAGTACCAAATCCCTTCATTGTAAAAACGCGATCAACGGGTAGGCGAAATATGCCATCATCTGTTTTGGCATTGATTTTTTTTACCGTAGCATCTATTGCTCCTATCAGATCAGACAGGCCTTCCTTTTTGACGGCGGATACCGGTACAACCGGTGCATTCTCTAAAAAAGAGCCACAAAGAAATTCATTTATCTCCGATTTGACCAGCTCCAGCCAGTCGGTCTCCACCATATCAATTTTTGTTAAAGCTACCAGCCCGCATTTTATGCCCAGAAGTGAGCAAATATGCAAGTGCTCCTTGGTCTGTGGCATTATCCCTTCATCGGCCGCAATAACCAGCATTACTAAATCAATGCCTGCCGCGCCGGAGACCATATTTTTAATAAATTTTTCATGTCCGGGAACATCAACAATACCGACTGTTTGTCCGGAAGGAAGGCTAAGGGAGGCAAATCCCAGTTCAATAGTAATGCCTCTTTCTTTTTCTTCTTTTAAACGGTCAGTATCTATGCCGGTAAGTGCTTTTATTAATGCAGTTTTCCCATGATCGACATGTCCTGCTGTGCCTAATACGAAATGTTTCATGACGGGGAAAGTAACAAACTCCTCATTTTTTCACAACATCATATTTCAAATATTATGATAGGGATAAAAACAATAAAAAAGGCAGAAAAGGTGATGGAATTTAATTGTTGAAAATGCCGGCGGTAATTGTTAGAAGCAAACCGCGGAGAGGTGGCATTTGCGTATTCTTGGTCTGGACTATGGTGAAAAAAGAATCGGCGTAGCTATTTGTGATGAGTTGGGGCTTACAGCTCAAGGTTTGCCGACGATCATCCGCAAAACGAAAAAACACGATTGGGAAATTTTAGCAAATCTGATTAAAAATTATAATGTTGAGAAAATTGTAATCGGCTATCCGGTTCGTCTGGATGGCTCCGAAGGAATCCAATGTGAAAAAGTCAACCGTTTTGCATTGCTTTTGAACAAAACATTTTCCTTATCGATTATAAAATGGCCTGAGGCACTATCTACAAAAGAGGCTGAGGAAATATTGATTGATTCCGGAATGCATTGGAAAAAAAGAAAGAAAACAGTAGATAAACTGGCCGCCTGTATTATCCTTCAAGGCTACCTGGACTCCTCCGGCAGGGCGCGCATTAATTAATCTTACAAAAAATAAAAATATGAAAATATTGCTAACTAAAAAAAAATACGTTGTCTTGTCGCTTGTCGTGGTTATTGTTATATATTTTGCAGTGCTGATAAGCTATTCCACTACTCCTATCGACAAGAAAAACACCACGGTGATTGTCGATATACCTAATGGTTCCAGCTTCCTGAAGCTTACCGAAATTCTCCACGACGCCGGCATGATCAAAAGCCGTGTGCTGTTTTACGGTCTGGCGATAAGCAGGCAGGCATTGAGTTCTATTCGTGCCGGAGAGTATGAATTTAATACATCAATGACTCCGTCGGCTGTAATTTCCAAACTGCTCCGGGGCGAAATAAAAACTTATCGTGTGACTATACCGGAAGATTATTCCTTAAAAGAAATAGCTGCACGCCTGATGGAATATAAATTGATTGATGAGGAATCTTTTTTTGAATTGGCCGAGGACAAAGAGTTCCTGGAATCTGTGGGCATTAGAGCCTCTTCTGTGGAGGGATATTTGTTTCCGGAGACATATTATTTTGACAGGTCCATGAGTACACGCCAGATTATGCGCATTATGGTCAATCAGTTTTGGAAGAAAGTTACACCGGCAATGCTGGATAGGGCGGCTCAGATGGGGTTTAGCGTTCAGCAATATATAACCTTGGCTTCAATTATCGGCAAAGAATCAGGCAATAATGATGAAAAGCCTCAGATTTCGGCAGTATTTCACAATAGACTGAAGAAAAATATGCGCCTGCAAAGCGATCCGACCGCAGTATATGATCTGGATAATTTTGCCGGTTCTGTAAAGCGCAGTCATCTGAAAAGAAACTCGCCGTATAATACTTATATAATTACCGGTTTGCCTCCGGGACCAATTGCCAATCCCGGACTTGATTCTCTGAAAGCAACTATCTATCCGGCCCGCGTTAATTATCTCTACTTTGTTCTGCAAAACGATGGTTCACACTTCTTTTCCTCATCCCTGGAAATACACAATCAAGCAGTTTCCCGTTACCGCGTGAACAAGAACAGGAACAGAAATAAAAACTAGCACGGAACTTATCTTGCCTTATCATCGTATGCATTTAATATTATTCATTATTTATAAAGCTTTGTGATTTTTTGATCATAGACGAAAATTTTTTTAGCGAACTATTGAGAGACAGCAAAATTATTCCCCAACCATTTCCGTTATTTTCTGAGTGATTTTAAGTCAATAAATCAGAAAAAAGTTAAAATTATTTCTTGACAAAGACAATGGCCATCTTTATAGTCAGCCACGTGGAGTAAAGTGGTTTATTGTGGAGGGAAATAAGTGTCAGATTTTCGTGGTCAATACCATCACAGCATTGATGAAAAGGGTAGAATCATTTTTCCATCCAAGTTCCGGGAAGTCTTTGCAGAGAAGTATGACAACCGGATGGTCATTACCAACTGGGATGGATATT
This sequence comes from uncultured Smithella sp., assembly GCA_964469905.1. Taxonomy (GTDB): domain Bacteria; phylum Desulfobacterota; class Syntrophia; order Syntrophales; family Smithellaceae; genus MVRV01. The sequence continues at coordinate 69,666 of CAYXZW010000003.1, forward strand.
TAATTGTATTTCCTTTTGCTGAATGGCGTCTCATTGAAGAAAAAGTATCACAAAAACCTATTTTAAACAAGGGTTTTCGTGATTTTCAGCGTTTCTTCATGTCTGGTGCTGTTGACTGCAATCTGGACGGACAGGGACGTGTGCTCATTCCGCCGACGTTGCGTGAATATGCAAAATTGGAAAAAGATATTGTCTTGGCCGGAATGCTGAAAAATATTGAAATTTGGCCCAAAGACCGTTTCGAAGAAAAATTGAAACTGTCCAGTGGTGAAATTGATAAAGATAACGACATTGCCTCCGATTTGGGAATATAAGGCATGAATACCGACTTCCGTCATGAGCCGGTAATGCTGCAAGAAGTTATTGATTGGCTGTGTATTAAAAAAAATGGAATTTATGTGGATGGCACTGTTGGGGGCGCAGGCCATGCTTATGCAATACTCAGGGCAACTAATGGTTTTTTAGTTGGGATTGACTGTGATGATGATGCCCTCTCGGCCGCAGAGAAGCGGCTGGCCGAATTCGGTTCCCGGAAGGTGCTGGTAAAAGCTAATTTTGCCGAGCTGGGCTCCGTTCTGGAAAAGTTACAGATAAAAAAAGTTGATGGTATTCTCCTGGACATGGGGGTTTCTTCGCATCAACTGGATCGAGCGGAAAGAGGCTTTAGTTTTAATCAACCGGCGCCGCTCGATATGCGAATGGATCGCAGTTTGAAGCTCAGCGCTTACGATATTGTCAATAGCTTTGCCCAAAAAGATTTGGAAAAAATTATTCGTGCTTTCGGGGAAGAAAAAATGGCAAGTAGGATTGCAAGGGCAATATCGCAAAAAAGACAATTATCTCCACTGGAAACTACCGTGGAACTGGCTGCCGTCATTGCTTCCGCCATGCCTGCAAAATTACGCTGGCAGAAGATTCATCCCGCCACAAAAACATTCCAAGCAATTAGAATTGCCGTTAATAAGGAATTGGACAGCATTAAGCCTGTAATTAATTCTGCCGTGAGTGTATTAAATCACGGTGGCCGCATTGGTATTATCTCTTTTCATTCTCTGGAAGACAGAATTGTTAAAAATGAATTTCGTAACCTTGAGGGCGCCTGCATCTGTCCTAAAGATGTGCCGCTATGCATCTGCAGGCGTGAGGCCATGCTTAAGGTGCTGACGAGAAAAGCGTTGGTACCCTCGGCTGCAGAAATTGCGGGAAATCCGCGCTCCCGCAGCGCCAAGTTGCGTATTGCTCAGAGGGTTTAACATGGAACAGGCTGTCAGCGCACAGGGCATACCGCAGGTAAGGGAGGAAAAGAAGGCAGCGTCCGGCGGCATTAAGTATCCGACTTTTATTGTAGTGTCTATTGTGTTGATGTTTGTCGCTCTGATCTACGTTGGTTCGCACATTCGCATGACGGAACTGGAATATAAAGTTACGGCGGAATTGAGTACTAATGAACAACTGCTGGAAGAACAAAAAAAACTGAAGCTGGAATATGCGATGCTTAAGTCACCGCAGCGAATAGAAGGCATAGCAAGAAGCAGGTTGCTAATGTCGTATCCTGAAAGAGATCAAGTAATCGTCTTGAAAAATTCGGGAGAATAAGATGGCAGTCGAAACGAAAAAAAAGCTAAAGATCAGGATTGTCAGTGTTCTGTTAATTTTTATGATATTATTTATTGCCCTGCTTTCCCGCGCTTTTCAGTTGCAGGTATTATCAGGTCAGAAACTTAAAACGATGGCACAAAAACAACATACTACCACATTGCAGTTGCAACCGGAAAGAGGAGTGATTTACGACCGCAATGGTGAAAAGCTGGCCGCATCAATTATGGCCGATTCTGTATGTGCCGATCCCTCCAAAATCGCCGATCCGGTGCGAACATCACAGCAAATATCGGACATTCTCCACCTCGATAAAACAGCGGTCTTCAAGAAAATATCGGAGCCGAAAAACTTTTGCTGGCTGGCCAGAAGAATTTCTCCGGAGCAGGCAGCTCATGTGGAGGCGGCAAATATCGAGGGGATAGTTCTGGTTAAAGAGCCGAAACGTTTTTATCCGAATGGTGAACTGGCAGCGCATACGCTGGGGTTTGTCGGCGCCGATGCCACCGGCCTGGAGGGCCTGGAAAAAAAATATAACGATGTCCTTAAGGGAAAGCCGGAAAAAATGGCCTGGGCGCGTGATGCGAAAGGCAAAAAATTGTTTTTACGTGTAGAAAAAAATGAGACGAAAAAAGATGAAGGTACTGATCTCGTTCTAACAATTGACAGCCGCATCCAATACCTCGTAGAAACTCATTTGAAGGATGCAGTTTTAAGCAAGGGAGCGAAAGGCGGCCTGGCGATCGTTATGGATCCCAAGACCGGGGAGATTCTGGCCCTGGCCAATGAAGGCAGATTCAATCCCAATAACGTTAACGGCTTGATTCCGGATAAATGGCGCAACCGTGCCGTTGTCGATTTTTATGATCCCGGTTCCACGTTTAAACCATTTCTGGTGGCGGCGGCTCTGGAAGAAAAAGCAGTTAAAGAAACAGATAGATTTTATTGTGAGAACGGATCTTATGCTATAGCCGACCGAACTATCCATGAAGCGAACCGTCAGCGCCACGGAACATTGTCCGTACCGGATATATTAAAATACTCCAGCAATATTGGTTCTGTAAAAATAGCCCAGAAGTTAGGCAAAGAAAAGTATGCCGATTATATTGAAAACTTTGGTTTTGGAGCGAAAACAGGGATAGATCTGCCGGGCGAATCGACCGGAATGGTAAGGCCTGTGCAAAAATGGACAAAAGTTGATGCAGCAACAATTGCTTTTGGCCAGGGTATTTCAGTGACAGCCATTCAATTAATTTCGGCGATGTCGGCAATTGCCAATGATGGTGTATTGATGAAGCCCTATATTGTACGCGGATTTGCCGATAAAAATAACCGTCTGGTCAAGATGTATACACCAACGGTAGTGCGGAAGGTTGTTTCTCCCGGTGTGGCAAAAAAAATAACCGGTATGCTGACGGAAGTTGTCGGGGCAGTTGACGGCACCGGTAAAAATGCCCGCATTGTCAATGTGGCTGTTGCCGGTAAAACGGGAACTTCGCAAAAATTTGACCATGTCCGTGGAGTCTATTCGTCGGAAAAAGTGCGGACGTCGTTTATTGGATTTTTCCCGGCCGATAATCCTCAGGTGACCATTTTGGTGACTTTGGATGAGCCGCAGCGCGACAAGTGGGGCGGGGTGGCTGCCGCACCGGTATTCAAAAATATCGGTGACCAGATATTAAATTGTTACAGGACAAATATCCGGGAAACACCGGTATTTGAGCAGCAAACAACAAACAGAGTGCAACTTGTTTCGGCTCAGCAGACTTTAGTACCCGGGAATGTTCCGCAAGCCGATGAGGCGGTTATGCCCGATTTTTCCAATATGACGATTAGGGAAGTGATGAAGAAAGCCAGGGAGCGATCGATAGAAGTAAGAATATCCGGTCACGGTTGGGCGGTAAGCCAGCATCCGCAAGCCGGTACGCCTCTTGGTGAAGAGCGTGTTTGTAATATCACATTTGAATTGAGTAACTGAGGTGGCAATGAAACTGGGGCAATTGCTTGCCGGAATAGAAAGTTTGGATCTTAACGGAGGCATTACGGAAGAAATATCCGCTGTTTGTTATTCGGCTGATCAGTGCCGGGAGGGATCTTTATTTGTTGCAATTACAGGATTAAAGCATGACGGCCATGATTTCATAGGAGAGGCTGTTTCCCGGGGTGCAAAATGTATTATCCACGAAAAAGATATCAAATTGCCCCACACACTGACTGCGGTTAAGGTTGCCAGCAGCCGGCGGGCTTTGGGAATTCTTTCCAAGAATTATTTTAGAAATCCGTCCGGGCAACTGGTTCTAATGGCGATTACCGGAACAAGCGGCAAGACGACTATAACTTATTTGCTGGAATCCATATTGAAAGTGGCCGGATTTAAATGCGGCGTCCTGGGTACAGTTAATTATCGCTTCAACGATAAGATAGAACCAGCACCGAATACTACACCGGAATCCTATGAACTGCAGAAAATATTAAGGACTATGTCTGATGAAGGTATCACTCATGTTGCCGCGGAAGTGTCGTCTCATGCTGTGGATTTACGGAGAATAGATGATTGTGACTTTGACCTGGGTATATTTACTAATCTCAGCCCCGAACATCTTGATTACCATGAAACGATGGAATCGTACTACCAGGCGAAGAAAAGATTCTTTGCGGAAGTGTTGCCTCAAAGCTCCAAAGAACATACGCGTAAAATGGTTATCAATGCCGACGATGAGTGGGGAAGAAGAATACTGGAGGAGGTAAATATTCCTGCACTGACTTACGGTTTGGACAAGGCATGTGATATTAAAGCGCAGAACTATGAATTTTCCCTTTCCGGGATTCGTGCCACGATAGATTTGCAGGGCAGTATCATTTCTGTCGCCTCACCGCTTATCGGCAAGTTTAATCTTTATAATATTTTAGCTGCCGCCGGGGCCGCCGCAATTCTGAAAGTTCCTCCTGCGGTAATTAAAGAAGGAATTGAGAGCCTGTGCTGTGTTCCGGGGCGACTGGAAAAAGTTGATACGACTTCGGGCAGCTATGTATTTGTCGATTACGCGCACAAGGCCGATGCTTTGGCTCAGGTGATGCAAAATTTGATACAGATCAAACAAAAGCGCATTATCACTGTTTTCGGTTGCGGAGGAAACAGAGACCGCGGCAAAAGGCCCCTGATGGGTGATACGGCAACGAGATACAGCGATTTCACCATTATAACATCTGATAATCCCCGCCTGGAGGAGCCTTTGACGATTATCGACGAAATTGAGGCGGGTATAGATAAAGAGAAAATAAGGAAAGTGACTGCCGTAAGCCAGCAATTGGACAATAATGTTCATTGCTATACAATAATTCCCGATCGGAAAAAGGCAATTGAAACAGCTATTGCTTTGGCCCGGACGGGAGATATTGTTCTCATTGCCGGCAAAGGGCATGAAGATTATCAGATCGTGGGCACAAAGAAGACGCCCTTTGATGACCGTATTGTTGCTGCTTATGCATTGAAGATGAAGGGTTAGGATATTTTATGGTCGGCAATTCACCAATTTATACTGTCTCGCAGGTATTGCAAGCAACAGGCGGTGTCTTGCTTGCGGGGGAGTCGGAAAATTCGTTTTACGGAATTACGACTGATTCCCGTAAGGTGCAGGAGGGGAACTTGTTCGTTGCCCTGCAGGGAGAAAAGTATGACGGTCATGATTTTGTGGAACTCGCGCTGGAGCAGGGAGCAGCAGGTATTTTAGTGCAGACGGCAACGCAATTAAAGGTAATGCCGCAGGGGAAGAAAGTTTCTGTAATCAAGGTTTCCGATACATTGCAGGCACTGGGTGATCTGGCGCATAATTACCGGCAGCGCTTTTCCATTCCAGTGATTGGTTTAACCGGTTCTTCCGGGAAGACAACCACAAAGGAAATGATGGCGGCAATTATCGGCCGGCTGGAAAATACTTTGACGACAGAAGGCAATCTAAACAATCTGATCGGATTGCCGCAGACGATATTTCGTTTAACGAACGATCACAAATTCGCCATCCTGGAAATGGGCACAAATACAAGAGGTGAGATTAAAAGACTGACAAAGATTGCCGCCCCGGATCTCGGTTTGATTACCAATGTCGGTCCTGCGCATCTGGCCGGCTTCGGTTCTGTGGAGGTTGTCCGCGAGGAAAAAGGAGATTTGTTTTTTAATATGTCCACTGCAGGAACGGCAATAGTTAATCTGGATGATGAAGCCGTGCGCATTATTGCCGAAAGGTGGCAAGGTCGGCGCATTACTTTCGGCATGAGCTCTGATGCCGATGTTACTGCCAGGGACATAGAAAAAAACGGCGCCCGCGGTGTACGCTTCACGCTGGTAATCGGTGACCAGGCACAGAAAGTAGAAATGAAAATAGCCGGTATTCATCATGTTTATAATGCTCTGGCTGCCGCAGCAACAGCCTGGGCAGCGGGTATTGACGGAAAATCGATTGCTGAAGGCTTGGCTGCATTCCGGCCGGTTTCCGGACGCATGGAAATGATCAAGCTGCAGAACTGTGCTTATGTTATAGATGATTCTTACAATGCCAATCCGGCATCCGTTCGCGAGGCCTTGATGACACTGAAGGATTTGAAGAAACATCACAGCGGGTATGTGTTTTTGGGTGATATGCTGGAGTTGGGGGCATCCGCAGACGAGATGCACCGTAAAATCGGTTTTTTGATGGCGACAATAGGTGTAAATGCTGTCTTTTTAAAAGGTGATTTTTCCGCAATCACGGCGGCCGGGGCGAGGGAAGGCGGTATGCTGCCGCAGAATATTTTCTTTCTGTCTCCGGAAGAAGACGGCATGCAGTTTTTGAAAAAGAATTTAAAAAAGGGTGATTGGATCTTAGTGAAAGGTTCACGTCGCCTGAAGATGGAAAGAATTGCAGTTCAAATATGCGATTTATTCGGCAAAGCTGAGGTCGGAGTAAAGAGCAGCTCGTTATCGAATGTGTCGGGAGGTAATGAAAATTGATTTACCATTTATTGTATCCCTTACATACGACATTTTCATCGTTTAACGTTTTTCGCTATATTACTTTCCGGACGATTTATGCAACCATTACGGCTTTGGTAATATGCTTCGTTATAGGTCCCTGGCTTATCCGGAAATTGCAGAGCATGCAGATCGGTCAGCAGATCAGAGAAGATGGCCCACAAAGCCATCTGGTAAAAAAAGGCACTCCCACAATGGGCGGGGTATTGATAATTTTTTCTGTTGTAGTTTCGACATTGCTCTGGACTAATCTTACCGTAGATTATGTCTGGTTGGTATTGCTGGTGACGGTGGGATTCGGTCTGATTGGATTTGTCGATGATTATAGTAAACTTATTGGAAAAAACTCCAAGGGGCTGTCCGGAAAAACAAGGCTTGCCGCAGAAATATTCATTGCTCTGTTCGTGAGCATCATTCTTTATCTGAAACCTGGCTTCAATTCACAGGTCACCATCCCGTTTTTTAAAACGGTTCTACCCAATCTCGGCTGGGGTTACATTCTGCTGTCCACGTTTATCATTGTGGGTGCGGCCAATGCGGTGAATCTCACCGATGGATTGGATGGTCTGGCCATCGGCCCGGCGACAATCTGCTTTGCTACTTATGTAATGTTTGCCTATTTTGCCGGTAACGTGAAAGTAGCAACGTATCTGCAAATTCCTTACGTTGCCGGCGCCGGAGAGTTGGCGGTGTTTTGCGGGGCAATGGTTGGTGCCTCTTTAGGTTTTCTCTGGTTTAATTCTTACCCCGCGGAAGTATTTATGGGAGATGTCGGCTCGCTATCATTAGGTGGTGCATTAGGGATGATGGCAGTTATTACCAAGCAGGAAATTCTGCTGGTTATTGTCGGCGGAATTTTTGTGATTGAAACATTTTCCGTCATCTTTCAAGTTGGCTATTTCAAGATGACACACGGGAAGCGAATTTTCCGTATGGCGCCGTTGCATCATCATTTTGAATTGAAAGGCTGGGCGGAACCGAAAGTAATTGTGCGTTTTTGGGTAATTTCTATTCTGCTGGCCTTAATGGCGATAAGTACATTGAAGCTACGTTAGGGTAAATATGAATTTTAAAGATAAAAAAATTGTTATTATCGGCATGGGCAAAACAGGAATTGCCACCGCCGTATTTTTAGGTGCTCAGGGCGCCCTGGTTGTGGTCACCGATGAAAAACCGATCCATCTGTGGGATAAGCAGTATGAGTATATCGCCAATGAAAAATGGCTGAAAAACGGAGAATATAATGCCGGTATTTTGAGTGGGGCGGACATGGTTGTCCCGTCACCGGGGATTCCTCCTTATAATGAAATTCTTGTTGCAGCTGTCCTGGCAAACATTCCGGTTGTCAGTGAAATTGAACTGGCCTGTTGGTATTTGAAGAAACCGATGATTGCGGTTACCGGTACCAACGGAAAAACGACAACGGTAAGCCTGCTGGGAGAAATCCTTAAAAGAGCAGGGAGGCGTGTATTTGTCGGCGGCAACATCGGCAATCCTTTGATTGGATACGCCGGAACATTGCAGGAAGATGATTTTATTGTTGCTGAAATCAGCAGTTTCCAGATGCAGTGGATGGATAAGTTCCGGCCTTTTGTATCGATCCTCCTGAATGTAACCTGTGATCACATAGATTATCACGGTTCTTTTGACGAATACCGCCGCATCAAGGCCAGAATATTTGCCAATCAGTGCCAATCTGATTTTGCTATTCTCAATGCCGAAGACGAGTCCACAGAGTCCATCACTTCCGGCATTCAGGCGAAGGTTGCCTTGTTCAGCTCAGTAAAAGAAATACGACAGGGGATATATTTGAAGGATGATGTTCTTGTTTTTAAAATGTTCGACGGCAGCCAGGAACAATATCCGCTGAGCATGATTAATATTCCCGGTTTGCATAATGTGGAAAATGTAATGGCCGCTGTCATGGCTGCTCGTTTCTGCGGCTGCAGCAGGTCCGACATAATAGCGGCCATAAATGATTTCCGGGGCTTGCCGCACCGGATTGAATACGCCGGCGAGAAAAAGGGCGTTCGATTTTATGATGATTCCAAAGGAACGAACGTCGGTTCTGTTGTGCGTGCACTCGATACGTTTCCCGGTCCGGTTATCCTGCTTTTAGGCGGGCGGGATAAAGATGGTGATTTTGATACTCTTCAGCCGCTATTAAAGAAGAAAGCCAAAAAAGTTGTATTGTTTGGCGAAGCACGTGACCGCATTGAATCTATGATTGGCGGGAGTGTAGCAATGGAGAAAAGGCAGACATTGCGGGAAGCAATCGAAAGCGCTTATGCCGACTCAACAGCTGGCGATGTGATATTGCTTTCCCCCGGTTGCGCCAGTTTTGATGAATTTCAAAATTATAAAGAACGGGGCAAGCATTTTAAAGAAGTGGTCAGGAATCTGTAAATGGATGCTATCTTAAAGAAAGAAGATAAATCGCCGGATATCATTTTGCTTATGGTCACATTAATATTGGTGACTGTGGGTACAGCGATGATCTATTCATCCAGTTCTATTATTGCCTTGGAACGTTTTAAAGACGGTCTGTACTTTTTGAAGAAGCAAATGCTATTTGTTTGTCTGGGCCTTATTGCCATGGTGCTGATGAGCAAGATTTCCTATGAGTCGTTAAAGAAAATTGCTTATCCCGGAATAATTGTATCTTTGGTTTTACTCGTTCTGGTTTTGATTCCGCATGTTGGTCTCAAGCGCGGCGGTGCAACGCGCTGGTTGAATCTTGGTTTTTTTTCTTTTCAGGTCACAGAAATGGTTAAAATAGCGATGGTTATATTTCTTGCTCATATGCTGACCCGTAAAGTTCATCAACTGCAGATATTTACCCGGGGTGTTCTGGTGCCCCTGTCAATCACTGCGGTAATTATTGTGCCAATATTATTGGAACCTGATTTCGGTACAGCGGTAATCATAGTGGCCATAATGTTCTTAATGATGACTCTGGCCGGTTCCCGGATGAAGCATTTGTTAATTTTAGCTGCAGCTTTTATTCCCATTGGCATTGCGCTTATCTGGCATAAAGGATACAGAATGGCGCGCCTCACTGCTTTTTTGGATCCCTGGAAGGATGCAGACAATACCGGCTTTCAAATAATTCAATCCCTCTTGTCGTTTGGGTCGGGTGGAACATTCGGTGTGGGAATTGGCGACGGCATGCAGAAACTATTTTACCTGCCGGAACCTCACACCGATTTTATTTTGTCGATTATCGCCGAAGAGAGTGGTTTTGTCGGTGTAACAATTGTGATTGTCATGTTTATGATTTTTGTTTTGCGGGGATTTATGATTTCACTGAAAGCACCTGATCTTTTCGGTACGCTTCTGGCGGCGGGGTTGACAATGGTAATCGCCCTGCCAGCATTTATTAATATTGCCGGTGTCATGGGTATTATTCCGCTCAAAGGACTTGCTCTGCCTTTTCTGAGCTACGGAGGAACATCATTTATTATGAGTATGACAGCGGTAGGAATTTTATTGAATATATCGACCCAGAATGTATGAGTGAAGCAATAAACGGAGAAATTGTTTTGATCATATCCTGCATGCTCGGGAGAGGCACATGCGCATTGTAATCGCAGGAGGAGGAACAGGCGGGCATCTATTCCCCGGCATTGCCATCGCCGAGGAATTTATTAAAAGAAACAAGCAAACAGAAGTTCTTTTCATCGGAACAAAAAGGGGCATTGAAAGTAAGTTGTTAAGTGGTGCAGGTTACAAGCTGTGTACGATTGATATCGAAGGAATTAAGGGACGGGGAGTGAAGGCTTTGCTAAAAGGTGTTTATTCGATTCCGCAAAGTATGTGGCAGTCACGGCGGATACTGAAAGAGTATCGTCCTCAGGTGGTTATTGGTGTGGGAGGATATGCTTCCGGTCCGGCAGTCCTGGCTGCATATTTTATGGGGATACCTACTGCGATTGCCGAACAAAATTCCGTGCCCGGTATCACTAACAGAATATTAGGAAAGTTTGTCGATAAAATATTTGTCACTTATGAACAGACGATAAAGTCGTTTTCCAGCTCCAAGGTGTTGCTTAGCGGTAATCCGGTGCGAGCGGCATTTACCGGCGTGCGCAGTCGGCCAAAATCGATAAAAGACTTCCGTCAGTTGCTGGTCTTTGGCGGTTCTCAGGGAGCCAAGGCGATAAACAAAAGTGTAGTTGAAATGCTGCCTCAACTGCAGAGAATGAAAAATAAAGTACGCATATTGCACCAGACCGGAGCTCAGGAAGTGGAATCAATCCGTGATGCTTACAGCCGTAATGGAATTGAGGCCGATGTCACCGCGTTTATTGTCGATATGGCCGAAGCATACCGGGAGTCTGATTTGATCATTTGCCGGGCCGGGGCAACATCATTGGCGGAGATTACTGCAGCAGGGAAAGCACCAATATTAATTCCCTTTCCCTGGGCAACCAATGATCATCAGACAAAAAATGCCGAGGAGCTGGCGGATAAAGGTGCGGCAATTATGATTAATGAGCAAGATCTCAGTGGCAGCAAACTGTTTGAAGTAGTTGCAGGTCTGCTGAGTGACCCTGGGAAATTGCAAAGGATGGAAGAAAACTCGGCAAGAATAGGCAATGTCAATGCGGCGGCCAACATTGTTGATTCCTGCCTTAAATTGATGGCGCTGAAGAATTAGAGATGAAATATCAGATAAAACGAGAAGAGGAATAATCGATAAATGGGAACAGATAAAGAAACCGGATTAATGCAGCGCAAAATAAAGTGCATTCATTTTGTGGGAATCGGCGGTATCGGTATGAGCGGCATTGCCGAAGTTCTGCTCAATCTCGGCTATAAAATCAGCGGCTCTGATGCTCAGCAGTCGGATACAACGCTGCGTTTGCAGAATCTGGGGGCAATGGTCGCCCAGGGTCATAGTTCTCAAAATATCGGTAATGCGGACGTCGTTGTAACTTCTACGGCGGTCAAAGCGGACAATCCGGAAGTTGTGGAAGCGCATCTGCGGAATATTCCGGTAATACCGCGAGCGGAAATGCTCGCGGAGCTTTTGAAGATGAAATTCTCCGTAGCCGTTTCCGGCAGTCACGGCAAGACAACGACAACATCAATGGTTGCCACAATCCTGGCGGGAGGAGGTCTTGATCCAACCATGGTTATAGGCGGTAAACTGGCCAGTATCGGCAGTAACGCGCGCCTGGGCGACGGCGAAATAATTGTTGCCGAGGCGGACGAAAGTGATGGTTCCTTCCTGAAACTTTCACCGACAATTGCAGTTATTACCAACATTGATCGTGAGCACCTGGATTATTATCCGGGCATTACCGAAATCAAAGATGCCTTTCTTAAGTTTGCCAACATCGTTCCCTTTTATGGTTGTACGGTCATGTGCAACGATAATAAGCATGTAAGAGAAATTGCCCCGCTAATTAAGCGCCGCATCATAACATACGGTATTGAACATCCGGCGGATTACAGTGCACAGGACATTAAATTTCAGGGAAGTAAAACAGCCTATCTCCTGTGTTACAAAGGAAAGGTGGTTGGCGAAGTTGAGCTTAATGTTCCCGGCATGTTTAATGTTTATAATTCTCTGGCGGCCATAGCAGTGGGCCGTGAGTTGGAACTCGATCTTCCGGCAATACGGAAAGGACTGTCGAGCTTTAATGGAGTGCAGCGAAGAATGGAGATTAAAGGTCAGGTAGGTGGCATAACCGTTGTCGATGATTACGGTCATCATCCGACGGAGGTTAAGGAAACTCTGGCGGCAGCACGGCACGTGTGGAAGGAAAGGCGCATTGTTGTTTTTCAACCCCATCGCTTTACCCGGACCAAGGCTCTCTTTGATGAGTTTACAGGTGCGTTTACCGATGCCGACGTCCTGATTTTGAACGATATTTATCCGGCCAGCGAAGAACCGATTGCGGGAGTTAATTCCGGGGAGCTCAGCAAGGCGATTAAAAATACCGGTCATCCCCATGTAGAGTACATAGCGAAGGCGGAAGATACGGTTGAATATTTATTGAAAATTGTCAAGCCCGGAGATGCAGTATTCACTCTGGGTGCCGGCAGTGTTTATAAGATTGGCGAATTATTTTTAAAGCAGCTCAAAACAAGGGAAGCAAAATAAATGAGCGGTAAAAAGAAAATTGCTGAAGTGCTCGACACTGCCTGCGGAATAGTATTTTATGACGAGCCGATGTCGCAGCATACATCGCTTAAAGTGGGCGGCAATGCCGACGCCCTGATTGTAATCGACAGTGAAGATCAACTAAAGCTAATTGTCAGCAAACTGAAAGCAGCGCAGATTAATTGTCTGCCCGTGGGAAACTTGACTAATATCATTGTTCGGGACGGCGGATACCGGGGAGTAATTTTACTGATGAGTGGACTCAATAAAATTGACTACCAGCAAATTCCGGAAGAGGGACATTATGTCTCAGCCCAGGCCGGTGCAGCGTTGGCGGCGTTGGTAGGATATTCTGCCACACATGAATTGACCGGGTGCGAGTTTTGCGCAGGCATTCCCGGCAGTGTCGGCGGCGCTGTGTGGATGAATGCCGGCGCATTCGGGTCGGAAATAAAGGATGTTGTAACAGAAGTTGCTCTGATTGGGCCCGACTGTGAAAAAATAATACTGAAGAGAGAAGAAATGGTATTCAGTTACCGCCGGACGGTTTTGCCACCGGAGGCAATAATTCTCCAGGCCCGGTTAAAATTGGAAAAAGGAGACCGCAAAAAAATCCAGGCGAAAATAAGGGAAATTATGCAGACGCGCCGGGGAAAGCATCCGCTGGCCTATCCCAATGCCGGATCTGTTTTTAAAAATATGCCGGGAATGCCTGCGGGCCGGATTATTGAGGAAATAGGTCTTAAAGGACAATCCTGCGGGGATGCAGAAGTATCGCGTATGCATGCTAATTTTATTGTGAATAAAGGCAAGGCCACTGCCACCGATGTTCTGGCCCTGATAGGCATCATTGTGGATAAGGCCAAAAAAGAAAAGGGTATCGATCTGGAGACGGAAGTGATCGTTGTTGGAGAAAATTAATGCCGAAGAAATTAAAAACGAGCATTGCTGCTAAGAAGAACCGACTACGCCGACGCATCTCGAATGGCATTGGGGAATTTGCCGGCGCGATGGGCCTATTGTTTTCTGCTGCCGTTCTTTGTCTGTTGTTTATCTTTGTCTATAGTTATTTATTGAGCACGCCTTATTTTGGGATCAAGGAAGTATCTGTGCGCGGGTTAAAGGAATTGACGGATAAAGACATATTAACACTGGCGGCGATTCGGCCGCAGCAAAACCTGCTGTCCGTTAATACCGAAGCTCTGGTGAAGAGGGTTTCGGCCAACCCCTGGGTGAAGAATGTCTATGCCGGCAGGGAACTGCCCAACAGGCTGGTACTGGAAGTACGGGAGCGCAATCCAGTTGCGGTGGTCAGGCAAGCCAGTGATTTTTATCTAATGGATAACGAAGGTTTTGTTTTTAAGAAAATGGGAAAAAATGATGATGTTGATTTGCCGATTCTTACCGGTATCGATGGCAGAGAGAAAGAAAAATCCAAGACGTTGCTAAGCACGCTCACCTTGTTGAAAACCATGTCTGCCTCCGGTCGGTATAATTATCTGGGTTCCATCTCAGAAGTTAACGTTGATGATATTTTTGGACTTTCTCTGTTAACTGATACCGGCCTTTACCTGAAGCTGGGTAAAGACAATTACGAAAACAAATTGAATCAACTCAATATTGTTATGGCAGATGTGGAAAAAAGAGGAATGAGAAAGGGGTATCTATTTATAGATATATGCGATGTTACCAAAATCACCATCACACATAAAAATGCTACGGGGCGTCCAGAAACTGGGAAAAAAGGTAAACAATACCGGACGTGAAACGCGGCCCTTGTGCCGCTTATATTAAAAGGGTGGAGAATAAACTGATGGGCAGAAGAAGCAATGTTCTAGTAGGAATCGATATTGGAACGACAAAGACGACAGCGATAGTTGGTGAGGTAACGGATACCGGTATTGATATAATCGGTATCGGTACATCACCGGCGAAAGAATTAAGAAAAGGTGTTGTTGTCAATATTGAAAGTACTGTGGAGGCCATAAAAAAAGCTATTGATGAGGCGGAACATATGTCGGGATGCCGCATCAATTCAGCCTATGTTGGTGTAGCCGGCAGCCATATCAAAGGACAGAACTCGCTGGGTATAGTTGCTATTAAAGGCAGGGAAGTAGGTGAAGAGGATGTCCAAAGGGCTATCGAGGCTTCTAAAGCCATAGCCATTCCCGTGGACAGGGAAATTCTTCATACACTGCCCCAGAATTATGTGGTTGATGGACAGGATGGTGTCAGGGATCCGGTCGGTATGTCCGGTGTTCGTCTGGAGGCAAAAGTTCACATCGTTACGGGCGCTGCGGCGGCAATTCAGAATATTGTAAAATCAGTTAACCGTGTAGGCTTGGATATTGATGATGTGGTTCTGGAGCAATTGGCGGCCAGTGAAGCAGTTCTGAGTAACGATGAAAAAGATCTGGGAGTGGTTCTGATTGATATCGGCGGTTCCAATACCGGTATTGCCATATTTTCCGAGGGGAGTATCAAACATACAGCCATACTGCCGGTGGGCGGCAACTATTTGACTTCGGATATTGCCACCGGGTTGCGAACGCCGTTTAATGAAGCTGAAAAAATTAAAATTAAATACGGTTGTGCCTTAACGGCAATGATTCCGAAAGAGGAAACAATTGAGGTTCCCAGCGTCGGTGGCCGGGAAGCCCGTGAAGTATCGCGTCAGATATTAGGCAGAATTATCGAACCCCGGATGGAAGAAATACTGAACATGGCTTCTAAGGAAGTTGTCCGTTCCGGTTTTGAAGACTTGCTGGCTGCGGGAGTTGTTCTGACCGGCGGCACATCGCTTTTGACCGGCATTAACGAGTTGGCTGAACAGATATTTGACATGCCGGTGCGCAGTGGAATTCCATCCGGTATGGGAGGTCTGTCCGATGTTGTGAACTCTCCGGCTTATGCTACCGGAGTCGGTTTGATTATTTACGGCAGTAGAAAACTATCCGGTGATTCGGTTTATCGAAAAACCGGAAATATATTCAGCAATTTAATTAAAATAATTAAAAAATGGTTTTTAGAATTTTTTTGAAAGGAAGGGATGCCTATGTTTGAATTAACGGAAGTGTGTAGTCAGAATTCGGCAAAAATTAAGGTGATTGGAGTAGGAGGGGGCGGAGGCAACGCCGTTAATACGATGATCTCATGTTTCCTGCGCGGCGTTGATTTTATGATTGCCAATACGGATGTGCAGGCGTTGGGCGCATCGGCATCGCCGGTCAAAATTCAGATTGGTGCGGAGATAACAAAAGGCCTCGGTGCCGGTTCCAATCCGGAAGTCGGCAAAAAATCAGCTCTGGAATCCCGCGACCAGCTTCGGCAGTATCTGGAAGGATCGGATATGATTTTTATCACGGCAGGACTTGGCGGCGGCACGGGAACGGGTGCGGCGCCGATTATTGCAGAGATTGCCCGCGAATGCAATGCACTGACAGTTGCCGTCGTAACGAAGCCCTTTCAGTTTGAAGGCAAAAAACGCAATATGCAGGCAGAAGAGGGCATTGCCCTTTTGCGTGATACTGTCGACACACTTATTGTTGTTCCCAATCAGCGCCTGCTTTCTCTCGGCGGCCGTAACCTGTCGCTTCTGGAAGCATTCAAGAAAGCGGACGATATTCTTTATCAGGCAGTTAAAGGAATTTCCGATTTAATTATTGTTCCGGGACTTATTAATCTGGATTTTGCAGATGTAAAAAATGTTATGAGCAATATGGGCATGGCTCTAATGGGCACAGGAGTTGCGTCCGGTGAAAATCGTGCAGTAGAGGCGGCACAAAGGGCAATTTCTTCTCCGCTTCTGGAAGATAATACTATTCAAGGAGCGCATGGTATTCTGCTTAGCATTACCGGCGGACCGGATATGAGTCTTTATGAAGTTAATGAAGCTTCATCATTGATTCAGGCGGAAGCTCATGAAGACGCCAACATTATATTTGGAACTGTTATTGATGAAAGTATGGGTGATGAAATTCGTATCACCGTTATTGCCACAGGGTTTGATGATGTGATGAAAAGAAAGCAAACTCCGGACAATGTAACCCATCTGGGGGGATTTCGACGGGAAGATTTATCAACACCGGCTTTTATGCGCCGGGATAAAACCCGTGATAATACTAATGTTGTCACTTTGGGCATCAACGATGATAACGACAACATTGATATCGAGATTCCCACGTTTTTACGCCGACAGGCCGATTAAGCCGTTGTTTAACAATAACTCCGGCATAAGGGGCCGTAAAGAAATGATTAGAAATGTAATGGTCTTGCATAATCTGCAAGATCACAAGACCCTCATGGGTTGTTGTTTGGTATCGGCCCCCGAGCGGCTGCTATTCGTGGCAAGCCGGTATTAGCTTTTGAAAAAGACCGGGAAAATGCTATGATAGATAAATGAATTGGAAACTGAAAAAACAATACACAACCCTTTTAGAACAGGAAAGCGGTTATGTAAAAAGAAATTGGGGCACGGATAATACAATTTGTCTAGCCTATCCTCATTATTACCGGACGGGCATGGCGAATTTGGGCTTCCAGACAGTTTATAAAATATTTAATGAGCAACCTTCCTTCCTTTGTGAAAGAGTATTTCTGCCCGCAGCCGGTGACGAAGCCGAATTCGCCACAGGTTTGCGGGCAGATTTTGTAAGTTATGAGAATCAAAAACCAATTGCCGAATTTGACGTCCTGGCTTTTTCGTTATCCTTCGAAAACGATTATCCCAATATTTTAACAATGCTGGAGATGGCAGGCATTCCGCTTGTAGCTAATGCGCGTTCCGAGAATTATCCGCTGGTCGTGGGCGGCGGTATCGCCGCAACATTGAATCCCGAGCCGATAGCTGCATTTTTTGATTTATTCATTCTGGGCGAGGCTGAAGTATCTTTGCCTGTATTTGCGCGTATTTATGAAGAAGGGCGTCGCTGCGGCCTTAGCCGTCAGGATATGTTGATTGAAATGCAAAAAAAGCTGCCGCAGGCTTATGTTCCGGGTCTTTACGAAGTTAAATATTCAACAGATAGCAAGATTGA
Organism: uncultured Smithella sp.; assembly: GCA_964469905.1. Taxonomy (GTDB): domain Bacteria; phylum Desulfobacterota; class Syntrophia; order Syntrophales; family Smithellaceae; genus MVRV01. The sequence goes on from CAYXZW010000003.1 coordinate 87,418, forward strand.
AAATATCAGACCGATTTTAGCCGGGTTGCCTGCAAAAATAAAGATTTCTCCCGAAAAAGATATTAACTCTTTTTGCACCGAGGAAGTCATCAGCGCACCCCGGACGGAAATGGCGGATATGTGTCTTGTCGAAATAAACAGAGGTTGTGCCCGTGCCTGCCGGTTTTGCGCTGCCAGTTTCATTTATCGTCCCGTGCGTTTCCGGAGTTATGAACAGATTGCGCTATCCATAGATCGCGGTTTAATGAAAAAGACAAAAATCGGGCTGGTAGGTACTGCGGTATCCGATCATCCCGATCTTTCCCGGATCTGTGAGTATATATTAGCCAGGAATGGTCAGGCCGGAATCGGTTCGCTCAGAGTTGATCAGATTAATGAAACAATTGCTCGCCTTCTTAAAGCCAATGGTATTGAGACTGTGGCGCTGGCGCCGGAGGCCGGCAGTCAGAGGATGCGCGATTTTCTGCGCAAAGGTATTACCGAAGAAGACATTCTGCGTTCGGCCACACTATTGATAGAAAATGAAATATCTAATTTGCGTTTATACTTCATGATCGGTCTGCCTACGGAGGAAGAAAACGATATTGATGCGATCATTAGTTTAACCAGAAAAATTCAGCAACATGTCTTGCAGCATACCTCGGGCAAAAGAATATTCCGGAGTATTACACTCAGTATTAATCAGTTTATTCCCAAACCATCAACACCCCTGCAATGGTGTGCGCTTGACGATGTCAATTCCGTAGGTAAAAAAATTAGGAAAATAGTCAGCGCTTTCGGCCCCGACAAGCAGATCAAGGTTATTCACGATGTGCCGAAATGGAACTATGTTCAGGCTCTGCTATCGCTCGGTGACCGCAAAACAGCCGAGATACTGCTGGCTGTTCATCGACTTCACGGCAACTGGGCACAGGCGCTCAAGGAAATCAATATAAATGCCGACTTCTATGTTTACCGTCAGAAGCAATTTGACGAAATTCTGCCCTGGGATATTATTGAGCTGGGGATATCAAAAAAAGCGCTCATCAGCGAGTGCAAAAAAGCACAGGAAGGAAAATGATGATGATTTGCTGAAAGATGGCACAGTATGTTAAATTGCAGGTGGTACATTGGCGAATAAGGTCAATAGATAATGAAAATTAAAAACGTATCTGATTACCCCTATCTCCTGCTTGTTCTCGCCTCGGTTTTCTGGTCAGGTAATTTTATCGTCGGGAGACTGGTGCGCGAAAGTATTCCGCCCCTTGGCCTGTCGTTCTGGCGGTGGTTTACGGCCTCAGTAATCATTGTATTTATTGCCCGGTCTCATTTAAGACAAGACTGGTATCAGATTAAAAAAAACCTGCGCCTGCTCATTTTACTTTCTTTTTTAAGTGTCTCCACGTTTAATCCTTTAATCTATACCGGGCTTCAATGGACGACAGCAATCAATGCCTTTCTCATCCAGACAGCAATGCCGGTAATGATTGTTTTTATGTCATTTGTTTTATTCCGGGAAAAGATTCGACCTGTTCAGGCAGCAGGTGTTTTTGTGTCTCTGGCCGGGGCATTAACTATAATCGCTCATGGCGATCTTAATATTATGCAGTCCATATCGCTGCATCAAGGCGATGTGCTGATCTTTATTGCCGTGGTCTTTTACGCAACCTACTCTGTAATGCTGCGCAAGATGCCGCCGATTCACCCCTTGAGTTTTGCCGCCGTCACCTTTGTTATCGGAGCTTTAACGCTATTGCCTGCTTATATCTGGGAAATATTTAATTCCCGTACAATGCTGCTGAATTTTTCCAGTGTAGTGACTGTGGGATATGTGGCAGTTTTTGCATCGGTCATAGCTTATCTATGTTATAACCGGGGAGTGGAGCTGGCCGGAGCAAATCGTGCCGGCATGTTTATTTATCTAATGCCCGTATTTGGCAGCATTATGGCAATGGTGTTTCTGGGCGAGCGCCTGGAGTGGTTTCATTTTACCGGTATTGTTCTGATAATATCCGGTATTGTCCTGGCAATAAAGAAGAATGATTTAGAGTTAGTGATCTGACGAAAATTGCTATATAAAGTTCGTGTATTGATGTTGTCAGATGGTAATTTATACTGCGAGCTTAAAGACAGTTAAGGAGGGAAAATGCATCAGATAATCTGGAAAGACGAATATCTTACCGGGGTGGAAGAAATTGACCGGCAGCATATGGATTTTGTCAAGCTGATCAACAGACTGAATATAATTCAAGAGTATGGCGACAATCTGGAATATGCAATGCGGCTTATGGACGAGGTGGCAAAATATGTCGATTATCATTTTACCTGTGAACAAAACATAATGTACCTGACTAAATATCCGGATAGGGAAGAGCAGGAAAAAGAGCACAAGGACCTGCTGGAGAGCTACCGGAATTTAATGAATGGTATCCAGAATAAAGAAGCGGTTATTGATGATGTAATCAAATATTTGGAAGCATGGTTCGCCCGACACACGGTTGAACTGGATAAACGCATCGGCATGTTTCTGAAAAGCCGGAAGAAATGATCAGAAGCACTATTCTCAAAGATTCTTCCGGCTTTTTTTATAAAAGGCAGAAAATTATTTTTCCAGTTTTAATGCCTTCTGGAGCTTTTTGATCAGGGCATTTTCTTCTTCCGTATATTTGCCGTCAATAACGCAGAGTCTTCGGGCGATCCCCAGCGCGTCCATCCGGTCATCTTTGTTTTTGAGCAGAATCGCAAGAGCATTGATTGCCCGGTCTTCATCTGCTTGCAGTATGGAGGCCTGTTCCTTGATGATTTTCTTGAATTTGGCGGGGCGTATTTTCCCCAGGACTTTATGGGTCTGGGCAATCTGCTCGGCAAAATCAAAAAGACTGCGTTTTAAACCATGGCCGGTGCTGGCTACCGCCATAAAGACGCGAATCAGGCCTTCTGCCACACCGCCTTCCTCTAATGCAAGCATTCTCTTGTCATAATCTTCACGCTCGTGGTCGGGAATGTCCTGCGGGATTTCTTCTTTCTTGGGCGGAAACAAATTTCTGAGCAGATCACTGCCATAAATCTGCCGGAACAATAGTTCCTGCTTGCGATCACGGTGATCCCGGTAGATATTCAATACATTGGCGATATATTCGGAAAAAGCCATTTCCATAGCGACCAGCGGATTGTCGGGAGAGGCGGGCTTCCTTTTCTGGCGGGCGACAGAGGCAATGGCCTTTATCGGCCGCATCAGAGGATTAATGTCCCCAAATATATAGCGTTGCAGTCTTAAAGGATGAAGGTTGCGCATAATTTCTGCGGAGAGTTCCGTTGTATATAATTTAACCCAGGGACGCACCATGAGCTGGTAGATAGTGTCATTGGCTTCCGAAACCTTCTTAACAACGCTGAAATCTTCCTCATCTGCGGTGCCGTCATCATAGGCTGCAATATCGGCAAATGTCCGTTCTTCATACCTGGTAATAAAATTACCGCTTTTAATATCTCCTTCAATGATCATCTCATAGAGACCGGGTGCCATGAACTCAATCATATCGAAATTAGAAATAATCTCGTGGTGCTCTTTTTTGGCGATAGAGCCGGCGACAAATATACCCAGGTGACCGATGTCCTTATGGACGATATAAATTATTACCTGTCCATGTCTTTTGATATCTTCAACGGAGCTGTAGACACGCGGAATCCAGTTGAGTGCTTGCGGGGCGGGAGTAATGTTGTCTCCCAGAGAGGCAAAAACGAGTATTGGGCTTTCGATTTTTTTGAGGCTGATCTTTTCTCCTTCGCGCAGCTCCAGTTGCCCGCGCTCCAGTTTATTGCCGACAAAAAGATTGTTGACGATAAAATGAATTTCCGCCGTGGTCATCATGAAGAAACCACCCCACCATTTCTCAAAATTCAGATAACGATCTTCTTCGGTATCTAGCTGCGAATAGACATTGTAACGTTTTGACCAGAGTGTGTTGGCCGGATTTAAACTCTCAAAATTGGCGACGAGATTGGCGCCGTCAAAAACACCGTTGCCCAGATCACTCAAGAAGGAATTAATCCAGACGCCGCCTAAGAGGCCTCCTTTGTAACGCATGGGATTCGTTCCTGATACACCGCTCCAGTAGGACAACGGGGCTCCGTTTAATACCAGAGGCCCGGTAACGTCAGGCCGATCTGCGCAAAGTAGAGCGGCCGCCCATCCGGCCTGGCAGTTACCCATGATTGCAGGTGCATCGGAATAGGGATGCAGTTCAGCAATTTTTTCCATGAATATGGCCATTGCTGCTTCCACATCCGCCAGTGTCTGACCGGGAATAGGGTCGGTAAAAAAAAGAATAAAATAAACCGGATGGCCGTTATTCAATGCCATGCCGATTTCCGAATCTCTCTTAGAACCTCCAATGCCGGGACCATGACCGGCGCGGGGATCGATAATTACGATAGGACGTTTAGGCCTTGCGGGTGGCAGTTTGCTTTCCAGTCGTCGTTTCTCAATATCTGTCGACTCCCTTTTTTTACGGCGATCGGTAATGAGCACCAGAGCGTAATTAGCGGGGCGCTTAAAATTCTTGGCGTTGAGAATCATTTCATAGTTAAAAACGAGAACCGGCGGCTGACCGCTACGGATGTGCTTGATATAGTTGTTCCCTCTTTTGCGCAGGACATCAGTGTAGATGATCGACCTTTGCATGGAATCAATTATGTACTCACGGGACTGGTTCTGCCATTCTGCCCACTGCTGATTATTGAATAAATTATCCATGGATTCTCCTTTATTTTGTTAAACAAATAGCACTATAAATTGACGGTTCATGTTAAGGTATAGTGAGCGGTTCGGAACAGTTGATAATAAATTGCCTGCATTTGATATATTTTAGACACCATTATCTCATATTATGCACTTAATAATCCGTATTTACAAGCAATTTCTTTAAGCTGATTTATGCTTGTGGTAATTTTTAACCAAATATATCGATGTTTTATATTTGGAGAGTGCTCCAGCCAGCGAAAAAATGCTCCCTCAATAGTCGGTTCCGGGGAACCCGCATTTTGCGGCATAGTAACGGTTTATATAAGCGAATTTTTCCGGCTGCCCTGATAGAGCTCATATTCCAGCAGGCGGCATTCGATATCGCCGTTGTAAAGAATAATTCTTTGTTTTGTTCTCAGGCCGATCTTCTTGATCATTTCCAGATTGCCGGTGAATATATAACCGCGATATCTGCCCTCGGTCTTTTTGAAAAAATCACCAATGCCCTGATAAAGAGTTTCCAGTCGTGTCTGTGTGCCGGAAACGATGCGGTTGCTTTGATCAGTTCTATCGGCGGCTTTGCGAATGATGATTTTGCGCCCGACTGGATAATCTGACTTGCTGCGTGGCGAATTTTTATTAATGTTCGTGCCCATTCGTTCGCCATATGGCGGATTTAAAATAATAACACCGCCATCTTGCGGAAGAGGTGTTTTTTCATAAGAGCAGGTATGAAATTCAATCAGGTGATCCACCCCGGCGGTCTGGGCGTTATGCCTGGCGGCGTGCACTGCCTCCTGGTCTATATCTGTGGCGATTATTTTTACAGGCAACTCCTTTTTAGCGGTGTTGCGGGCCTTTTTGCGCATATTTTGCCAGATTGTTTCCGGGAATCCTGAAATAAACATAAATCCGTAATTGTTTCTCAAGAGCCCCGGTGCGCGGTCAAGGGCGATCATTGCAGCCTCGATGGCTAATGTTCCACTGCCGCACATCGGATTGATAAACGCGCCTTCTCCCTTCCAGTCGGCAGCAGCAATGACTGCTGCCGCCAGCGTTTCCTGCATGGGGGCTTGCATAGGAATCTTGCGATATCCGCGCAACGCGAGGCGTTCTCCCGAAGTGTCCAGGTAAACTGAGGCCTGATCGTTCTTCCAATATACATGAACCACGGCCTTAGTTTTGTCCGAGCCGGAATCGGGACGCAAGCCGCATTTATCGCGAATCCGGTCCACAATGGCATCTTTTACTTTCACGTTTACGAAACGGGAATCGGTTATAAGCGGATTATCGACAATTGAGGTGACGCAGAAGTAAGCAGTCTTTCCGGAAGAAGCAATTAATGTTTCCCAGGGCAAGCTATTCAATCGTCCGTATAGAACGCCCGGTGTGCCGGCTTTGAATGTTTCCAACAAATAGAGAACTCGCTGTGCAGTACGCAGATGAAGATTTAAAAGCAGCGTATCTTCAAGAGTGCCTTCCGTCTGGATGGCTGTATCCAATTGGGCCCGCACCGGAAATCCCAGGGCGGTTATTTCTTCCTGCAAATAAGGTGCAACCCCCTTCGGGCAGGTCACCAGAATATTGCTTTTCTTTTTCCAGATAGTCATAATTGTTTTTAATTCCAATTCTAAATCAAGCGCTATCTTTGTTGGCGTCGTTGTCGGCTTCCTCAAGGTATAAAAATGTGCGCCTCGTTGCCTCCTCCTGGCCGCCGCGATATCATCTATGATTTATAATTGGAATATCACAGTAAGGGGGTTTTGATAAGAACTATCTGCGGGGTTTAAGTTACGTGTCTTCACTTCATCCGGGCAAAGAGTATGCTGCCCAGCCAGAACATGACTACAGCAAAGAAGGTAACGACGATAAGATTAATATAAAAGGGAAAGACATTTACATTGAGTAGTGCCCCACGGACGCCGTCCACGGCGTAGGTCAGCGGGTTGAGCTTTACCAATCCCACAAGCCATACGGGAAGCTTTTCGTCAATTGGAAAAAGTGCGCCGGAAAGGAAGAAGAGCGGAAAAACAAGAAACGCTGAAATGACCTGAAAACCCTCCAGGCTTTCCAGCAGCGAGCCGAGAGCGAGACCCATGGAAACAAGCGCAATGGATGTTAAGAATAAAATCAGGAACGCGAGCGGAATTCCCCACGGGTTAACGGAGGGAAATAGAAATGAGAATAAAAAAAGAATAATGATCTGCAACATGACATCGGTGCAGCCGCCAAGAACTTTGCCTAAAAATATGCTGATACGCGATACCGGTGCTACCAGTATGGCTTTGAGCACGTCGAGCTTGCGGTCCCAAACGATATAGAGGCCGAAGAAGACTGATCCGAAAAGAACCGACATGGTCAGCACGCCCGGATAAATATAGTCCTGATAGTTGACAGAGTTGATACTGACGCTGGCTCCTATACCTGTGCCAAACAGGAAAAGCCACATGAGAGGCTGAACGATACTGGAAATAATTCTGCTTTTTTCCCGCGAGAAGACTTTTAATTCCCGCCACCAGACCGCGTAAATTCCCGTTAATTCCTTCTGTAGCCGGTTTTTGTTCATCGGTTTAATTTCCCCTCTGGCGGTAGCGGGCCACGGAATCAACCCAGCTGCCGGAGTCCTCGGCGGAATCTTCCCGAATATCGCGGCCGGTAAGCCTGATAAATACGTCGTTGAGTGTGGGTATTCTCGTTTCCACACAATCCACCGCAGGAATTATCGCGAGCAGTTCAGCCAGGTGGAGATGCACATCTTTCATAGTTATTTCTATTGTGCCGTTTTTTTGATTCACTTCTTTTACGTAGGGAAGGGCTTTTATCTTTTCCACAGGCGGTTCTTTCGCCCTGATGATTGCCAGATCACCGCCCATCGATTCCTTGAGTTTGTCCGGACTATCGAGTGCTATAATCCGGCCGTGATCGATGATGCCCACGCGGTCACATACCCGTTCTGCCTCCTCCATATAATGGGTGGTAAGTACAACCGTTGTCTGTTCTTTTTGTGCCATCTTTTTGATGTAATCCCAGATACGTTCCCGGGTCTGAGGATCAAGGCCGAGTGTCGGTTCATCCAGAAAGAGTGCCGCCGGACGGTGTAAAAGGCCACGGGCCAGTTCCAATCGGCGGCGCATACCGCCGGAGTAGCTGCGGGTCAGATCATTGCAGCGATCGGTGAGGTCTACCAGTTCCAGCATTTCCCTTATTCTTGATGCACGCAGATTATCCGGAACACCATAGAGAAGGGCATGAAGTTTGAGATTTTCGTATCCGGTAAGAACCGTGTCCAAAGTGGGATCCTGAAAAACTATACCCACCTGGCGCCTCACGCTGGCCGGGTTTTTAACAATATCGTATCCGGCAATGGAAGCACTGCCGGAAGTCGGGCGAATTATCGTACAGAGCATTCCGATGGTCGTAGTCTTGCCAGCTCCATTGGGGCCGAGCAGTCCGAATATCTCGCCTTTTTCGATATGCAAATCGATGCCGCGGACAGCCTGTATCCGGCCATAGGTTTTAGTCAGAGCATTTGTTTCAATAAGTGACATAGCTAAATTTCTTTATACTGATTTGGCCGGAATTTCATTTGCCGTTAAAAATTTCAATTTTCCGCAGATACAGGGAAGAGGATTTTCTTCCATATAGATATCAAAAAGTTTGGCATCATTGTCCTGCTCGCTTTTTAAAATAATGTTGCTTTCATAGTAAATAGGAGCCTTCAGGACAATATCAAGCGCGATGGCATTTTCATTACTTGACTTTAAAAGGTATTTCAGGCTGCTGCCTAAAATCAGCAATGGTTGGACGAAATCACGCTTAAAACCGAACAAGCGGGCATATAGCTTCCAATAATGAAGCGGATTGCCGTCCCCGGATACTCTGGAAAAACGGCGGCCGATACCGCCTTGCAGAAACCAGCGGGCGGTTTCCGGAGCGTTGGGAATGGATTTGAATTGCGGGGGAGTATAATCATTGTCCGGCATGCCGAATTTGCCGCGATAATAAAATGTCTGTGTGTTTTCCCAGACCGTTGTTCCGGAACTTTTCACAACAGACGCAATATCCATTTCCAGGCCTTTTTCTCTGAGACGGTGTCCCGCAATTTGACAGGAAAGATCAAGGGATTCATTAATGCCAATGCGCCGGTATTGCAATACCTGCATCCGGCTATTCAATACCTGGAACAGCGATAAAGGAGCCGCTCTGTGGGCGAGTATCCTTTGCAACAGCGGGTAGATGAGTGTGAAAGGGAAGATCACGGGAAGCTTATCGCTGTTTTCTGTGCCGCAGAGACTGCTAAATTCCGCCAACCGCGCCTTATCAATGACTACTCCATTATATCTGGCCGTAATCTGGGGAAATGGTTCTCCGGCATCGAATTTACTGCTTCTGTTCAGGAAGGCAAGAAAAGCAGTCGCTTTCATCGAGGGCTGTTTGTTGAAAAATAAGTCGATTGTTTTATCCTGTGAGAATGTTTCCATGCACTCTGTCCACCTTCGGTCTTTATGCCGGAGTAGTTGTTGCTCAATATAAATGAAAGATGGGCAGAGTCAAGAAAAATAGCTCCGGGAGTTATATGTTAATGGTAAAAAACAGCTTCAGGCGTGGCGGACATTCCGACCTGATCGTTGTGCCGGGTCCTGACGATAATATTCACTCAGAACTCGATAAAGATCCGGGGCGTGCTTAATCATTAATCGGGGTTGATCGAAAAAATGTTCGGTAGCAACAGCGAAAAATTCGACTTCGTTTAAGGCGCCGTAGGCATTAAGGAATGTATTCTTGCCCTGTTGTACTTCCTTCTGGAGCCTCAGATATTCACGGGAACAAGTCTGTGCCCAGTCGCGGTATTCAGCGCGGCTGCGCAGAGAGGGAGTGCCGTCGGCAGCGCCGTCGAGCATATCCAGTTTGTGGGCAAACTCATGATAGACAACATTGTATCCCGACTCCGGATGACGGCTGCCGTGCAGAACTTCATCCCAAACGAGAATAAGAGGCCCCTGCTCGAAGGCTTCCCCGACAATGGGAGACTGAGGTTCCAGGGGCTCAAGGGTAGTCTCGAAGAAAGCAAGCTTACGTTCGGGGAGAATAACGGTAGAGGGATAGACGATAATTGTTTCTACATTTTCATAGTAGTTATGGGGCAGGTTCAGGATCAACAGACACGCCTGAGCGGAGATGGTGACGCGAATTTCATCGGTCAATTCCAGACCGCCGCAGCCTTCCCAGTCTTTTTCCGCTATGAATACCTGGATAAGCGCTCGCAAACGAGTGCGCTCGGTATCTGTCAGCAGACAGTAATGGGCAACATTATGCTGTAAGATTTCTTCCCAGGCGGGAGGAAACGGCCCATCCAGCAGCTTCTTGCGGCGGCGGTTGGCAAGCCATTGTAACATGTCGTTTCCTTATGCTTTATTCATAAGCCGAATTTCCGCAATTCTTTCAGCCGCCGGCATCGGCAGCGCTTGATGGAGAAGCGGAATTACTGCAATATCATCCGGAACGGCGAGGGAGGAATAAATTCGCCGGGCTGAGCTTTAATCTTTGTGCTGAAAGGTTTGCAGCCGTCAGCAGCAATTTCCAGATCATACTCACCTGCCGGAACATCGAAAAAAGCAAATGAATTTTTAAATGCATAATCCCGGGAGGATAGAAACGTCGCCAGTACCTCCCGGTCACGCATTGCATTGGCGGGGGCGAGCGTCCGCGTAATGCCGTTGCCTGTCAATTTAATAGCGCGTAGTTTCACCTGCTCGGGCAATTCTTTATCAAATCCCCAATAACTATCGTCGGCGGATGCTGTGGCAGCAATAATGCCGGCAACCATTCCCTGTGGCTTTAATGTAAATCGCGCTTCGGCAATTTTACCGGGTTTTATATCCAGTGTTATTTTATCCGGTTCAGTTTTAAAACCTAAAGCACAGAGACTTACATCATATTTTTTGGGTACAATCGCCCCTGTCTCCTGCTGTGTCAGAAAGGGATTTATTTTGAGTTGTGTTTCTTTTTCCTCGGTTCCGGTCGGGGCCAGAACCAGAGCCATCTGCGAAGGGATTTTTACATTCGGCGGATCAAAGGAATGTTCAACATGCACATAGCCTTTGGAATGGGCATAAGTTTTTCCTCTGTTTTTTTCCGTATGGACCAGAATTGATTTAAACTGGACCATCATCTCCGGGCTGGAAAGAATGCTGACATGGTCTTCATTAAGGCCGGAAACTTTAAGGGCATCGGCCTGCGCTCTTAAATCCAGCATGCTTTCCAGAGTAACTGTATTGTCATTGTTGGGCCGAAACAAACTGCCCCCGCCCTTATGGCCGAAAAACAAATAGTAATGTATTGAGGGGTCAATTTTTGTGGCAAACATCCGCTGGATGAATTCGCTGTCCGGGACCACATCTTTCCAACTGGGAATTACTGCCGGGGAGTTATCGACACCTGTCTTTGCTCGCGCCTCTCCACCCCAGGGTGTAGAAATCGAAACAAAAAGCTTCAATGCATGGTGGAAGTTATCCTTTTCGATAATGGCAGAGCGTGATACCAGCCCTCCCATGCTGTGCGCGACAAGATACAGAGATTCGAATTGATATTTCCTGTAGAGGTCGTAAAGCTTTGTGCGCAGCAGGAAAGATGTCGTGTCCAAACGCGCACCCGATGGATAATAGAAAATCCAGGGCTGATAGCGCGAACGGTCAAGATTATTGATAAAATGAAGCCAGTCCTGAGGTGAGCCCGCTGCACCGTGAACGAAAAGGATCGGGGTCTTTTGGGAATCATAAGGTTCTATAAAAAAAATATTACACCCGGTCTGTTTAAAGAATTCCAGCGGTGTCCAGAAACCGTTCAGACCATTTTCAGCGGAAAATGCCGGATCATTGAGGCTTGCTAAAGTGCCCGCTGATGTATACGGTTTTCTTTTTCCGCCGGAAAATTCAACCAGCATATTGGCAAAAGAAGAAACCGGCTGTTTTGTTTGTGGCGCCAGAATAATATCCAGCCCGAAGACACCACCACCCATCTGCGTTTTCACTTTAGCGGGCCTTCCGTAGTAACCGGCTAATTCGCTCTGATTGCAAGAGAAATCGCCGTTTACATCTTCGAAGGCAAAGAGTTCGTAATTCCCGTCCTGAACTAGCAATTCGTATTGGCCGGGCTCAGACAATACAGTGTAATCGGCAACAGTGATAATGCCTTTATTATTGCTATAAGCGACGACCACGATGGGTTTTTTCAAGGGAGAAGGGCTGATGATTTCGCCAAAGAGCAGACAGGAATCTTTCGAAAACTGAACATCCTCCCGCAACTTGACCAGCGCGCAGCCATTCAGGCTCCAGATGATCATAATCAGGATAGAGATACTGACAAATCTTCTCATCTTTAGACCTCCTAAACCGGTAAACACTAAAAGGTTGTTATACCAAGCAGTATTCAAACGTTAACTTTGCCGACAGCTTCTATAGTAAGTATCATAGACATTACCAGAATAAGTTTATCTAAACAAGATTTACTGGTTGGAACCAGGGTTTGTCTGTCAAGGGAGTAGCATTAGCAAGAGAATCCCGGTGAGCCGTTGTGATCACATCAGGGCGGGAATTACGGGGAGAATATGCTTAGTTAATCAAGCCCCGTAGCATTTTTTCATTTCCATTTTACCAGCATAATTCCCGGAAGAAATCTTCTAGTTAATCAAAAATGCTTAAAATATTCCTTGACAAAGGTTGGTGTCGGGAGTAATCCCTATCAAAACGCTAGTATATAAACAAAAGTCAGTAAATCAATGAAAATATTTGCAAGATCAAGGTACAGAGTGGGTCCGACGCCGGTGCAGAGAAATTGTGTTTGGCGGATTTGGTCAGGATGCGCCACGTAAAATGCCAAACAACATCATGAGAAATATTTGAACGGAATTAGTTAATGGATGCAGCCAGCAATGTGGGAAATAAGAAAGTTTTTGTCGCCATGAGCGGTGGTGTCGATTCTTCGGCGGCAGCTTTTTTACTCAAAGATGCAGGCTATGATGTGACCGGTGTAACGATGTGCCTGAGGATTCGACAAGATCAGGACAGTACGCGCTGTTGCGGTCTTGATGCCATTGATGATGCCAAACGCGTTTGCGATCAATTGCAGATTGAGCATCATGTTTTTGATTTACAAAAAGAAATGGAAGAGCGCGTCATTGCTAAATTTGCGGCTGAATACCAGCGTGGCCGGACACCGAATCCCTGCATAGACTGCAATCGTTATCTGAAGTTCGGTACTCTTTTGAGTAAAGCCCGCAGTAAAGGGTTTGATTATTTAGCCACCGGCCATTATGCCCGGCTGAAAAAGCAAGGCGATGAATGTCATTTGCTGCGCCCTAAAGACAGAAATAAAGACCAGACGTATTTTCTTTATCCGATTAAGGCCGCCGATTTATCTTCTATCCTTTTCCCTTTAGGAGGATTGGATAAAGAGGAAGTCCGCACTTTGACCAAAAAAGCCGGCTTGCATGTGGCGCATAAAGCGGAAAGTCAGGATATTTGTTTTGTTACCCAGAGCAGTTACGGACAGTTTTTTCAAGAGCGCAATCTACCTTCCGTCGCCGGCGACATTGTGGATAGGGCAGGCCGGATTTTAGGCAAGCACAAGGGAGTTATTTATTATACCATCGGCCAGCGGGGAGGTTTAGGTATCAGCGCCAGGACTCCTCTTTATGTATTGGAAATTGATGCCGGGAAGAGCAGAATTATTGTGGGTGAAAAAGAAGATCTATATTCAATAGGTCTTATTGCCGGAGACATTAATCTTTTGACTGCTGATTTACCCGGTGAAGTGGAAGCGAAGATCCGCTACCGAAAAAAACCGGTGTGCTGTTCAGTCCAAAAAGATGGTGAGAAAATAAAAGTTATTTTTCAGGAAGCCCAGGAGGCGATTACACCGGGACAGGCTGTTGTCCTCTATGCCGGAGATAGAGTGATGGGAGGCGGCACAATAGAGGAAGTAATCAAGACCGTTAAATCTTAAGGAGAATCGCTATGACCAAGTTCGACCGTCAATTAAGAATCGAAACTTTAACTTTACATGGAGGGCAGGAAGCCGATCCGTCAACTGGTTCACGCGCCGTTCCCATTTACCAAACCACATCTTATCAGTTTAAGGATACCGATCATGCGGCTTCGCTTTTCGGGCTGACGGAATTCGGCAATATCTATACGCGGCTGATGAATCCTACCACGGATGTACTGGAGAAGAGAATGGCTCTGCTCGATGGTGGAGTAGGTGCGCTGGCATTAGCCAGCGGCCAATCGGCCATTACGATCTCTCTGCTTAATATTGCCAGAGCAGGCGATGAAATTGTCTCAGCGGATAATCTTTACGGTGGGACATACACGTTGTTTCATTATACTTTTCCGCGCCTGGGCATCAAAGTAAACTTTGTGAAATCCAATGATTTGCAGGCGCTGGAGGCGGCCATTACGCCGAAGACCAAAGCGATTTACGCGGAATCCATTGGCAATCCGAAGCTGAATGTGGCCGACCTGGAAGGTATCGCCGCAATTGCCCACAAACACGGCATTGCATTTGTACTTGATAATACGGTTTCGCCTTACATTTTGCGGCCTTTTGATTTCGGTGTGGATATAATTGTTTATTCGGCAACTAAATTTATCGGCGGGCATGGCACCTCACTCGGAGGTATCATTGTTGACTCCGGAAAGTTTGACTGGACTTACGGCAATTATCCTCTGATTGCTGAACCTGATCCCAGTTACCATGGGCTGAATTTTGTCGAGGCCCTGAAGCCGATGGGTAACCTGGCTTATATTCTTAAAGCGCGGGTTACCCTGTTGCGTGATTTGGGTCCGGCGCTGTCACCGTTTAACTCATTCTTGTTTTTGCAGGGATTGGAAACATTGCATTTACGTATGCCTAGGCATACCGAAAATGCGCTGGCGGTGGCGCAGTATCTGGAGAAACACCCCAAAGTCAGTTGGATAAATTATCCCGGTCTGCCATCCAGCCCGGAAAAAGCCCGAGCGGCAAAGTATCTGCCCAAAGGTGCCGGCGCAATTATCGGATTCGGCATTAAAGACGGAATAGAGGCGGGAAAGAAATTTATCAATTCGCTCCAACTGATTTCTCATTTGGCCAATATCGGCGATGCGAAGACTCTGGCGATTCATCCGGCTTCCACAACACATTCGCAACTCTCACCGGAAGAACAATTTGCTACAGGAGTCACTACGGATTTTATTCGCCTTTCTATCGGCATCGAACATATTGATGATATTGTGGCGGATATTGAGCAGGCTCTGGAAAAGACATAAAAAGGAGATGGCAGATGGAAAAAATATTTGCAGATAATTCGCAGTCAATTGGTAATACGCCTCTGGTGAGGATCAATCATATAACTCAGGGGGCAAAGGCCAACGTTCTGGCTAAAATAGAAGGGCGTAACCCTGCCTATTCCGTCAAGTGCCGCATTGGTGCCGCCATGATCTGGGATGCCGAGAAAAAGGGATTGCTGAAGCCCGGGGTGGAAATTATCGAGCCAACCAGCGGTAACACGGGCATTGCACTAGCATATGTCGCGGCAGCACGCGGCTACAAGCTTACCCTGACCATGCCGGAAACCATGAGCATCGAACGGCGACGCGTTCTAGCCGCTTTTGGGGCGAATCTGATTTTGACTCCCGGGTTGGAAGGTATGAAAGGGGCGATTAATAAGGCGGAAGAGCTTGCCGCCGCCGATCCGCAGAAATATTTCCTGCCGCAGCAGTTTAAAAATCCGGCTAATCCGGCAATTCATGAAAAAACCACCGGGCCGGAAATCTGGAACGACACCGATGGAGCGGTAGATGTAATTGTGGCGGGCGTCGGCACCGGCGGAACGATTTCAGGTATCTCGCGCTACATTAAAAAAACAACGAAAAAGAAGATTATTTCGGTGGCGGTGGAACCGAAAGAAAGTCCGATCATTACGCAAAAACTGGCCGGGCAGGAATTAAAGCCTTCACCGCACAAGATTCAGGGCATCGGCGCCGGATTTATTCCCGATAATCTTGATTTGTCCGTAGTGGACCGTGCGGAGCTGGTGGATAGCGCTGAGGCGGTAGACTACGCCCGCAGATTGGCACGGGAAGAGGGAATACTGGTAGGCATTTCCAGCGGGGCAGCTGCCGCAGTTGCTATACGACTGGCGAAGCTCGATGAATTTGCCGGAAAAACAATAGTTGTCATTTTCCCCGATGCCGGTGAGCGTTACCTCTCTACCGTTTTGTTCGAAGGAATAGGAGTCTGATCTGGTAATAGAGATGTCATAATATTATTGACAGCATCATTTTATATTGATAAAGAGCGTCAACAAATCGGGGTGTCATCTATTCTTAGGTGTCTGAGATCATACCCGTTGAACCTGATCCAGGTAATGCTGGCGGAGGGAGAAGAAAGAAAAGTATTTATTTAACCCTTTCGGCCCGCAAGCTGCCGGAAGGGTTTTTTTGTTGTGAGACTCAAATTTCAGAAATGCAGTGCGTTGAAATTTGCAAGTCGAACAATCCCGCATAGCGGAGGGAATGAGGCCGGCAATTCGTTAGGGAATTGCTTCCAAAGTCCGCCTCAGGGATCATACCCATGGTTTGCCGGCAATAGTGATTGATTGTTTCATTATAATTACATAAAATAAGAGTTAAGGAGATCAGCAAATTATGAAAATCAACGCAGGGGAAATTTACAAATCGATTGAAGCCATCCGACGTCAAGCGCCGGTGGTTCATAATATTACCAATTATGTGGTAATGAATAACACCGCTAATGCGCTGCTGGCTATTGGCGCCTCGCCGGTCATGGCACATGCTCCGGAAGAAGTTGAAGAAATGGTGAACATTGCATCAGCTCTAGTTATTAATATCGGGACGCTGAGTGAACGCTGGATTTGTTCCATGTTCAAAGCGGTGACACAGGCAAGAAAGAACGGCACTCCGGTTATTCTTGACCCTGTTGGTGTCGGGGCGACAAGCTACCGCACAAAAACAGCCCGCGATTTGATTGCCAATAATTCTGCAACGATCATCCGCGGCAACGCCTCGGAGATCATGGCGCTGTATGATGACAAAACAAAGACGAAAGGTGTGGATAGTGCTGCCTCATCCGATAATGCAATAGCCGCAGCGCAAAAATTAAGTGAAAAATACAACAGTGTTGTTTGTGTCAGCGGGGAAACGGATTATATTGTCAGAGGCAAAAATATTGTCCGGATCAACAATGGCCATCCAATGATGACCAGAGTCACCGGCCTGGGTTGCACGGCCTCCGCTATCTGCGGTGCCTTTGCCGCAGTGGAGAAAGATTTTGTTGCCGCGACGGTCAAGGCCATGGCTGTTATGGGGATTGCCGGAGAAATAGCTGCCGAAAAAGCGGTGGGGCCGGGAAGTATGCAAATGCATTTTCTGGATTATCTTTACCGGTTGTCCGAGGCTGATATAACTTCGCACCTGAAGATTGAGGAATAGCAATGCAAGGATTATATCTGGTAACTGACCGCGGTTTGTGCGGACAGAAGTCCCTGGAAGAAGTTGTTCTGCAGGCGGTAAAGGGCGGTGCATCCTGTGTTCAATTACGGGAAAAAGACATTTCCACGCGCCTGTTTGTAAGTGAGGCGGAGAGAATAAATAAGTTTTTAGAGCAGTATAAAATTCCGCTGATTATCAATGATCGCGTAGACGTCGCTCTGGCCTGTGGTGCCGCTGGAGTGCACATTGGTCAGGATGACATGCCCTATGCAATTGCCCGGAAGCTTCTGGGACCAAAAGCTATCATCGGTTTGTCTGTGGAAACGTGGGCTGATGTTGAAGAAAGCCAGAAGCTGGATGTGAATTATATCGGTGTCAGTCCCGTCTTTGAAACACCGACCAAGACCGATACCAAAGGTGCCTGGGGGCTGGCCGGGCTTAAAAAAATAAAAGCATTCAGCCGTCATCCTCTGGTAGCAATCGGTGGTCTCAATGAGGGCAATATTCGGGAAACAATTGAGGCTGGCGCCGATAGCGTTGCAGTAGTATCGGCGATCTGTGCCTCCCCTGATCCGGAAGCGGCCGCGCATAAACTCAGCTGCATAATCGAGGCGGCTTCACTGACGAGGTAATGCCATTGCCTGATAAGCTCATCATTTTTGATTATTCCGGAACTCTCAGTCTCGATGCCGCCGCATTTTCCCGTCCGGAAAGTTTAAATCAGCATTTGCAAAACAGCGGCTTGTTTACACTGGGTGTGAATAGCGCAGCACTTTTCTGGGATATAGTTAATGCAACCTGGTCGGAAGGCAGCACTACCCGGCAGGGATACAAAAGAGTAATGCAGGAGCGCATTGCGGAATTGTTTCCGGAAAAAGCCATTTTGCTGCAGAGTGAAATCTCACGGGCGACAGGAAATTTTGTAGAAGCCTATTTTGATCATTCCGGGATTGACGAAAATTGGCGATTGATTCTGCAAAAAATATGGTCAGATAAATCCGTAGACGTGGTAATCGCCACCGACCATTATGCCGAAGCAACAGAAACAATTATAAAAAACATTGGCCATTGGAATATCACGGCAATTCCACTTAGCGCTTATGTTCAAAGAAATTTTGTGGTGGCCAATTCTGCTGATCTGGGCAGGCATAAAAACGAAAAACAATTCTGGCAGAGAGTGAATAATACCTTACGGCAAAATTACAGCAGTGTCTTACTGGTGGATGATTTCGGGCAAAACGAACAAGAAGGTGATGCCTACGGCAACCCGATAAAGGTAAGCGAACGCAGGCAGACAATGGGGCAGCTGCTGCGGACAGTATTTGAGGCTCATGTTGAAATAATTTCTTTTGCTATCAATGATGAGAAGATAAGCGGGGCAATCGCCGACACAGCGGCAATAATCGATCAATTTACTTGTGGGGGCAGATAGGGATTTTCCAGATATTTATTGGCCTCGATCTGAGCAGTTCCTCCTCCATTTTTAACATCCAGAACTTTGGAATAATACTCCAGGGCTTTTTTTCTGTCTTTGCGGATATCACTGATCATTCCCAGTCGGAGATATGCAAATGCCCGCACCCGTGCATTGTAAGGAGCGGTGTCTTTCAGTGCCTTCTGCAAAGATTCCTCGGCCTGGGCGTAATTCCCCTGAGTAAAAGAAATTCTTCCCATTAATAAATCATGACGCGGGCGAAGTTGGGGGGTAAAAGGAGGAATGCATGTCCGGATATTTTTATCAAGTTCCCGGGCGATGTTAAAGGCATCATCAAACCGGCCCAGATCGGCAAGAGCATTGGCCAGCGTAAAAGAAAAATTATAGTTATTGGGGAACATATTTTTTAACTCCCGCAGAATCGGCACGGCTCGGGCCGGTTGTTTTTCAAAATTCAAATAATCGGAAGACAGTTCAGACAATGCCAGTTGTTTGAGGAGATCGCCTTTTTGTGCTGCCAGTTCCACCTCCTGAAGCCCTTTTTGTTTGTCTCCGGACGTGATTATCAGCGAAGACAGGAAACGGGTCAGTCCGGGAAGATGATCAATATGATAGCGAAATGACCCCATAAGAAGATAGAGGTCGTAATTTTGCGGGTCACTCTCTTTGGCTTTTTCCAGATATTCCCAGATAGCCGATGCTTCACGGGCCATACTGAAATATTGCTTCTGATGGCTCAGCCAGTTAAATCTGGCGACTTTAGCCATGGCCATAGCCAGGTAGGCCTTACTGTCTTTGGGGTTTCGCCCAACTCTTTTTTCTCCCCGGGCCAGGGCTTCGTCAACATAGCGCAGCATCGAATCTTGATGATTTTTCCTGATGGTATCATCAAAAGTCATTTCATAAGCGAATAAGTTAGTCATAGCCATATAGGCATATCCGGCAGGATTTTCCGGTTCCAACGCTATAGCTTTTTTAAAATAAGCATCAGCATCAGGAAATTCCATGTTAAAAGTTTTTTTAATACCCAGTTTAAGATAAGCCTGAAATTGGTTGGCCTGGGGCTCGGCCCATGCCGTTTCGGCAATATTGGAGGAAATTAAAAATATTGCACAAAGCGCTAAAACAAAGATTGCCGAAAATTGTCTCTTCATAGGTTCCATCGGGGGAAAGGGAATATTTCTTCCATTAATAATGCTCCATGCAGTACCGGGTTAATTTCCTCATACAGATAAAAGGGAGATATTCAGTTATCAGAGTTTCTTTAGATATTCAATATCAACAAATTCTCTTTATTTTTTAGGACAGGACATTCTAAGATACACTTTTTAAGTTAAAAATCCCCTCCCTGATAGTTTGCTTTACGATCAGCGAAGAAACCTCGGAAATCTGGCGTAAAGTGTGATATAAATTCGACAAATATTTGTAAGGAGGAGAAAATGGCTCAGATCGAAAGAAAGAAACTCGATAGTAGTGACCTGTTTCCAAAGGTGGAATTCAAACTCACTGATGGCTCTTCTCTTGTGTTGCCGGAAATGACAGCCGGGCAATGGGCAGTAATGCTTATATATAGAGGGCGCTGGTGACCATTCTGCCATCAGCAGTTGGCTGATTTTCAGGCAAGAATGAATGAATTCGATGGGAAAAAGATACGGATCATCGGAGCCTCCACAGATAGCCTGGAGGATGCGCAGAAAATGGTAATGCGGCAGAAGCTTTCCTTCTCCATGGCTTATGGTCTTAATGCCGGAGAATTCGCTCTTCAGACAGGAGCTTTTTTTGATGAAGCGAAAAGCTATATTCATGCAACTGGTTTCATCCTGCGGCCGGATGGCAAGATTGATGATGCCGTTTACAGCACCGGTCCGATCGGGCGGTTGATAGCTGCGGACACGCTATTGCTCATTGATTATCGTTCGAAGCATCCGGCATGATGATAAATCGGCGCTCTGAGTGATTATTATAATGATCACTCAGATGGGCCATCAAGAGATCTGATCCACTTTCGGCGGCTTATGGTGGCGCAGGTTTATTAATTTTTCGGGAGAGCAAGCCATGATTGTCGATATTATACGTAATTGGAAAATTCATTGGAAATATCCTTTTTGGGAAGCAGTTTTTGCCGAGATCCGACTTTTGAATGAACATACGCCGGATATGGAAAAGAAAATTCAAAATGATGATATTATTCTAAAGGTATTCAGTTATGAAACATTTGCCCCCTCCGATGCGCTTGCTGAACTGGAATCACATCAGAAATATATCGATATTCATACGACCATTACCGGAAGTGAAAGGATTGACTGGTATCCGACATCCGTGCTTTCAGTAAAAAGCTCTTATAGTGAAAGTGAGGATGCCGTATACTACGAAAGAAAAGAACCGCCTTGGGCCGGCATTAATATGTTTCCGGGGATTTTCGCCTATTTTGGTCCGGAAGATGCGCACATGCCGCGGATAATGACCGGTGAAAAACCGGAATTGATAAAAAAAGCTGTCTGCAAAATAAATATTGATCTTATTCCATTTTAAATCAGAGAAGATAACGAAGCTATTCGGCTGATTATCATGGCGTAAACTGAATTTCGCCGAAATCATCCGGCAGATGAAAATTTAATTCGCGCAGCGGGGACCAGGAAGCCCAATGAGGTTGGGACGTCTCATTGCCGCATTTGTAAAAATTAGCCCGCCAGTTTTGTCCGCTTATTTCAGCCAGTGTTCCTGCATGTTTTTCCAGTACGGCAAAAGGAATGGAAAATCCCAAAAACCAGGTAATCTGCCGGGTAATCTCCGGTTCAATTATCGGAGGTAAATTGGTATAGCGGTTTATCTGCAGATCGTCCTCCGGCGTCAACTCGATAAATTTCTTTACCCTACCGGCGATACGAGTCGGGTCGGTAATATAGGAGGCGAGCAGCGCTCCGCCACAATTAAATTCAAAATTGAAATAACCGCCTGTAGCTTTGGGCTGCACAAAAAATTCCACGCAACTGTCTTTATATACTTCCGACTGGAAGCAGGTCCGGACACAGCGCACATGCTTGTCTTCTACGTGGAAGATTCCGTAGATTCGGTCTTGGTCATAAAGCAATTTGCACTGCGTCCTTGGACGATGCGCACTGCTTTCGAGGCGATAACAGGAAACTTCCAGCGCCGGTATATCTCTCCATGCCGCACTGTCCCATAAACTATTTATGCCCGGCGGCTGCTTGGCAATTAAAACTTTATATTTTTGCGCGCCCATTCTTGTCTGCTCCGGCAGATAATTCCCTTATCACTATTCCTACGCAAACAGACTAAGGAAATGTAGGTAACAAGTCAAATAGAAACTCGGCAACGCCTTGAAAAAGCGCTGCTGGAAAAATAACCTTAGAATTAAACAAATTGCTTTTTTGGCAGTATTGTAATAAACATATCGCACAGGGGTGCCGGATACGGCTGAGATTATACCCTTTGAACCTGACCCGGGTAATGCTGGCGTAGGGATTGGCAATTGCTGAAAATAATTTAAGCCATATCCTTAATGGTCAGAAAGGGAGTGGCTTTTTTATTGGGTGAGAGGGAAAAACAGGCACGGGATTGCCGAATACCCTGATAACCTGAAGGTCACAACAGGGCACACGTCAAGTCCGGTAATGATAAAATTACGTGTTAGTTGATAAATAATCATGACTCAAACAATAATCATAATAAGTAACGGACAAATGGGCGATCCCGGTTATTTTCAGAAGCGACTGGCCTCAATGGACAGCTTTTTGACGATTTGTTGTGATGGTGGTATTCGTCATTTAGAAAAGTTGAAGGTTCGGCCTGATGTGATTATGGGCGATATGGATTCGGCGAATACTGACAGGTTGGATGATTATGTAGTTTCGGGTGCAAAATTATTAGAATACCCGCCGGAAAAAGATGCTACCGATACTCAATTGGCCCTGGAGTATGCACTGGGATTAAAGCCGGAAGCAATTGAAATATGGGGTGCTCTGGGCGGCAGGATTGATCATGCCCTGGCCAATTTGTTTTTGCTGAAAGGTGCCCAGCAAGCAGGAATAAAAACCAGGTTAATTGATGAATACTGTGAAATATTCATCGTCGAAAAGCAAATCACTTTTACCGAGGCTGTCGGGCAGACAGTATCCCTATTTGCCTTAACTTCCCAGGCAGAAGGTTTGTCGCTGCATGGTTTTAAATATTCGCTGGATAACGAATCTCTGGAAATGATTAATCCGCGTGGCATCAGCAATGTCATTGTCAGCTCTCCGGCGACAATTAATATTTGTTCCGGCAGCCTTCTGGTCGTCAGATACTGGTTAAAAGATTTTTTTCCGGAGGCGGTTTAAAAGATGAAACCTGTTAAAGTATTGTGCATTGGCGGATCGGATTCCAGCGGTGGAGCCGGTATTCAGGCTGATTTGAAGGCAGTGAGCGCCTGCGGCTGCTATGGTTTGAGTGTGATTACAGCGGTTACAGCGCAAAACACTTTCGGCGTCCAGGATATATTGGAGATCGCTCCGGAATTTGTCGCCAAACAAATGGAAGTTGTATTGAGTGACATTGGGACGGATGCTGTAAAAACAGGTATGTTGCTGACGGCGGGTATTGTCAGTGCCGTTGCCGGGAAAATCAGGGAATATCATGTCGAAAAATTGGTTGTCGATCCGGTAATGCTGGCCAAAGGCGGGCGCAATCTTATGCTGGCAGAAGCCAGGCAGGCATTGGTGAAAAAACTGCTTCCTCTGGCCCTGGTTGTCACTCCCAATATTCCGGAGGCCGAAAAATTAGCCGGGATAGAAATCAAGTCTGTTGCCGCAATGAAGAAAGCAGCTTGTCTCATCCGGAAGCTTGGTGTGCAAAATGTTCTAATTAAAGGTGGGCATCTGGAGAACAACAAGCAAAAAGAAGTTGTCGATATTCTCTTTGACGGGGAAAGATATCAGGAATATTCTTCACCACGCATTGACTTACGTGAGTCCCATGGTACGGGTTGTACATATGCCTCAGCGCTGGCGGCAAACCTTGCTTTGGGAAAAGATGTTGGGACTGCGGCAAGGCTGGCTAAAAAACTGGTTACTTCAGCCATAATCGATTCTGTAAGCTTAGGGGCAGGGCATGGCTCAGTCAATGCTCTGGCCGGAAAATTAAAAAAGTAAACAAAGTGCACAATTCGTTGTGCAGTGATCGCAAAAAATTAAACGTCTTCATAAAGGCGATGTATTCGGAGGAAAAAATGACACAACTGGAAATGGCCCGAAAGGGGATAATATCGGAAGAAATGAAAGCCTGTGCCAAGGCCGAGGATGTAACACCGGAGTTTATCCGGCAGGGAATAGAAAAAGGAACAATAGTGGTCTGCCGTAATAGTAATCATGTCAGCATTGAACCTCTGGCGATTGGTGAAGGATTGCGCACAAAGGTTAATGCCAATATTGGAACTTCAAAAGACCATGTCGATTTAAGCGTGGAATTAGACAAGCTCAAAATTGCTACTGATGCTGGGGCCGATGCTGTTATGGATCTTTCCACCGGCGGTGATCTGGCGGCGATCAGAAAAGCCATTATGGAAAAGGCAAAAGTGGCCATCGGTACAGTGCCGATTTATCAGGCTGCCTGTAAAATTATTGCCGAAAAGAAAGCCATTTCGGAGATGACGGCCGACGATATGTTTGCTGTGATTGAAGAAAACGGGCGTGATGGAGTTGATTTCATTACCGTTCACTGCGGGGTAACAAGACTGAGTGTGGCGGCAATAGAAAAGCAGGGCCGGGTTTTGGGTATCGTCAGCAGGGGTGGCGCCATGACCGCCAACTGGATGGCCTGCAATAATCAGGAAAATCCTTTATACGAACAATATGACCGTCTGGTGGAAATCGCGCGGCAATATGATATGGTTTTGAGTCTCGGAGACGGTTTGCGTCCCGGGGCTAATGCCGATGCTACCGATCGCGGGCAATTGCAGGAATTGATTATTTTAGGTGAACTCGCCTCACGGGCGCGGGCGGCAGGAGTCCAGGTAATGATTGAAGGACCCGGCCATGTTCCCATCAGAGATATTGAAGCAAATATTCGCTTGCAGAAGAAAATATGCGAGGGTGCCCCGTTTTATGTTCTGGGGCCTCTGCCTACAGATATTGCTCCTGGTTATGACCATATTACATCAGCCATCGGAGGGGCAATTGCCGGAGCCGCCGGAGCCGATTTCCTCTGCTATGTTACTCCTGCGGAACACTTGCGCCTGCCGACGCTCGAGGATGTCCGGGAAGGTGTGATTGCTGCACGCATTGCCGCACACATTGCCGATATCGCCAAAGGCCTACCCGGTGCAAGGGAACGCGATAGAAAAATGTCCGAATACCGTAAAAGTTTTGATTGGCAGGGGCAGGTAGATTTATCCATCGATCCCCGAAAAGTCGAAGAGCTTTTGGAGAAAAGTAAAAGCGCCGAGGACGAAGGTTGTACGATGTGCGGCGAGCTCTGCGCGATCAGGTTAGGAAAGAAATAATGGTTTTGTAAAAAAATCATTCTTTAATGAACGGTGACTTCGGTATGTCGTGAACAATAAGAATGTTCATAGGAGGAAATCCATGATTTGCGTAATAGCCACGCTGAATTTAAAAGAAGGTAAAAGAGATGATTACCTGGTGGAGTTGCGGAAAATAATTCCCGACGTGCTCAAAGAAAGAGGGAATATTGAATATGCCCCCTTTATTGATTTGCCTTCCGGGTTTCCTGTGCAGCCGCCACAGCGACCGGATACAGTTACAATAGTGGAGAAATGGGAAAGCCTGGATGCGCTGAAAAGTCACATGAGTGCACCGCATATGGGACCCTACCGCCAGGCGACAAAAGATATTGTCCAATCAATGCAGGTGCAGGTTTTATCTCCGGCATAAAATAGGCTATAGGCCGAAGACTGAAGACTGAAGGAAATGCACAATGCAATGACAATAATAAAGAAAAGGCAAAGAATCGTTTGAAAGACAGCAGCTACAAAAACGCGGTAGAAATTGTTCGTAACCTCAAGCGCGAAGGTTTTGAAGCTTATTTTGTCGGCGGTTGTGTACGCGACTTTATCCGCAACGTAACACCTGATGACTATGATATAGTCACCTCGGCTCATCCCGAACAGGTGATGGCCATTTTTCCCCGAACAGTTTCCGTAGGAGCAAAGTTTGGCGTTGTTGCCGTCATTATCGAAAGCCATCCTTATGAAGTGGCAACATTTCGCAGTGACGATGCCTATATTGATGGCCGCAGGCCTTCCGGTGTGCATTTCTCTACCTCCCGTGAAGACGTTTTTCGCCGCGATTTTACCGTAAATGGCCTTTTAATGAATCCGGAAACAGAAGAGATCATCGATCATGTCCATGGCCTCAAAGATATAGAGAAAAAAATAATCCGGACGATTGGTGATCCTGATAAACGTTTCAACGAAGACTATCTGCGCATGCTGCGCGGGATTCGTTTTGTCGCAAGCCTAAATTATGAGATTGATCCCGCCACCAATGATGCAATAGCGAAGCACGCTGCTAAGATTATACAAATCAGTGCCGAACGACTGCAGGAAGAGCTCAGTAAAATACTTACCCGCACAGGTACCAGCCGTGGTTTCTCACTTATGGCCAAAACAAATTTGCTGCGGGAGATTTTGCCGGAAGTGGACCGGTTGCAGGGAGTTATGCAACCTCCGCTTTTCCATCCGGAAGGTGATGTCTGGCAGCATACTTTAATGATGCTGGATTTGTTGCCGAGAAAAGGTAAGCTGGCGAATAATCGTCAATTGGCCTGGGCCGCTCTCTTGCACGATGTCGGTAAGGCCGTGACGCGCACTGAGGATGAAAAAGGAGTTCATTTTTATGGCCATGTTCAGGCGGGAGAAGAAATTGCCGCCACAATTATGCAACGGCTGAGATTTTCGCGGAGCGATCAGGAAATAATAACAGACCTGATTCGCTACCACATGGTGTTTATGAATGTTCAAAAGATGCGCCAGGGCAGGCTGAAGCGATTTCTGCGGATGCCGGATTTTGATTTGCACCTGGAATTGCATCGACTTGATTGCCGGGCGAGCCACAATATACTGGATAATTATGAATTTTGCCAAGACCAGCTTCGGCATCTGGAGAAAGAAGATTTGCACCCGCCGCGCCTGCTTACCGGTCATGATTTGATGGCCCTGGGGTTTTCTCCGGGGAAGGTGATGGGGGAAATACTGCAGGCTCTGGAAGATATGCAATTGGAAGGCACGATCACCAGTCGTCAGGATGCGGAAAATTATGTCTTAAGTAAATGGAATAAGTAATGAAGAATAACTGGCAAAAAACAGCATTTATAATATTTCTTTCTCTGCTGATTGTTGCCTGTCATAGTAAAACATCCCGCATAGAATCAGTATCGCCGCACGCTTCTGCAAAATCACTGGAACTGATGGGCTTCACAATTCAGGCCGGAGCTTTTGCTAAGGCAGAAAACGCGGCCCGTCTGACGGAAATACTCAAGGATCGCGGATTGGATGCCACATATTTTGTTGCGGCTGATGGTCTTTTCAAAGTTCGCTTCGGCAATTATTCGACAAAAGAAATTGCCCGGCAAAGAGCGCAAAAATTGAGAGACGCCGGTGTCATCGAAGATTTCTATATTGTTCAACCGGAAGATTATGCTTTTGCCAGAAAAAAACAGTACGGGACGAGTTATTTTCGGGAAGCTCTCGTCAAGACAGCCCGCGATTTTATCGGAGTTCCTTATCTCTGGGGCGGTACATCGTCTGATAAGGGCTTCGATTGCAGCGGCTTGACAATGACGGTTTATCAATTGAACGGTCTTAATTTGCCTCGGCATTCGGGGCGGCAATTCGATGTTGGTAATCCTGTTGACAAAGAACATCTGCAAAAAGGCGATCTGATATTTTTTGCAACGAAGGGTAAAGGCAAGGTGTCGCATGTCGGCATATACATCGGAGAAGGCCAGTTTATCCATGCTCCTTCACGCGGCAAAAATATCCGCATTGATTATCTCTCTGGTAATTTTTTTGCCAAACGGTTCCTTGGCGGGAGAACTTATCTCTAAATAAATATTTTGCAGCTAAAATTTTTTTTTCATACTGCTCGGAACAAGATTAATATTTTCACTCCTTCGTTCGTAGTTATTCCTTCCTGTTTGAAGTTAAGAGCTTCCCGATATGATAATAATATATTTCTTATCGCTGTCAAATCCTTGTCCATCAAGGATTACAGCGGTTGTAATAAAATATGAATGAGCTCTTATAACCTCTTTTGATAAAACGATTGATAATGTTTCTAATGGGAAGGCAATATATGCAAGAACAAAAAAATAAAAAAAATAATTATTTTTGTGTAGTTTTTGTTGACCGGAGATAAAAAATAAAGTAAAATCAAACCATAAGAATGCATATGAATGCATTTGCAGAAATTAATCGAAATGCAATTTGACAAAAGGAGGCTTTACCTGATGACAGCAACAGCAAAGAAAGTCGTGAAGAAGGCTGCAAAACCGGCAGCGAAGAAAGCAGTAGCCAAGAAAGTAGCAAAGAAGGCCCCGGCGAAGAAAGCAGTAGCAAAGAAAGTAGTAAAGAAGGCCCCGGCTAAAAAAGCAGTAGCAAAGAAAGTAGTAAAGAAGGCCCCGGCCAAAAAGGTAGCAACTAAAAAATAAGCAAAGAGTTGAAGCTTTTTGCTGTTATCACTTTTGAGCGATTAAGTTCGCCGAGTGATTGGTTGTACCTTTTAGTAATTTACTTCCCGCAGGATGTGGGTAAGTATTTCCTTCGCAAAGCTGTACATTAGGATATTGGGCCGGACGTGAAGGAATAACAATAAAAGATCAAATATGCCTGAAAATGCTGGAAGCATTAGAGGGCATTATTTTCTCAAAATCGGGCTGCCAACAAATGAGGTATATAGCAGCTGGCTTGCCCGGATTATATGTTATCCGTCAGGCACAATAGAGGCTGTGGATTCTGCTAAAAGCATATGCTTATCGGTACCAACAAATGCAGTCTAATAACTGCTGCCAAGTATTCAATAACATCCTGGTGTCTGCCGGTGCCTTTCCATCTGATATGCGGTAATCGTATTGATAATTTTTCACCTGAATTAAGACAGGAAAGAAAAACTTCCATAACTTTTAAGATTGAACGATTTACCATTGATCAGATTGAAATTGAAAATTAATAGTAAAAGGATGATTAACCAGAAAAATGTCTGAAGATTATATCCTGTCTATTGATAACGGAACGCAATCAGTGCGGGCCTTAATTTTCGATTTGCGCGGTAATCTCGTTTATAAAATACAAATCCCCCTGGAACCTTATTATTCACATGAGCCGGGCTGGGCAGAGCAGGATGCCGCTTATTACTGGCAGTCATTATGCCGGGCCTGCCAGATGCTCTGGCAGGAATCACCTGTGCCTAAAGAGGCTATCGCCGGAGTAACAATTACCACTCAACGTGCCACAATGATCAATGTAGATAAAAACGGCAAACCGCTGCGGCCGGCTATCGTCTGGTTGGATCAAAGGCGCACCAGTGGTTTAAAACCAATTGGCGGACTATGGGGGCTGGCCTTTAAAGCATCCGGTATGCGCGAGACTGTGGCTTACCTGCAGTCCGAGGCGGAGTCTAATTGGATCAAGCAGCATCAACCCGAAATCTGGAGCAGAACGTATAAGTATCTTTTCCTTTCCGGCTATTTAACTTATTGTCTGACCGGCAGGTTTGTCGATTCCGTCGGTTGTCAGGTCGGATATGTGCCGTTTGATTATAAAAAGAAGCGCTGGGAGGCTTCCTGGAACTGGAAATGGGATATGACACAGATTGAACCGGAAATGCTGCCAGAATTAATTGAACCTGCAGCAATCATGGGGCAGATTACCCGCCAGGCTGCGGAAGAAACAGGAATACCGGAAGGTCTGCCGGTAATTGCCGCGGCAGCTGATAAAGCCTGTGAAGTTCTCGGTGCAGGTTGCCTGCAGCCGCATATCGGTTGCTTGAGCTATGGTACCACGGCGACAATCAACACAACTCATTATAAGTATATAGAAGCTATTCCGCTGATACCGCCTTATCCTTCGGCAATACCCAATGCTTATTCCCTGGAAATTCAGATTTACCGGGGGTACTGGATGGTGAGCTGGTTTAAGGATCAGTTTGCCCCTTTTGAGAAACAACAGGCAGCGGAGTATGGTGTAGAGGCGGAAACAATCATTGAAGAACTGCTGCATAAGGTTCCGCCGGGATCTATGGGGCTTATCCTGCAACCTTACTGGTCTCCGGGAATAAAAGTGCCGGGGCCGGAAGCAAAGGGCGCAATCATCGGCTTCGGAGATGTGCATAGTCGGGCGCATCTTTACCGGGCGATACTGGAAGGTTTGGCTTATGCTTTGCGAGAAGGTAAAGAGCGCGAAGAAAAGCGCAGCGGGGTAAAAATAACCGAGCTGCGCGTTTCCGGCGGCGGTTCCCAAAGCGATACGGCAATGCAAATTACAGCCGACATTTTTGGTTTACCCACAGCCCGGCCGCATATATATGAAACATCGGGTTTAGGAGCAGCCATTGATGCAGCTGTGGGATTAAAACTGCATCCCGATTTCAAAACGGCAGTAGCAGAGATGACTCGCATTGGCAGGCTCTTCGAACCTGACTTTAATACCCATCAAGTATACGATCAGCTTTATAAGCGAGTATACAAACAAATGTATGATCGCTTACAACCTCTCTACGAAGAAATTCGTTCTATTACCGGTTATCCGAGCAAGATATGATTGAAAAGAGATAATCAGGGAAAGCGCAGCACGTTGAGAACAAAGTGCCCTGAATTCCAGAGTTCTTCGAGCATTGCTTCCGCTGCCGTGCCGGCGATCCTGACCACGCACATTTTACGGCCGTCCTTTTCTACCGAAATAAGGCTGACAACATGCACGCCCCACCGGAGGGCGATCGGAGCGATGAACCCGAATATGTCTTCTCCCTCCTTTGTCATTTCAAAGGTAATCTGCATACCACCCTGCCTGGAATCGAGGATGCTGACAAACGCCCGGAATATATCCGATTCGGTAAGCAGCCCGACAAGCTTCGTTTTTTGAACCACCAGTAATGTGCTAATCTTCATGTTCCGCATGATTCTGGCAGCTTCGTATATTGGTGTTTCGGGAGTAACAGTTTGCAGGGCACGGCTCATAATATCCGCAGCCGTGGTATGAGTCGGCGAAGTGTCGGAAACAATAATAGCAAATGGATTAACATGGGGAGGATAGGCATGAAGAATATCGGTGGCAGTGATTATACCAACCGGATGATGACCGTTGTCGTGCTTTTCGATCACCGGTAGACGGCGGATATGTTTTTGAGCCATAATGGCCGCTGCCTGGGTAATCGGTGTTGCAGTCTCAATTGTTATCAAGTCCCGAATCATCCACATGCTTACGATCATTTTCTTATTGCCTCCCGGTCGCGAAACATCTTCTTTCTCATGAGAATCTTTTAGCATTACGAAATTAATAAATAAAGGGAGAAAAATAAGGTTAGTATAATATATGATGATAGCGGAGAAATCATTTTCAATTTAAAATACGCAGCAACTGATGGATTTATTCGGGTATAATATCTGTATTGACATACCGCTAAATCCATCATAGATAAACAACCATTCCGATTTCATGGAAGTTGCCGCCTGAATGGCGACTTGGTAGCAATATCTAAAAATTATAAGTTAAAGGCAGGTCAAATTCATGCTGGAATTAAAAAATTTATATTTTACTGTGCCGGAAAGCAACAATGGCAGTACAGGTTTGCGAAACATTATCGATGGCATTAATTTCAAATTTGAAAAAGGTAAATTTTATGCCATTACCGGCCCCAACGGCAGTGGGAAAACAACTCTGGCCAAGCTGATTATGGGGATTAACACGGTATCTCAGGGGAGTATTGTTTTTGAAGGCAAGGATATCTCCGATCTTCCTGTCCATGAGCGCGCTCGGGCAGGCATTGCCTATAGTTTTCAGCAACCGGCGCGATTTAAGGGAATCACGTTTCGCGACCTGCTTTCCATTGCCACGGGAGTTGATGATGAGAAAAAGCTTCTGGAGATAATCTCGCGGGTCGGCATTTGCCCCCTGTCTTTTCTGGATAAAGAAGTCGATGCCAAACTTTCCGGTGGTGAAATTAAGAAAATAGAATTGGCTACAACGATAGCTTCCAGTCCTAAGCTGGCAATTTACGATGAACCGGATACCGGTATTGATTTATGGACTATTGGTCCGATGGTGGACTTATTGAAAAAAGAACTGGCCTGCCACGAAACGACAACAATTGTTGTCAGTCATAATCGAGTCTTTCTGGAAGCTGCCGATGTTATTATAATTATCGATAAAGGACGCTTTGTTTACACCGGCAATTTAGAAAATTCGCTGCCGCTATTAGCCGATCTGAGCGTGTGCACATATCACGATTGCTGTGAAGGAGAAGATAATGCTGGATGTCTTAGATAAAAAATTATTGAAAACAGTTGCCGATCTGGAAGAACTGCCCAAGGGTGCTTACAATATTCGAAAAAACGGTAAACTTCTGCACCGTCAGCAGTCGGCGAATATCAATATAGAAACGAATGCGGAAGGCACAGGGATTATTGTCACCATTGAGCCGGGAACAAAGAACGAATCTGTACATATTCCGGTTATTTTAAATCAGGCCGGGCTTTTTGATGTTGTTTACAATTCATTTATTATCGGGGAAGGTGCGGAAGTTACGATAATTGCCGGTTGCGGCATCCATTGTGGTACCGCCGATCCCGAAGGCCATGCCGGCATCCACGATTTTCACGTCGGCAAAAAAGCACGGGTTACTTATGTGGAAAAGCATTTTGCGACGGGCGAGGGAAAGGGAAGGCGGACTCTCAATCCAACAACAAAAATATTTCTGGCCGAAGGCGCCGCAGCAGAAATGGAACTTACCCAGATTGGCGGTGTCGATGAAGCCAATAGACTCAATGAAGCGACGCTTGGATCGGATAGCCTTTTATTAATAACCGAAAGAGTTTTAACTGACGGTGAACAAACGGCGGTATCTACCAATAATATTGTTTTACAAGGTGCC
Source organism: uncultured Smithella sp. (assembly GCA_964469905.1). GTDB lineage: Bacteria > Desulfobacterota > Syntrophia > Syntrophales > Smithellaceae > MVRV01. The sequence continues at coordinate 120,169 of CAYXZW010000003.1, forward strand.
AATAGTCGCGCGAACATGATTTCCCGGTCAGTTATGAAAGGAAATTCCAAACAAACATTTTATGCCACGCTGGAAGCGCTCAATAAATGCTTCGGCCATATCGAATGCGATGCTATTATCATGGATAACGGTACCAACGAGACTATGCCGTCACTTAAGGCCAAACATCCCGATGCCGAACTGACCCATGAAGCGTCCATCGGCAAAATCGCTAATGATCAGTTGACAAAGCTGATGAGTCTCGGCCTGACGTATGATCAGTCTGTTAATAGAATAATTCAGGGCTTCTTAAAATAGATATATCCCTAGAAATTACTGACGTTTTTCGGTCAATCGAAAGTGAAAAGTGCTTGCATGTCAATAAGTAAAAATATTAGAACAACATATATTATTAATAGATGGAGTTGTTTTTATGTATCGCATTTTTTTGCCTAGATTCTTTTTAATCCTGACCATTCTTTTTCTCAGTGGAATATGGGGCTGTGGCGGGATGATGGAAAATGTAGTCGCGCCGCCTGATTTCATGGTTAAAATTGAGCTGAAAGGCCCCTATGATCAGGAAATACCGGAGAACTTCGTCAAACAGCTTAAAGGAGCCAGTCTGGCGTCCGATTGGGCCATCCCTTTTATTTTTATGAATATTGGAATGCACTTTGAATCATTAGGTGATGAAGTCCGCGCCATTCACTTTTTTGACCGGGCAATATCGGAATTCCGCCTGCGGAAAAACGCCGCCGGTGAAGGTACTGCCCTGAACCGCAAAATATTTGTTCTATATGAGTTTGGTAAAATGCAGGATGCCTATAATACAATTAAAGAAGCGGAAAAAGCCTGGCCTGCCGCACCGCTCAATGCTTTTGTTTATCATAATTATGGTCATTATTATCTGATGAATGGAGATTATCAGAAGGCTTTGGATTATTTTCGCAAATCATTTCAATCCAATGAAAATTTCCGAAGTGATTTTAATTTATTAATGTTGCGGCGGGATTCGGAGCTAGAATATGGTATTGCGGTAATTTTAGCTGATTACTTCCCCGCCATGTCCAAAAAATTCAGTTTGCTGGATTTTGACGAAGCTCTCTACAAAGCCATCCGTAAAAATGTTGATGAAGGTATTTCTCATTTGCAGCAGGTTATTATTCTCAATAAGGAGATTAGGAAAACCAGGATCGGCAAGTATACTCCGGCAAATGTTTTTCAGATAATGGAAGCCAATGTGTACAATTTTCTGGGATTGTCTTACGGGATAAAAGGTCAACTTCCCCAGGCATTAAAACATCTGGAAACTTCCGTGCAACTGGCTCGGACAGCGAATTTTCGTATCGGCGAAGTGGACAGCATTTTCTTTTATAATCAGATATTCTTGTTGGAGAAGAACATTACCGAGGGACAAAAAGCAGCCCTTAAATTAAATGAAATTGCGGATAAATATAATCTGCCTTTTTACCAGATTTGGGCGAAGTTTATCCTTTCTCGTTACTATCTGGGGTTTGGTGATGCTCCTCAAGCAATCAGTCTGCTCAAAGATGCCTTAAGCATAATGGAAAAGCAGCGCTCTGAGCTGGTCATTGATACGCTTAAAGAAACTTATATGTTTCACCGGCAAGGGCTCTATGAAGCGTTGATTGAACTTTTAGCTAAAGAAGGGGACTACAAGGGCGCTTTTGAAATTGCCGAAAGAGCCAAAGCCAGAGTATTGGTTGATCTTCTGGCGGGGAAAGATATCGGTAAAACCGAGGCGGAAAGTGCATTGATCAAACAGGATAAAAATTATATCAATGAAATGGCCGATGGCTATAGAAAACTGCTGTCGGCAGCCGGCGGCGATCCGGCCTTTAAAAATGCGCAAGACAAAATTGAAAAGGCCCAAACCGGACACCGTGACGTAATTATTAAAATTAAGGAACAAAACGAAGAACTTTATTCATTAGTTTCTGTTGTAACACCCGATACGGGAGATATTCGCCAATTACTCGACACAAATACAACTCTCTTTAGTTATTACGTGGCTGAAAAGGTCCTTTACATTTGGGTTGTCAATAAAGATCGAGTTCATTTAGAAAGAATAAAAATTAATAAAGAGGAGGTCTCCTCACTGGTATCTTCATTCAATAAGGCAATAACCGCCAAAGATAAAAAACAGACGGCGTTATTGTCCGAAAAAATATACGATACCTTTCTCAAGCCGGTGATTCCTTTTGTCAAGGGAGACAGGATCGGTTTCATTCCGCATGGGGTGCTCTACTATTTGCCTTTTGCTGCGATGAGCTATAAAGGACAGTATCTCATTGACGGTTTTTCTATCTTTTATCTACCGGGAGCAGGTGTTTGGAAATATGTTATGAAGAAAGAGCCTTCCCTTGGTCTGAATGTTCTGGCTTTCGGCAATCCGGATTTAGGCGACAGACAATTCGATTTGCCGTATGCCGAATCAGAAGTCGAAAACATAAAGAAGATTATCTCCGGTACAACAATATATTTAAAAAGCGAGGCAACGAAGAATAAAGTCAGGGAAATGTTGGGTAATTATGATATCGTGCATTTTGCTACACATGGACTTTTTGTCGAAGATGCGCCCATGTATTCGGGATTACTCCTGGCGGCGGGCAAGGAAGGCAGCGGCAGGCTTACTGCATCTGAGATATTTAAACTCCAGTTTAAAGGAAGGGCAATTATCATGAGTGCCTGCAAAACGGCACTGGGGCTTTCCTCTACCGGTACGGAAATAGTGGGCCTCAACCGGGCGTTTCTCTATGCCGGTAGTCCTTCCGTGGTGGCAACTCTCTGGAATATAGATGATAAATCGACGGCAGTCTTTATGGAGAATTTTTATAAAAATCTGAAGAAAAATGAAGATATCGCCGATTCCCTGAGAAATACACAGATGGAAATGATCCGCCGCGGTTATGAACCTTATGATTGGGCGGCATTCACTTTAACCGGCAAATACTGAAAATGTAAAATCCCTGTTAGATGAAAAAGGAAATGAGAGAGCTTGTCTGGATAAAGATGAAGGATCAGGTCTGCTTGATTACATTGATGAGAAGCACAATTTAATGCTGTGCATTAATTACTACCTGCGAGTTATAAAGAAGAGAGAAAGGCTATTACCTGAATATGAAAACAAAAATCAAAATTAGGTCTGGATTTAAGAATTTACTGGTAACGGGAGGTTGTGGATTTATCGGCAGTAATTTTATCCGTCATTTAATCGGGAATCAGGATTTTTCCGGTCGAATTATTAATGTGGATAAATTAACTTATGCGGGCAATCCGGAAAATCTGGCTGATGTTGCCTGCAATTTTCCGGAAAGATACATTTTCCAGAAAACAGATATTTGTGATGCAGTTAAACTGGGAGAGGTATTTGGGCAATATAATGTAGATGCTGTATGTCATTTTGCTGCCGAATCGCATGTGGACCGTTCGATAAAAGATCCGGGAAGTTTTGTTCAGACCAACATTGTCGGAACATTTAATCTTCTGGAAATAGCCAAGTCCCGTGGTGATGAGTTTCAGCTTTTTCATCACGTCAGTACTGATGAGGTTTACGGTAGCCTTGGCGCCGAAGGGCTTTTTCGCGAAGATACGCCTTACCGTCCCAATAGTCCTTATTCCGCATCTAAAGCTGCTTCCGATCATCTAGTGCGTGCTTATTTCAAGACGTTCGGACTACCGGTGACTATTTCCAACTGTTCCAATAATTACGGCCCTTATCAGTTTCCGGAAAAGCTTATGCCGCTGGTTATTTTGAATGCTGCCGAGGGAAAGACCTTACCAGTTTATGGTGACGGAAAAAATGTACGAGACTGGCTCTATGTGGAAGATCATTGCCGGGCAATCTGGACGATTATGAATCAAGGAGCTACAGGCGAGACTTACAACGTTGGTGGTAACGCGGAAATAGAAAATATCGTAATTGTCCAAATGATTTGTGATATTCTCGACGAGATTGCTCCGGCGACTTCCGGAAAAGCACGCCGTGAGCTGATTGCCTTTGTTGCCGACCGTCCCGGCCATGACCGGCGCTATGCCATAGATTTTACAAAATTAAAATCAGAACTGAACTGGTCTCCCCAGGAGTCGTTTCACTCCGGTCTGAGAAAAACAATCAATTGGTACCTGAAACAAAAGAAATGGGTGGAGAATATCAAAACCGGCGACTACCAGGCCTGGATGAAAGAACAATACGGTTCATAGCAAAATATTCCGAGTGATTTTATTAATAAATGATTTATTGTGCTAATGCTGACGGGGGGTGATTATGCCGGAAAACTCAATAACTGATTTTGCCAGTTCTTCAGACTATCTAATGGAAAGTGAAGACGAAGCGACCCGTCTGGAAGTTAAGACTGATCCGGTAGCCTTACGCAGACAGGCTCTCTGGGCCGGTATAAAACCGGGGATGCGTGTTCTTGATGCCGGATGCGGTGTTGGAAAAACGACTTCACTGCTTTACGAAATGATTCAACCGGAAGGAAGTATTGTTGGTATTGATTTTTCCGAGTCCAGAATTAAATATGCCGAAGAGCATTACGGCAGCAAAAAAGGAATTGAATTTTGCCGGCAGGACTTAACCGGATCATTGATGGGATTGGGTGAGTTTGATCTTATCTGGGTTAGGTTTATCCTCGAGTATTTTCGCCGTGAATCTCTTGATATTGTTCGGAAACTGAAAAAATGTTTGAAACCCGGTGGCATTCTCTGTCTGATCGATTTGGATTATAATTGCTTGAGCCATTATGAACTGCCGCAAAAGATGGCTGAGTTACTACAGAAGATGATGATTTTAATGGATGAAAAATATAATTTTGATACATTTGCGGGACGCAAACTATATTCCTATATGTATGACAATGGTTTTGAGAAAATTGAAATGAATATGGAGGCGCATCATTTAATCTATGGCCGGGCAAAGGAAGCAGACATATTTAATTGGACACAGAAAGTGGAAGTGGCGGCGAGGAGAGTAAAATATTTATTTGATGAATATGAGGGAGGATACTCTGCATTCGTTTCTGATTTTGAGCGATTTTTCCTGGATCACAGGCGTTTTACATACACACCTTTATTGCTTTGTAGAGGCATCAGGCCCTTTGCGGACTGATAAATCTTTATCGATAATATTGCGGATGGTGAACAATAAATCATCAGGGCGATAAGGTTTGCTGATAAATCCGGCCGCTCCCGATTGAATTAATTCTTCAATTTTCTGGGAACTGGAATACCCGCTGGTCATTAATACTTTAACTTTAGGATTAATGGCGATTAAATCGCTTAAGCATTTTTTCCCTCCCTGTCCGGGCATGATTAGATCTAAAATCACCAGTTGAATATTTTCCATTTGCGATTGATAAATTTCAATAGTTTGTTCACCATTTTCTGCAGTTAGTATTTTATAGCCGTATAAACTTAAGGTATCTCTTCCTGTATCTAAAATACTTTTTTCATCATCAACAAGAAGAATGGTTTCCGTTCCCAGGGGTATTTTTCTGGGTTGTGGAGGTTCGATTACTTCCTGAGTTCTTGCATTATTTAAAGCAGGGAAAAGAATATGAAAAGTCGTTCCATTTTCCAGTTCGCTCTCGCAATAGATAAATCCATTATGGCTTTTAACTACTCCATAAACCACGGCCAGACCTAGCCCCGTTCCTTTGCCGACTTCTTTCGTGGTAAAAAATGGTTCGAAGATATGCTGTATAACTTCGTTATCCATACCCGAACCTGTATCGGAGACAGAGAGTTCAACATAATTCCCCCCGGGCACGTTCAATCCGCCGACATAAGTATCTTCCGAAAGAATAGTATTTTTTGTGGATATAGTTATATTTCCGCTGTCGCCCATCGCGTCGCGGGCATTTATAACCAGATTCATAATTATTTGTCCGATCTGTGTAGAATCGGCATTAATGCTGAAAATGTTATTGTCCAGATTGTTTTGAATCTCTATCATTTTGGGAATAGATTTTGAGAGAAGGTTTTGCGTACTGATAATTTCATTATTAATGTTTAAAGCCTTGGATTGCGGTTCCACCTTTTTGCTGAAAAGCATCAACTGCTGGACGAGTGCTCGGGAACGCTGGATCAATTCTCCAATATTGTTGAGGTAAATCATATCTGTTTCATTGCCGATTCTTCCCGAAATCATCAGCTGATTATAGCCCATGATGGCCTGAATGATATTGTTGAAGTCGTGCGCGATTCCCCCCGTTAAAGTGCCCACAGCTTCCATTTTGGAAGCCTGCAGCAGTTGGACTTCCATGCTACGCAATTTAGTAATATCCTTGAGCGTACCGACAATTCCGATAACCTTTCCTTCTGCGTCCAAATCTGGTGCGCCGGTGAAAGTTACATAGCGGGACAGCCCTTTTTTGTTTAAAAGAATAAAATTTCTATCTCTTACGGTTGATTTTCTGGAAATGATTTCCTTAAAAATACGGGAAAAACTGAGGCGATCATCATCACGCATAAACTCGGTCATATTTTTACCCCAGAGTTCATGGCAATTATGTCCGAAAACTTCCTCCCAGGCTGGATTGACGTATTTAAATCTTCCCGTCTGATCCAACTGATAAATAATATCAGGTGAATTGTTACTTAAGTTACGGAAGCGCTCTTCGCTTTCTTTGAGTTGTTTATGAGCAAGTGCATTATTCAAGCTGATACCAATCTGCGGGGCGATGCCCATCAGCAGACTCAAGTCACTCTGGGTAAGCGGGCTTTTTGCGTTCGTGCCATCGACCGCGAGAATACCTTCTGATTTGCCTTCGTAAATTATCGGGACACAAGCAAATGATTTAACTCCTAATTCAGTCATAAACATCACGCTTTTCTCAGAAAGTTTGTTTCTGATATCAGCAATGTCGTTGATCAGGAATGGTTTCATATCCCGGTAAACCAAATAAAAAATACCTTGCGACTGCGGATTGTTCAAATTGAAATCAGTTTTTCTTAAGAGTATTTCCTCTGCGGGTGTGTAGCCATAGCCGATCATATAAACCAGTTTTGTTTTTTGGGGGTTAGCCAGCATGATCATGCCGCGATTAAATCGGAGATGTTTCTGCAGGGCATCAGTGATGAAATTCAAAAGCTGTTGCGGATCAAGAATGCTGGAAGCGGCTTCGCCGATTTCTTTAACCAAAGCCAGTTCGTTATATCTAATATCGAATTGTCTCATTAATTGATCGCCGATGCTTTGCTGGCTTTCCACTGATTTGTTTAAATCTCTTCTTGCCAATTTTTCAGATATTAAAAAACTGACTGTTGACAATAACGCCAGAATCAAAAAATAAATAATCCATGATTGGAAGGGTACAGAAGACAAAATAATTATTAGAGCAATAATGCCTAAGACGGAGGAATAACCGGCGATTAATTTCCAGATCATGGCTGGTGTTTTTTGCCAGGAGATAATATACCGACAAGAGATATTTCCTTTATGGACGCATTCATGATGTTCGATATGTGGATATTTATCAGTAAAAAAATTAACCAGACCTTCAAATAAACCTATTCTGTTCTCGCATTGATAAGGTTTTTCTTTTACGCCCTCCTCGGTGGTTGCGATAATTTCCACTTTGTTGGCGGATAAGTGAGTCACCTTAAATGTCAGGTGTCTGCTTAATGTAGATCCTATTTTGCCCATCATCCAGAAAGCCATGGAAGGTGTAACAAAGCCTGCCGTATATTGCCTTATGATTGACCACGATTTCGATTTTACGACAAAGCGTCCGGCTTCACGAGCTACCTGGGGATTCCCTGTGCTTTTTACAAGGTATTCATAGAAACGATCAATTTGATTTTGAGTAAGCCAGTGTCCCTGGTCTTCCATTTCATAAGGAGCAATTTTTGCGTATTCCAATAATTTCCTGACATCTACGAGAGGATAATTAACTTTCACCAAATCCATGTATGTTGTAAGGAGTGTGCTATTATAAAGAGGAGTATTTTCCATCATTACTTGCCTGTATTAACTTTCATCATGTTATCCATGTATAGGAAGTAATCATCGCCGCCGTATCTTAATTGCAGTATCCACAGTGCATATTGTTTTTCTGCCGCCATGTTTTGCGCAGGAAGATAGTTGGCGGGAAATATCAGCAAAGGAATCTTCTCGACGGTAAAAATACTGGACAAATGATTAACTGCTGCTGCTAATTTGGCCCACGGAAGTTTGTCCGGTTCTAATACAATTATTTTAATGCCGTTTAGTAAATCAGACAAGTTAAGCCCCATATCCGATTGATTGACGACAAAAAAAGCCAATTGCTGTCCGTCAAAAGAAAGGCAATATGTGCGGCAATCCCTTTTGAATCCGGCTTTAATAAAAGAATTTTTGAGAGATGCCGATGGAATTTCCAGCCCCAGAGCTCCGAGCAGAAGACCGCCGGATGTATTTTCATAATTCTCTTTTAATTTAACCAAATCGGAAATTACAGCTTCTCTTAATTCCCAGTTTGCCGGTAGCTTTTCCAGAGGAGATATTTTTTCAAAAAGAAGGTAGGAAAATATATCCAGAGAACTTTTGCGGGGATCATCTAAATGACGGACAAAGCGGCCGAAGATACGGTCAATGATTTTATTTTCCGGTTGGTAATAGGTCATGACATGATCCACTTTAGCCGACGGAAAACGGATGTAAGCGCTAATATATTGCGTGATTTGTTTTAATACCGACGGTCCGGGTAACCGGTTACCCATCTTTCTGGCTGCAAAGTGATGAATTATCCAGGAAGGTCCGTAAGCATGGACGAGGGCAATATGTCCGTATATTTTTCCGTTTTTCTCGTACACGAAATGTCGCGCGATATCCGGATTGTCCTGATATAATTTCCGGTAAGTTTCTTTAAAAGTTTCCCGATGAGGATGGAGATGCTCGTATTTTTCACCATAAATAAAGCCGGTATCGAAAAAAAATTCCCACAGTGCATCCATATCCACTTCATTGGACACACGGGCGTTACTATCCAGATATGAACCAAGAATGTGGCTGAGCTTGCTGTAGGAAGGGATATTCATATCCAATATTGCCAGACCGCATTGTACAGAATTATCTTCCTGATTATCTCTGCGGTATACAACCTGAGCGGAACATTCAATTTTTATAATACCGGCATAAATTATTATTACATTCGGTATAATCAATCCCGGTAAGAGAGTTTCTTCATCAATCTTATCCTTTATGGAAAAGCCGGCCGGAGAAATATCAAATATGTCGCGTTCCACGTTACCCTTGAAGAAGGGGTGCTTAAAACTCATCGAGAATGAAGGAACAATGTGTTGACGCGGATTGCGCGTTTCTCTTTTCGGAAACAATGACATTTGGTTGTTGAGAGGGATAAATACCATTCTGCCTTCGGGCAATTCCATATCATTGCGGATACATCTGCACAAACCGGAAAAAAGCTTTACACCATTTAGGGCCAGATTGATCAGGACCGATTTTTCCTTATCGAATCCTTTCATGTTCCTATTTCCGGTTAATTTGATTCCCAATCCATTAGGAGCAAAGTCAATCAACAGGCCGGGGGCATTAAAATCTCCCTGAATCACTTTACAGGTTATGTCTGCACAGCGGTAGCGTTTTGTTCGGCGCTTTGTTATATAATAGCATTTTTCCGGAATAGTTATCTTAATCTGATTATCTGTTTTGCTGATAATTTCGGTTGCTGCCAAAATTGTCGTATGTCCGTCCTCAATCATTAGATAAGAAGGTTTACATTTATCCAGATCAGCCGGATCATGCTCTATATCCAGCCGGCAGATGAGCTTATCTTTTATGCAAGGCTGGGGATACGCTTTAACTAAGATTTGATCGCTGTTTACATCATTATTAAAAAGAATAGAAATATGACCATCGGTAAAGTTGATATGATTTAATCTGTTGATCAGTTTTTTCTGATCCCACAGCTTTTGTATTCCCAGTTCATCGAATAGCTGGCCATGCTGGAAAATTCGCCGGGGCGCAAATTGAGTTGACGTGCTTTGTGCGGAAGCATTTGTGATATTATGATCTTTTTCCTTCATCGCATTATCTCTTTTGTCATTTTTTATGAATGAGGATGAAGCAAGAACAAAAATAATTTTAATAATACATATCGCGTTAGTATATAACCGTGAATGTAAATGATTGTCAATGACAAAGTGAATATTATCCGCTATTGGCAAATGAAATTCCGCTTTCAAAAAAACGAATACTAGACCGTAGCCATACAATGCCAGGCAGCCGGATTATTGCTCTTGAGCTTTCGAACCAAATTTGTAATTATACTATGTCCATAATCCATTGAATCTGCAACAAGGTTAAAGAACAGATGAAAGAAATATTAATAGCCGCCAGCGGTATAATTTTATTTTTGATCGGCATGGTTCGCCTTTCCGCGACAGTCCGGAAAATTATTAACATTCGTATAAAACAATACATTAAATATGCAGTGGAGAAAACTCTCTATGGACTCTTCGCCGGCGCTGTTTCTACTGTTTTATTTCAAAGTTCATCTGCTGCCATTGCTTTGACGATAGGTCTGGTGAGTGCCGGACTGGTCAGCTTTAACAGCTCTCTGGCCATTATCCTGGGCGCCGATATCGGTACTACATTAACTGCTCAATTTGTAATATGGAGATTTACCGAAATATCACCAATCTTCATTTCCATAGGCGGGCTTCTGTGGTTAATCTGCCGCGACAGATGGAAAATTGCCGGCGAAATGATTTTCTATTTTGGCCTTATTTTTTTTGGTCTGGAGCTGATTAATCTGGCGGTCCAACCATTAAAAAGCTCACCTGGCTTTCTGAATTTCTTTGCTCACACCCGGAATCCGCTTTTTGGTATTGGTCTGGGAATAGTTGTCACCGGGATTGTCCATGCATCGGCTATTCCCATAGGCATTTTAGTTCTGCTGGCTCAGCAGGATGTTGTTGCCCTGGAAAATGCTTTGCCGGTTATTATGGGGGCAAATATCGGCACAACTGTTACGGCTCTTCTTGTTGGCACGGTCGGCACAGTAAGCGGTAAAAGAAGCGCCATGTCTCATCTGGTTTTCAAATGTGCCGGTGTTTTGCTTGTCCTGATATTTATGCCTTATTTTCTGGCATTATTACGGATTCTTTCTTCCAGTGTGGCCCAGCAGATCGTTCTGAGCCATTTTTTACTGAATTTGCTCATTGTGCTTGTTTTTGTTTTTTTCTTAAAACCTTTTGCCCGCTTGATGAATAAAATAATACCAGGCCTTGATGATCCTCTGCCGCTCTGGCCGGAGTTTCTTGATCCGAATCATTTGTCCAATGCGGAATCGGCCTTGGGGGATGTGCAAAAAGAGTTACAGCGGGAGATGATTATTGTGCAAAAAATGTTTGCCAGCAGCATTAATTTGATCGCCTGTCCGCAAGAAGGTAAAAGAAGAGATATTGCATATATTGAAATGCTGGTTAATAATTTACGCACACAAATAATTAAATTCTTATGGCAAATATCAGCGCAGCGCCTTTCCGCCAAGCTTTCTCAGAAGCTTTTTACTTATACGGCAATTGCTAATGATATAGAAAGCATCGGCAACCATATAGTCTGGATAACAGATCTGATCATCCAAAAGGCCGCCAAAAAAATCAAGTTCAGCGAAAACGGTGAGCGAGAGATAGCGGAGATTATTGATTTAGTGAGCCGTAATCTTGATGACGCCACGACGATTATTGCCTTACGGGACGAACAAAAAATCAGGGGCATTATCACGAGGGAAGAGGAAGTAGATGTCAAAGTAAAGGATTCCCGCGAAAGCCACATCAAGCGTTTTCATCAACGGCTATGTCAAGCCGAAGCAGGACCGTTTTTTGTGGAGATGCTCATTCATCTGGAGCGCATCTCTGACCACTGCAACAATATTGCCGAATACATATTGGACATTAAAGAAAAGCAGCATGAGGAGGAACTGATTGATCAAAAAGCAGAGAGGTAATGGGGGGAAATATAACTCTTTGCCTGATGCGTCTGATAATTTTTCCGCAAAGAGATCTTTTTCTGTCGCAAACAAGGGGCGATTAGAGAGTATTGATAGTTGCCGCATATATGTCGGCTGGTTTAGTTGACATCATCCGGTCGATCTTTCATAAAAAAGTATTGCTCTAATTTGCAAAATCTTTTATAATCCAAAGACTTATTATTAAAAAGATAAGGCAAGGAGGGATCACAATGAATAAGAGAATGAGTGCTTTGAAATTTGCACTGGAAAATGAATGTAAGGAATATGAGTTTTACATGGATAATGCTCGCAGAACGAAAAATCTGGCCGGGAAAAATATGTTCAAACAAATTGCCGGTGAAGAAAAGGAGCATTACGAGGTATTAAAGAAACTGCATGACAAATGGGAAAAACAACAGCAGTGGCCCGCAAGTGTTCCCTTGAAAGTCAAAAAATCTCTGGCGGATAGTATTTTAAAGGCGATGGCCGGTAAGAAGTCATCCCGCATCAAAGGTAATGAAGACGACTTAAAAGCTATTCGGACGGCGATTGATTTTGAGGCCAGAGGAGTGGATCTGTACACAAAATTGGAAAAGGGAAGCACCGACCCGAAGGAAAAAGCTTTTTTTAAGTTAATTGCCGATATTGAACGGGCGCATTTTCTTTCCTTGCGGCAGACCGAGGAATTTCTGACCGATCCCGTATCCTGGTATCAGAATGCCGAGAAAACATCGCTCGACGGAGCATGAGTTCAGGTTATTGCTGATTGGACGCATTCTCCGCATTGGCAGCATCCAATTGTTCCAGCTGGAAATGTAATTCTGTCCAGATATTGTAGGAATTCTCGAGTTCGGAATTGATCTCTTTCAATTCCTTATTTAGATTCTTAATCTGATTTACATCTTTATGTGTTTGCGGATCACACAGGGCGGTTTCATGTTGTGTCTTCTTTGCTTCTAATAATTCAATTTTTTTCTCTACGGCGGCCAGTTCTTTTTTCCAGACATTTTTTGTTTTCCCTAAACGGTTGCGCTCTTCGGCTTCCAGTCTTTTTTGCTCTTTGCTTTTAAATGCCTGCTCTTTATCCGGCAGGCCCGTTTTGTCTTCATCTTTTATAGCTGTCAGCTCGGAGCGTTTTTCAATGAAGTAAGAGTAATTGCCCTGATAGTAGTGGAGTGCTCCGTCTTTTAATTCAAATACTTTATTGACCAGCCGATCCAGAAAGTAGCGGTCATGGGAAACAATGGCCACCGTTCCATGATAGTTGATCAGGGCATCCTGAAAAATGTCTTTAGTCTTCAGATCAAGATGGTTTGTCGGTTCATCCAGGATGAGAAAATTGGTATCCAGCAAAAGGAGTTTTAGCAGGGCCAGTCTTGATTTTTCGCCCCCGGAGAGCACGGAAACCTGTTTATAAATATCATCACCGGAAAAAAGAAACGCGCCCAGTAAATTGCGTTTTTCCTGATCGGACGCAAGCGAGGGGACGCTTCCGACTTCTTCCCAGATGGTTCTGTCGTAGTTTAGATTTTCCGAACTTTCCTGGGAATAGAAAGCCATATTTACATCATTGCCGTATTGAACCAAGCCTGCCGATGGTTTTTCGCTTAAGCCCAGCAGGCGAGATAATGTTGATTTGCCGGAGCCGTTAACACCGACGAATGCCACTTTGTCGCCGCGAAACAGGGTAAAGTTATAATTGTTGATAACGTTCAGGCTACCGTAACTGTGATTAAGATCAGATACCTTCACCACTTCTTTAGCGCTTTTTTTGCCTTCCGGGAATTTCATTGTGACTGTTCTAGTTTTGGCTGCAAGCTCGATGGCCTCAAACTTTTCGAGCATTTTGATGCGGCTCTGAACCTGGCTGGCCTTTGTTGCCTTGTAACGGAAGCGTTCCACGAATTCTTCAATTTTCTTGATTTGTGCCCTTTGCAGTTCCTGCTCTTTTTTTAAGGCTGCGTGGCGACGTTCCTTCTCCCGGAGATAGTGCGAATAGTTTCCTTTATAGAGATGAATGTGGCGCGCAGCCAGTTCGGCAATTTGGGTGACAATTTTATCGAGAAAAAAACGGTCATGAGAAATTACAATGATTGTGCCCGGATATTCTCGTAGATAGCTCTCCAACCACTCCATGCTTTCCGTGTCCAGATGGTTGGTCGGTTCATCCAGCAGCATGATGTCCGGCTGCGCCAGAAGAATCGAAGCCAGTAAGATACGCATTTTCCAGCCGCCGGAAAAGAGTGAGCAATTGCGGGTAAAGTCAGTTTCCTTAAAGCCGAAGCCTTTGAGAATTTGCTTGGCTCTGGCTTCAAAAGCGTAACCGTCCCGGGCATTGAAATGGGACATCTCTGTAGAATATGCTTTGGCTATCCTGTTATATTCCGCGGTATGTTGTTTGACCCGGGACAATTGCTGCTCCAGGGTTTTTATCGATTCCTCGAGCGCGGCCATCCCGCTTTTATTCTTCAAAAAGTCGATTAAATTGACGGGTTCCAGTTCCACCAGATCCTGGGGCAGGTAGCCGATTGTTTTCTGCTTGCGGTTAGGGATGTCAATCACGCCGGTATCCGGATGAACTTGCTCCAGGATCGCCCGAAAGAGTGTGGTTTTCCCCGTTCCGTTGTCGCCGACCAGACCGATGCAGCTTTTCGGATGGATTGTCCAGTTAATATTATCAAACAACTTATTTTCTAAAAAAGATAAGCTGACGTTTCTGAGATAAATCATTTAGTCTCCCGCTGATAAACCTGCGGGTATATAGGAGAAATATATTGAACTGTCAAATGATAATAATGTGCTCTTTTTATACCTTATTCGTACTGTTCGAGGAATTGGTGCAAGGCAGTCTTCAACCAGGCAAAAGATTCCTGGCTGGTAACAATAAACAGAAAGCCGCTGATGTTTTTCTCGTTAAACTCGAATACTGTCCTTAAAACAATGGCCAGATTGTCCGGATCAAAGAGGCTGCCGGACACTATCTCGTGATTGCTTTTTTCAATGACAACGCGGGGTGGGGAGTAAGTAATGATGTCGCCCAGAAGTTCAGCTATTTTACCTACGCAAGCGCCGATCAAAATATTGCCGACTTCCCGAAATGTCTCTTTTTCCAATTCATAAATGGGATCTGATTCAAAAATTTCATCACCGCCGTCAAAAAGAGAAATCATTTTTTTTCCCGTTGTGGAAGGGAAAATTAAAAAAGCGTTGCCTTGGAATTTGCCCCAGAAATTTTGTTCCACAACGGTTACTTTATGGTAGTTTTTGATCTCCTTGTTAATATATGGCGGAAGATCAGATGCTGGGAGTAGTTTAATATAAGGAACGCTGAGGATAACAAAAATATCTATATATTCGGCCAGATCAGACGCGGCACGACCAAAAGCGATATTCATGATCTCCTGAAGGATATCAGTTTCTTCGGCGGTAATCATCTCTTTAGTTTCATTGTTCTTCAGCATAATCTATCCCTGCTTCGCCAGAACATCGGCTGCTTCTTTGATGGCCGCTGCTATTGATTCCTTTGACGGCGGTTTCTTTAATAACGAAAAAGCACCCAAATCATGGGCTTTGGCAACTGCCTTTACCTGCACATCGGCAGTAACAATGATAACAATTGCTTTGGGATCCAGCTTAATAATTTCTGTCAAAGCCTGAAAGCCGTTCATAACCGGCATGGTTAAATCCATGAAAGTAATATCTGGCTTAATTTCCTGATATTTTTCCAGACCTATTTGACCATCAGCCGCATCAAACAATTCGTAGTCTTTGTCTTTCGGAATACAGCTCTTTATGATTTTTATGGAGATGGGCGAATCGTCAACTATTAATATCTTTTTGATCATAAAAACCTCTACTCCCAGGATGGCCTATTCACGTCGCGCCATTAGTATAATTGCTCAGCGGAAAAACTCAGACTTGCTTCACCTTGTTTTTTAAAATTGTTTCCGTTTTCATGTCTGGGCTACCACACAATTGCGTCCCGCATTCTTGGCGGCATAAAGTCCCATATCCGCCTTTTTCAGGAGCATATCTGCTGTAGTCGTTTCTTCATTTAAAGTCGATACTCCGAGACTGATAGTTACGTCAACTCTCGTGTCTTGATAGCAGTATGGATTCTGAGAAATTTTCTGCCGGAACCTTTCGGCTAGATTAGCTGCCTGTTCGATAGAAGTTTCCGGCAACAGGCAGCAGAACTCTTCTCCTCCGTAACGGGCGAAAATGTCATGGCTTCTGAGGTTCTGTTCAATTGTTGTGGCAATTTGCTGTAGAATAAAGTCGCCGCACTGATGGCCATAAGTATCGTTGACTCGTTTGAAATAATCGATGTCCAACATGATCATACTCAGCGGATGGCCGTAACGCTTGTATCTTTCAATTTCTTCTTTTAAGCTTATTTCCAGACTGCGGCGATTGTGCATTCCGGTTAAAGAATCTATTAAGTTCAGCTCCATGAGCTTTTGCTCGAAATTGACTGTTTCCGTAACATCATGAACTGCAATGAAAATAAATGCAATGGAGCCATCCTCATTGCGCAAAGGTCCCATTGTACAGTTTTGCTGCATGAAATCAAATTGGGAATCAAAAGAACTTATAGGCTTAAAAGGAAATAAATAGTGATGCAATTTTTGAGAAAAAAAACAAAAATTACCGAAAGTAAGAACTGCTTTACAGTTATTCATGAAACGTGGATGTTTTAAATTAGGAAAACTTTCAAAAACCACTGACCCGGTTATCTTATCAGGATTAATACCGCTATGCAGCTGCATCCAGCGGTTCCAATGGCGGATGCGTAAATCTTTATCCAGAACGACCAGGCCGATATCAACCATTTCAAATATCTGGAAAAAAATCATTGAATTTTCTCTGCTTTCGTCCATATTCGCAATGTGTCACTTTTCAATTAATTAGAAATCGCTGTCGAATATTAATTTTGATGACTTGATAAGACATTTCTTCCGTATGGATTAACTATAGGAAGTCCGGACTGGCATGTCAAGATGATTTTGGCACAAGATCATTAAGATGTTAACTGATAGGGGTGGACGGCGAGGATGAAGTGAGAGAAAGTGCACAGGTTGAGACTTAAAGATAAATGGAGGAAGGACAAAGCATCCAAACGGGCTACTTGCCCTGCAAGAAGGCTTTGTCAGAGCCTGTTTTGCGTTTTTACTATTCTTTCATTCCCATAAGCTTTTGGCCATTTTCTTCTTTGATTCAAAGCCAGTCAGTGCCGTAAATATGAACCGCTGCTAATGGGGGACGCCTCCGCCGTGTCACGTCCCGGGGCCGTGCAGGCCGGCGGTCCATTGCTGCACTAACTTGGCAACCTTGGGCCGCTTGGCCTGCCGGGGGGGGATTCTTCCTTGTCCGTTTTGTGCTTTACTATTCTTTCATTCCCATAAGCTTCTTGGCCATCTTCTTCTTTGATTCAAAGTCCGTCAGGACGGTAAACATGAACCGCTGCGACTGAGGGGCGCCTGCGCCGTGCCAAGTTCCAGGGCCGTGCAGGCCGGCAGTCCAGTGCTGCAGGAACTTGGCGACTCTGAGCCGCTTGTCCGCGGGGCCCGTGGCCGAGAATGCTTTCTTCAGCGCCGGACCGACCTCCGGATCTTCGAGGTCTTTGAGCCGCGGCATTGTCACCACGAGACCGCCGCCGATATCTCCGGCATTCTTCATGATTTCCCAGAACCCGTGGGCGGTATTGAGCTTGGCGGCGTTACCGAAGAGATCGTCCGGCAGATAGACGCCCGATCCCTGGGGTTCCTCGCGTCCCTTCATGGCCGCTGCGATCGCGCAGGCATGGGACGTCTCGTTCAGGCGGACCATCTCGATGATCTTATCCTGAATGTGAGGAATCTTTTCCACGCCGCTGTATTCGGCGGCCAGCACGGCCCCGCCGATAATCAGGTCGGCAAATCCGACCTTGCAGGCGCCGCCGCAGTTCATGCGGTGGGCCTTGGCAAAGCGGGTCACAATTTTGCCGCAGTACTTGGTCTCGCCGCAGAGGAACACGCGTTCCCAGGGGATGAAGACCTTGTCGAACACCATCGTTGATGTTTCCCGCTGTCCATAGATAGGGTTTCCGAGCTCGGATTCGTTGTCGCACATTTCCCGCTCGGCGGAGAAGGCATTATACTGACAGATGTAGGTCAGACCAGGATCGCCGTTGTGCACGGCGAAAGCCAGGGCGAATTGCTCTTCTCCTTCTTTTAGCGAGCCGCCCGGAAGCACGAGCGTTTCATGGGAACCGATGGCGCCGCTCTGGCTTACCTTGATTCCGCTGACGACAATACCGTCGTCGCGTTTTTCGACGAGGTGGACAAAAACGTCAATGTCTTGCTGCTGGGTAGGCCTCTTCTTGCGGTCACCTTTGGCGTCGGTGATGGCGCCCGATACGGCCAGGTCATTGGCCTGAGCATAGGCGAGCCATTTGTTGAATCTTTCATTGTATTTTGTTCCCAGTTCGCGGTCCATTTCCCACGTCGTGGCGGCAAGGCTGTTTAAGGCGTCGCAGCCGACACAGCGGTAGTTGCATGTCCCTAACGTCTGGCTGGTCAGGAGAGCCATCTCCTGACGCATATCCAGGTCGTGGATGTTCCGGGCAACATTCAGGTTGCGGCTGATCGTTTCCCCCGTCAGATGGGAGGTGGCCAACATCACCTCCTTGTTGGCCGGGTCTTCCGCCAGGCCGTAAACCGCTGCGTTGGCCATGACCATGGACCGGGTTACGGGGTTGTCGAGCAGGTTCTTTACCCATTTTCCACCCAAATAAACACGGGGTTTTAATTTTTTGATGGACTCCAGAAACTCCTTTGCTGTCTTTAAAGCCATAATCTTCTCCTTTTCCGTCCTGCTTTTCAGCTGTGACGTCTATAAAATATTCCGCCTTGCTCTCGGTAGTGAGCAAGGTATTCCCTGCTATGTCAGCTTTCTCATTAATCCCTGGGCCGCAATGTGGATCGCATCCCAGGCCCCACCGAAGGACGGCGCGTAGGCCAGGTCAAGATAACCGATCTCTTCGAGCGTTAGTCCCGACCAGAGGGCAACGGAGAGGCTGTTGATCCTGGCAACAGCCCCCCTTCCCCCGACCGCCTTAGCGCCCATAAGCCTGCCCGTTGGCCTGGCCGCCACGCACCACCAGCCCAGGCCTGGCCAGGTCCCGGCGCACCTGCACACGCC
>CAYXZW010000004.1:0-17796 GCA_964469905.1 uncultured Smithella sp.
AAGCAGGGCAAGAAGCCTATGCGCGATCTGATCAAAATGCTGATTGATCCCGGGACGGATTTCTATGAACTGGGACTCGATGCCGGTTATAACATCGGGGAGAAAAAGCTCTACGGCGGAGAAGTCTATAACTCGGAAAAGCGAGGCCACATTCCCGGCGGCGGCATGATTACCGGAGTGGGAACCGTCATGGGTAGAGATTGTATGATTTTTACCAATGAAAACCGCTATGCTGCGGGTACGTATTTCCCCATCACCCTGAAGAAACACATGCGTGCCCAGGCAATTGCCGAGCAGTGCGCATTGCCCTGCATCTACCTGGCCGATTCCGGCGGAATTAACCTTCCCCTCCAACTAGGCTGCTTTGCCGATGACGGACATTTCGGAACAATGTTTTACAATATGTGCCGCATGTCTGCCAAAGGAATCCGGCAATACACTCTTTCCACGGGCGGCAATACCGCCGGTGGCGCCTATATAGTTTATCTGGCTTCCGAATCGATCATGATCGAAAAGATGGCTTATGCCTTCCTGGCCGGTCCCCCCATGGTTAAATCCGCCATTGGCGAGACGGTTAGTCAGGAAGATCTGGGTGGGGCTTACGTTCATACCCAACACTCCGGCGGTTGTGATCATTTTGTCCGCAGCCAGGAAGAGGGCATCGCCAAACTGCGCGCCATGATGGAATTCGAACCGTCCAATCAGCTTCACATCGAACGCCGGGAAACACGCGAACCAAAATATGATTTCAAAGAAATGATGCGCAATACACCGTTGAACACCTATAATCACATCAACATTAAAGATACCATCAAATGTCTGGCCGATGACAGCTATTTCCATGAGTACAAACCCAATTACAGTCCCGGTCGCGGCGATTCCGTCATTGCCGGCAAGATGTGGATTAAGGGTATTCCCATTGGTGTTATTGCCTCCAACGCCAGCGGCGTTATTTACATTGAAGCGGCCCGCAAGGCTACCGAATGGATGATCCGCTGCGGCAACTCCAAACTTCCCGTTCTCTTCCTCCAGGGATCTCCCGGCTATATGGTCGGCAAGGCGGAAGAATGGGGCGGTATCGGCAAATACGGTTCCGATATGGTCCGTGCCTGCACCTGTCTGGATACCCCCAAGATTACCTATGTCATCGGTCCCGACCACGGCGCTGCCAATTACGGAATGTGCGGCCGGGCGTTCAAGCCCCGGTTTGCCTTCACCAACATGAGAGGCCGCACGACTGTTATGTCCGGAGAAACGGCTGGTTTCATCGTGGAAACCGTTCGCCGCAAGAACATTATTGACAAAGGAGGAGCGGTGAATGAAGAAGAAATGGCCGCATTCCGTCAGATGATGAGAGACCGCTATGATTCGGAAGGTCATCCGTTCTTTACCGGCTCACTGTTGTTCCATGATGGAGTAGTGGCCTTCAGCGAAGCCCGCGATAAGATCGCCAGAGGTTTTGAGCTTGCCCTGCGGGTGCCCATCAGAGAGTCTATCTGGGGCGATCTGAAGGTTTAACACGAACATAATAAAGAGAAAGGTGAAAATTATGTCAGATGTTTTACTGCAGGAAAGAACAGAAGATGGCATCTTGATTCTGACGCTGAATCGTCCCGATGCCATGAACTGCTTTAATTTTGATTTACTGGCTGCCCTGGCAGATGTCATTCGGGAAGCCAATTTCGATATGTCTCTGCGCTGCATTGTTATTACCGGCACCAAAGCAGGCGATGATCCGAAAAAATGGTCATTTTCCACCGGCGCCGATCTCAAGGAAAGGCGGTCGATGACACAAGATCAGGTTCGTCGGTTTATCTTCACAATCCGCAATACCTTCACGGCTGTAGAGCAGGTGCGTGTGCCGGTAATTGCCGCCATCAACGGCTTTGCTTTCGGTGGCGGAACGGAACTGTCTCTGGCCTGTGATATCCGTATTGCTTCTTCCAATGTCATGATGGGACTCACAGAAACAAGCCTGGCGATTATTCCCGGCGCCGGCGGCACCCAGCGGCTGCCCCGGATTGTCGGTGTCGCCAAGGCCAAGGAACTCATCTATACGGCACGAAGAATCAATGCCCAAGCTGCTTTGGATATCGGTCTGGTCAGTAAAGTTGTTGCACCGGAAGAACTGATGAATGCGGCGCTGGAACTGGCACGCGAGATAGCCAAGAACGGCCCCATCGGGGTTGCCCAGGCGAAATTTGCCCTCAATTTCGGATCGGAAGCCAGCCTCGGCGTGGCTCTGCCACTGGAGTCCAAGGCCTATGAAGTCACAATTCCCACGAAGGATCGCCTGGAAGCGCTGGCTGCTTTTGCGGAGAAACGTAAACCAGAATTTAAAGGCGAATAATAACAACTATTTAGAAATCAGGAGGAGTAAAATTTATGGCAACAGAATATGATCTTTGGAAAATATTTCCCAGGATGCCGAAGAAGGTAACGCTCGGCGACATAACCATTCGTGATGGTTTTCAGCATTGCGAAAAATTCATTTCCACGCAGGCCAAAATTTTCTATGGTCAGGAGATGATTCTGGCCGGGGCCAAAGAAATCGAAGTAACTAATCTGGGAAGTGCCGTTACCACGCCGCAGTTCTCGGATGCAGAAGAAGTTTTAACAGCCCTGCGGAGCGACGAGTTCAAGAAGCGCTGTGGAAAAGCGGGGATCAATTATGGCGATATTGTAATGACGGCGGTGACAATTAGAGAAACAGCCGTAGACAGGGCCATTGAGTTGAAGAAGCAAGGAATCGGTCCCGACCGGATTCTGATGATGGTTTCCACTGACCCCGAGCACCACTTTGCCAATTCGTCAACTACCCTTTCTCAGTACTGGAAAGAGGCCGAACGGTGCATTGCCAAAGCCCGGGACGCCGGTCTCAAAATGTGCGGCACTGTCAGCACAATCTGGGGCAGCCCGATCAGTGGCGCTACCAAAATGGAAGACGCCGTGGAATTCACCAAACGCTGGTTTTCCATTGGCGCTCATGACATCGAACATGCCGACCACGACGGATCCGCCAATGCCGCAGACGTTTATCGTTATTGTTCCATGATTATGGATGCCATGCCTAATCCGGAGGCGCATCTGCTTCATCTTCATGAGACAAAGCGCGTTGCATCCTCGTCGATTCTGGCAGCTCTGATGGCCGGTTTCACGCGGTTTGAAGGGACATTGGGCGGACTGGGTGGCCAGCCGGCTAACTTCCTCGGCGATTCCCCGATTCGGGGCACCGGCGATTATTATTACGAAGATCCCCGCTTTGTCGGTCTCATCTGTCTGGAAGATCTGCTTGTCCAGATTGATGAACTAGGTATCGAACATGGTTATGATGTTGACCGTGTTTTGTGGCTGGGGAAAAAGATGGAGAAGACAATGGGCGGCCATCTGCGCTCGGAAGTCATCTACAATGGCCGGACCATCAAGGCTGGTCATATGAAGTTTGCACGTCCCGGTTTGAAAAAAATTATCGAGAAGGCCGGTGAAAAACCTGGTCAGAAGGCCCCGGCGGACTGGCCGGCACAGGCGATTCTGCCCAAAGCATATGGCCCGGCAGACCCCATCTGGAAGAAATAATAAGGCCTGAAGCCTGTTCTGCCGGGGGCGAAGTTCCCCCGGCAGTTTTAATCTGTCTGACAATTGCATGTTAATACATGACTGATGCTTAAAATATTATGGAGGTAAAACAATGGCAGTAGAAGTTGTAGCACATATGCCCGGGACAATTACCGATATTCTGGTTAACGTTGGTGATAAGGTCCAAGTCGATGACGAGCTGATTATCCTGGAAGCTATGAAAATGGAGAATCCAATTTGCGCAACAGTTGCAGGTACAGTCAAAGAAATAACTGTAAAAGAAAAAGACAAGGTCGATACAAACCAAGTGCTGGTCATTCTTGAATAGTGCAATACTGACGGGTTACAGAAGAAAGGCCGGAGCTTCACAAGAAGGTCCGGCCTTTTTATAACAAGCTTAAACAGTCGCAACTATCAAAGATATGGTTTGGTTTGTGGTGGGAGAGTACTACCCGAGTTGTAGGTGGTATCGTTTAAGTCGATAAGAACCGATTCTATGTGCTGTTTTTATCAATTAATGGTATCGCTTAAGTCAATCCGGTAAACTAGATTTGGAGACACAAAAAAAAAGGGGGGGGTATATTTATGTCATACGCAGAAGATTACAAAAGGAAACTTGTTAGCCCGGAAGAAGCAGTAAAATTGGTAAAGAGCGGTGACTGGATTGATTATGGATTCGGCCACACCAAGCCGGTTGGTCTGGACAGCGCCCTTGCGGCCCGTAAGAACGAACTCAAGGATATTAATATCCGCCACACTTTGAGCCTGAGCGCCCAAGCCTGTCTCGAAGCAGACCCTGAGGGGGAAGTCTTCACATTAAACAACTGGCATTTTTCTGGTTACGATCGCAAGAAACACGATCTTGGCCGGTGCTATTACCACCCCATGATCTTCCGCAACCAGCCCCTGTTTTACAGAAAGAGCATAAAGAGTCTCGATGTTGCTATGCTCCGGGTAGGCAAGATGGACAAAGACGGCTTCTTCAGTACTCACATGGGAAACGCTGCAGTACGCGCAGTCGCGGATGTTGCCAAGAAGATAATTCTGGAAGTTAATCCGTTGCTTCCCTGGGCTATGGGTGGCGCCGAAGAGACCATACACATTTCGGAAGTCGATTACGTGGTCGAGTTTGATTCCAAGATAGAGGTCATCCCACCGGCTGCCCCGACTGAAATCGACAAGCAGATCGCCGGTCACATCGTCCCACTGATTCCCAACGGCGCCTGCATCCAGTTGGGTATCGGCGGTTTGCCCAATTATGTAGGCAGCCAATTGGCCCACTCAGACCTTAAAGACCTGGGTTGCCACACAGAGATGCTGGTGGATGCCTACTTCCACATGTACGAGGCCGGCAAACTGACTAACAAGAAGAAGGGCATCGACAAGAACAAGAGTGCTTATGCCTTTGCCGCAGGTAGCCAGTTCCTGTATGATTGGCTTAACGAGAACCCCTCTCTGGCCTCCTATCCTGTCTCCTACACCAATGCACCGCACATCATGTGCCAGAACGACAACATGGTTTCCATCAACGCCTGTGTCGAGGTTGACTTGTTTGGACAGGTATCATCCGAATCGTCAGGACCACGGCACATAAGCGGCACCGGTGGACAGTTGGATTACGCCACGGGCGCATACATGTCTAAGGGAGGCATATCCTTCATTTGCTGCAACGCCGCCTACACAGACAAAAAGACAGGCGCAAAAAAATCCCGCATCGTACCTATGTTGCCGCAGGGTTCCATTGTAACCGTGCCGCGCACCCAGACCCATATGGTCGTGACCGAATACGGTGTCGCGGATCTGGCGGGCAAATCCACCTGGCAGCGGGCAGAGGCTCTGATCAACATCGCACCTCCTGATCTGAAGGATGAACTTGTAAAAGAAGCACAAAAAATGAATATCTGGCGGAAAACAAAGTAACGAAGAGTAATCGCTCATCTAAACAGTCCCTGGAGTTACATCTCCAGGGACTGTTTCTCCTGCTGTTGGGTAATCTTTAACGAAGATGGATGATTTCAATGACTATGTGTTCTAGAAACCACTATAGGGATTGGCGACGGGATCACGAAAACATTTGGGGCAGAAGGCCTTAGTGTTAACATGGCCGCAACCGTAACCCCAGAGGTCAAATAATCGGCATTCTACACATAATGTTGCATGGCAGCCATCGCAGAATATAACTGCCGGTAATTTACCGCAGCATTTGCATGGGGTCGTATTATCAGTTATAATTTCCATAGTGGTATTTATTACACACAGACATTTAAATCGCAATACAAACTTTGCTTTTCCGGGAAGCGGCTGTTTGGCAATAATTATGTGCATTCGATGTACCTTGAGTACAGAAATAAAAATAGGAGATAAGGAGATTTTAGGTTTATGGCAAAAGAGAATGCTAAAGGACTAACGGAGGAAAAGATCAGCCTATTCGAGGCCCGCAGAGAAGCCCTGAAGGCTATGGGCGGCGAAAAGATGATCAAAAAACAACATGAGCTGGGCAAGATGACGGCCAGGGAGCGGTTGGCGCTGTTTTATGATGAAGGAACCTTTCAGGAAGTCCAGTTATTTGTAAAACATCGCTCCACCCTGTTTGGTCTGGATAAGAAAGAAATCAATGCCGATGGCGTAATCGTGGGTTTCGGCAAAGTCAACGGCCGGACCGTATATGCGGCAGCTCAGGATTTTACCAGCTCCGGAGGAAGCCTGGGAGAAATGCATTCCAAGAAGATATGGAAGATCATGGATATGGCCCTTGATGCCAAGAAACCATTTGTCTCGATGAACGACTCCGGTGGCGCCCGCATACAGGAAGGAGTCCCGGCCCTGGATGGTTACGGTGGAATTTTCTATCGCAACACCATTGGTTCCGGTTATATCCCCCAGATAACTGCCATTATGGGCCCCACTGCAGGCGGCGCCGTATATTCCCCTGCCCTAACGGACTGGGTTTTCATGGTTAAGAAAAGTTCCTACATGTATATTACCGGTCCTGATGTCATCAAAGCCGTCATTGGCGAAGAAGTAACCCATGATGATCTCGGCGGTGCACTGGCCCATGCCACAAAGAGCGGTGTCTGTCATTTCGCCACGGAAAATGATGAGGACTGCATCACCAAGTTAAAAACGCTTCTTTCCTACCTTCCGGACAGTTGCCACAGCCCTCTGCCCATCGCCCCCTGTACGGATAGCTCCGACCGGGAATGTCCGGAACTGGATAAGATTATCCCCGACCGGGCCTCAAGGGGCTATGACATGAAGCAGATTGTAATGGCCGTGGCCGATAACAATGAAATATTCGAACCACATGAGTTGTGGGCAAAAAACATCCTTGTTGCTTTTATCCGGATAATGGGGCAACCGGTCGGCGTCATCGCCAACAATCCAAAATTCGGCGCCGGAGTCCTCGATGTCAATGCGTCGGACAAGGCTTCCCGTTTCATCCGTTTTTGCGATGCCTTCAACATACCTCTCCTGACGTTCTCCGACGTCCCCGGTTATATGCCCGGTACAGCCCAGGAATGGTCAGGAATCATCAGTCATGGCGCCAAGCTTCTTCATGCCTATTCCGAGGCCACAGTGCCTAAGATCACGGTAGTTACACGCAAAGATTACGGTGGCGCATATATCGGCATGTGCAGCAAGCAACTCGGCGCGGACTATGTCATGGCCTGGCCGTCTGCGGAAATAGCCGTCATGGGGGCCGAGGGGGCCTGCAACATTGTTTATCGTCAGGAGATTGCCAATGCGGAGGATCCCGCCGCCAAAAGAAGCGAGTTGGTTGCCGCCTATGAAGAGCAGTTTAATAATCCCTACTTTGCCGCATCCATGGGGATTATTGAGGAGATTATCTCCCCACGGGAGACCCGAAAACGCGTCGCCGCCATTCTCGATGCTTTAAAAGACAAGACGCAAGTCCGGCTGCCCAAAAAACACAACAACATCCCGCTTTAATACCGGCGATTCATCAAAATTCAAAAAGGTTGTCTTCCCTGTTTAGGAGGACAACCTTTTTTTATCAACATTTTTCAACTTATAATAGTATGTCTATTTCTTGCACACCCCGATAGAACCTTTTTTACACTTTGCCCCGTCCGTCCAGGTTGCCCCGTTCAGGTCTGCTTTGTTCAGGTTTGCTCCGGTCAGGTTTGCTCCGGTCAGGTTCGCCCCGCTCAGGTCTGAACTGCTCAGGTTTGCACTGCTCAGGTTTGCTCCGGTCAGGTTCGCCCCGCTCAGGTCTGCTGCGTATAGATCTGCCTTGATCAGGATTACTTTGCTCAAGTCGCAGTTCGGGCATGTCTTTGTGTCCCATAACTGTTGAAAGTGTGCTTCTTTATAAGCATACGCCCCGCCTGCCGTCAACATAACTATTATTAGAACCGCTGTGATTTTTAAAAAAACCCTGTTTACTGTCGTCATGAGATTGCCTCCATTGAGATATTGATTGCTCATATCATACAATCAATCACAATATTCGTAAAGAGAAATATGGTCTCCTAATTATTCTAATTTTTCCGGCCAGTGACTTTGCCTTTGACATTTCTAATTGGGCTGGACAAGTGGCAATATTTCCTTTACATACAAGACGGCGTTTCTTATACTTCACTAAAAGAAAGGAAGGTCTTGTCAACTATCAAAAGCCATCACTCCCGGTGGTTGATCATCGCTGCCGTAGCATTCTTCTTCATGATCATCATACCCGCTTTTTTGGGCGGGAATCAATTTCCATTAGATCAAAGGGTTCTTCTGGTCGGCATTCTGGGCATTGCTATCGGTTTGCTGACGGCTCTGGGTTTGGCTATGAACGTCGTGATCGATCGCTACATCCGCCCTCTGAGGAAACTTACCGAGGAAACCAACCTGATCACAGCGGTCAATCCGTCACACCGCATTGACATTAAAGGCGGAAAGGAAATCCGTCGTCTTGCTCAAGTCATTAATGAAAAGGCGGAAAGCTTCGAGGAATTGCAAAAAGATGTCTGGCGCAAGATTGAGCAAGCCACGGCACAGTCCGAGGAGGAAAAGAATATCCTGGCGGCCATCGTATCGGAACTACCGGAAGGGATATTGATCTGTAACGCGGAATGCCAGATTATTTTATACAACAAACAAGCCCGGCGTTATCTTGAAGGCGACGAGAAAAGAACTTTTCCCGACCCGAATTCCAGCCGCTTGGCAACCGACGCCGGGAATCCCTTCATCGGCCTGGGACGCTCGGTGTTTGGTGTGATTGACAAGAACCTCATTGTCCCTGCCTTAGACGAGATTGCGGGCAAACTGGAGCGCAAGGAAGCACAGACAACAGCTCATTTTATTTCACCGGGAGCCCAAACCAGTCTGCTGAGTACGGAAATGGTCCCGATCCTGAACCACATCGGACATCTCACAGGATTTGTCCTGATATTCCATAACATTACGGAACAGATCGAAACCGGCAGCCATTGGAGTTTTCTCACGCAATCTCTGGCGAAAGGCGTCCGTCCTTCTCTGGCAAATATCGAGGCAGCCATTGAAGCCATCCTCGAACGCCCGGATATGGACCCTTCGCAGCTGGATGGCTTTAAAAATATCATCCACAAAGAATCCTTAAAATCAGGCGCCATCCTGGATGAAACGGCTTTTGATTATTCCGGCCATACCGGCGCCGGGCGGCCTCTTGTGCGGATGCTCGGCAGGGATCTGCTGGAAACGATAAAAAGAAGGGCTGAGGAGAGTTTCGGCATTGCTTTGAAAATTGTCCATTCTGCCGACCCCCACTGGATCAGAGTAGATGTTTATTCCATCATTCTGGCCATTCTCTTTGTGCTGAACCGGCTGCGGCAGGAAACCGGAGCCGACAAATTTACCTGCCTGCTGGAAAGAGAGGGAATATTTGCATCTTTCGATCTGATCTGGAAGGGGAAACCATTAAAAATCCAGACCCTGCGTGAATGGGAAGCAGAGGCCGTCCTGGTCGGAAAAGAGGGTATCCCGTCCACCCTCAGAGAGGTTATTGCGCATCACGGCGCGAAGATGTGGCCGGCGATTCTGAGGCAAACCGCCGCTGATCACGGTCCGGAAATATGGCCCCGCTCTTATGAAATGTCGCAGGACAAGTCGGGACTGCGTTTGTTTTTGCCGGACGTCGCAACGACGGAACCCGATACGCTCCGCAAGATCATGGTCGTGCCGAAAAGCCGACCGACGTTCTACGATTTTGACCTTTTCAGCCAATCCGGCCAGACACCGGAGCTGGATGACCGCCCTTTAACGGAACTGACTTGCACAGTTTTCGATACGGAAACCACGGGATTATTTCCCCAAGTGGGAGATGAAATCATCTCCATCGGCGCCGTCCGCATCGTCAACGGCCGCTTGCTGCGCGAAGAATTCTTTGATCAACTGGTCAATCCGCAACGCGGTTACTGGCAACAATCCATATCAATCCATGGCATTCAGCCCGCAATGCTTGATGATCAGCCCCCCATCGAAAATGTGCTCCCCCTGTTTTATCGATTTGTCGGGGATAGTATTCTGGTCGCCCACAATGCGGCCTTTGATATGAACATGCTCCGGATGAAGGAGGCCGTCTCCGGTATTAAATTCATCAATCCCGTACTGGACACCCTGCTGCTTTCGGCGGTGGTTCATCCGGCCCAAGAATATCACACGCTGGAGGCAATTGCCGAGCGCCTTGGCGTCAGTATCGTAGGCAGACATACCGCCCTGGGAGATGCGCTGGCAACCGGAGAGATCTTCCTGAAACTGATTCCGCTGTTGGCGCAAATGGGCATACACACCCTGGGAGCGGCCCGACTGGCTTCACAAAAGACCTACTATGCCCGTTTCCGGTATTGATTAAGAAGGTATCGCTATGGCGCTTCCAGCCGCAAATCTCAAACAGCAAGGAGACTGATCATGAGTCATGAAGCCTATCCCTTTCTACAAAATCTGCCTCCCTTTTCTTTTCTGCCCGATGCGGAAGTTGCAAAGATCGTCGCGGAAATTGTCACGGTGAACCACCCCAAGGACGTATTTCTGCTCATTCAGGGCCAATCGAAGGTCAAGCACCTTCATATATTGAAAAAAGGCGCCGTCGAGCGATATTATCGCGAGAGAAACAAGGATTTGATGCGTGCCCGGTTACAGAAGGGCGACTTCTTCGGGGGCATCTCCATGCTTCTGCATGACAGCATCTCCGTGTGTATGTTCAGAACGACCGAAGATTCCGAATTGTATTTGCTGCCCAAGCGGATATTTCTCGACCTGTGTTCACGCTATCCTGTCTTTTCCGATTTTTTTACGGACATGCTGGGCAAGTGGATGCTCGATAAATCCTATGCCATGCCCATCGCCAAAACCATGCAGCCGAAAGAAGAATTGCCGCAAATCTTCAACCAGAGCGTCGAAAACATATTTTCCAGAAAACTGGTTTCCTGCGATACCCATACATCCATTCAGGACGCTGCAGCCATGATGGACAACAACCGCTGCAGCTCCATCCTGATCAAGGATCCGCAGGGCGATTTTACGGGCATCATGACCGACCGGGATTTGAGAAATAAAGTGATCATCCAGGCGGCCTGCGATATGACCGGTACGGTTTCCCAAATCATGTCCTCCCCCCTGAGAACCATCCCGGCCATGGCCCCGGTCTCGGATGCGCTCATGATCATGATGATGAAAAACATCAAACACCTTCCGGTCACGGACGCCGATGAAAAGGTGATTGGAATTGTCACCAACAAGGACATCCTCGAGGCCCATGGACAGTCGCCTTTTTTTCTTCTGCGCGAGATTAATGCAGCGGTAAGCCTCGAGGAGATAACGGACAAGCAGAGCCTAATGCCAAAATTGATTCAGAACCTCATCAGCAGCGGCGCCAAGGCCATGAATGTGGCCCACATGGTATCCGTCATTTCCGATGCCATCCTGAACAGACTCATCGGTCTGGCAATTGCTGAATTGGGCCCGCCGCCGGTTCGTTTTACATTCATGATCGTGGGCAGTGAGGGCCGACGGGAGCAGACGCTGAAAACAGACCAGGACAATGCCATAGTTTATGAAGACCCCCCTGAGGAGGATGCAGAAACCGTCAGGACTTATTTCCTGAATTTCGCTGAAAAGGTCTGCAACTGGCTGGATCAGGTGGGATATACCTTCTGCAGCGGGGGCGTCATGGCCAAAAACCCCCAATGGTGCCAGCCCATGACCGTCTGGAAAAAATACTTTTCCGACTGGATCGGAACTGCGGAACCGAAAGCCCTGCTGCAGTCGAGCATTTTCTTCGATTTCCGCGGCGGCTATGGCGACTTGGCCATCATCGACGAACTGCGCCAACATCTTTTTCATTCCCTTGGCGAACATCCCAACTTTTTCCGTTATCTGGCGGAAACAACACTGGAACGCAAACCGCCGCTGGGCTTTTTCCGGACGTTTGTCGTCGAATCGAAAGGAAAACACCGCGACACGCTGGATGTAAAACATCCCATGATCACGATTGTCAACTATACTAGGCTTTATGCTCTCCAGAACGGCATTGCAGAAACCAACACCCAGGAAAGGATGTATCAGCTCTTTCTCAAGAAACGCCTCTCCTGGGAGGATTATCGCGATTTTGAGCAGGCCTACAGCTTTCTCATGCATCTGAGACTGGCCCGGCAGCTGACCGCCGTGATCAGGGAAAACGCGAAGCCCGATAATTATATCAATCCGAACAAGCTCTCCCGCCTGGAGCAGACCATGCTCAAGGAAATCTTCAAGCGGATTGAAAAGTATCAGGAGAAGATTGTCTTTGACTTCTGGAAATAATCAGTAACCGACAAGATAGATAAAACTTAAAATAAAGACGAAGGAGACCGTGACACAGGCTACGGCCCTTTTCAGGGGAAAACCGGTGAGCAGGTGGAGCACCTTTGTCAAAAGATACAGAAAATAGATCAAGGCGGCAAGCATGATCAGTAATGTGAGCGGGCTGCCTGCAATCGACCCTCCCGCCTGCCTTAAAAAGGTTAGATGTGTGTTGGCCGCTAGCATCAATCCGTAGGGCAAAAAAGCATAGCCCACAGCGATATAGACATCGATGAAACGGGAGGGGGCGCCTCCGAGCACCTTGCCTATCCCCCACAGGAGCAGCGTAATGCCGAACTGGGAGGCGATCACGGCCATATAGCCGAAAACGACATAAAAAGCGGCTTCGGCGGTATTAATCTGATCAGCGCCGACGACGCTCCTGTAATAAAACATCGTCAGGCCGTGAATCTGTGCGGCCGTAAATACAATCAGCGGGGAAAGCAGCAGACTCCTTTTTTCGCGGATGCTGGCGGCGATTTTCCCATCGACGGCAATGATGTCCCATAACCATTTCAATAACATGGTATCCCCTTTCCCTGATTCTCAATATTTATTGGCAAAGAGGGGAACCGCCGCAGCGGCTCCCCTCTTTTGATTGGTCGATAACACAAATTTTAGATATTTACCAGTTTTATACCAAAGCGAAGATGCAGAAAGCAACCATCACCAGCGCGATGACGAAGGGGCCCGCATCACTGGCATAACGCGTGCTGTCCTTTCTGATTGCATGATCAGCCCAGCCATGCATGAACTCGACCATTTTATCCGTCTTTTCGCGCGGAATTTTGGCGGCCAGAGCGGGAATCCGGTTCGTGATCATGGAAACGAAGATCGTCACGGCAAAGGAAACCGGCACTGAAAAGACGCCGGGAAACGGCGTCGGCCCATAAGGAGCTTTGGACAGAACCGGGCTCCAGGTGAAGGACGGATGGGCAAACGACGCATTGAAGAATAGCGCGAAAAACCCTCCGACCAGCATGCCGGCGATTACACCGTACTTGTTGCAGCCTTTCCACCATATGCCCATAATCAGCGGGGCCGTAAAGACCGAAGCGGAAAGAATGATGGCCCAGATGACGCTGGCCAGCGCGAACGTGGGCGGGTTGATGGTCATGAACATGATGAGCACGCCGGAGATGAAGATCGCGGTGGGCGCCAGTATCTTCTTCTGTTTTTCCGTAAGCTCCGTGAAGCCGCCGACGATGTCGTGGGCGATGCCCGTTCCGACCACCATGAGCGCACCGGCGACTGTGGACATGCCCGCGGCGATGGCGCCGGCCAGGGCTAGGGCCAAGGCCCAGTTGCCGACGAAGGCGTCAGACAGGATGAAGAGCAGCTTGTCGGCCTGAACGGCCTTGAGTGCGAGCCCCTTCGACTGTGTGTAGATGACGCCTGCAAAACCGGCCGTGAAGGTCAGCACGTTGACGCAACCGATCATGAGTATGCCCAGCAGGAAGCCCATGCGTCCCTCGCGGATGTTCTTCGCCGAAGAAATGCGGGACAGATAATGGGGCACCGACATGGTGCCGAACGTCATAGAGAACAGCACACCGATGTACCATTTGGGGCTGGCGTCCCACAGGATCGAGAAGAACGAGGGGAAGGCCTTGAGCATGTCCGGCGTCATGTTGCCGTATCCCCACATCGGGATCCACCACATGCTGGCGCCCAGGGCCTTGGCAATGGCCATGACGGGTAACAAAAGGAAGGCCACGCACATGAAACCCTGAAAGGCCTGGTTCCAGGTCACGCCGTACATGCCGCCGAACGTAACATAAGCGACGACAATGAGCCCGCCGAGAAACAAGGCGGGTATGTAGGAAATGCCGAAGAGCAGTTCAAAAATGTGGGCAATGCCTTTCATCTGACTCACGGTATACATGATCATGATGAAGATCATGAAAACGACCGCAATCATCCGGGCCACGTTGCTGTCGAAACGCGTGGAGATGTATCCGGCTGACGTATAGGTTCCCAGGCGGCGGATGGGGCCGGAAAAAAGGAAGATCATGATGCCGAAGCCGATCATCCAGCCCTGCGACATGATCGCCAGCAGCGACTTGATGTTCCAGATCATGGCCGTAAAGCCGATGAATGTGGCGAGGCTCAGGTATGCTGAAACAATGGCAAAACCATTGACGACCGGGCCGACAGATGCACCGGCCATGTAATAGTCGCCGCTGCTTTTCGTGGCGCGCTGCGCCATGATGCCCACGATGATGAATAAGACGATGGACCCTAAAACACTGATTAGGCCCGGTATGTACAAACCTTCTCTTTGCATGAAATCCATGTTTACACCTCCTTTTCCGCGTTGGCCTTCTGATCATCGATCTTCGTCAATTTCAACACAACCACATAGATGAAAGCGATAACACCAATATAGGCGACAAAGTTCTGATACCAGAAGGGAAACGGGAAACCCCAAACATAGACTTGAAGCAGTTCCGGGAAGGGACGCATCAATAGCACACCGATGGCGGTTAGCATGCAGATTATCGTTGCGACAGTAACAAGAATAAGCTCATTTCTATAAATGCGATCATTGGCTTCTGTTGCACTTGACTTTTTCTCTGTCATTAGTAAACCTCCTTTTAAATTTAGATATTAAAAATCGAAATTTAAAGCCCCCTGCAAAACACCTCCTCTATTAAATTTTGTTGCGATTCAAGTAATTACTACTTCTACTTTTCCCACGTTTAGTATCTAATATAGAGAATAAGGTCAATGTTAAATATTATTTACATAATATTACAATTTTTGTATATATTCATATATGGAAAATCGGCAGGACTGGGCATGTAATAATTTATATCTATAATTCCGTATTTTTACGTTGATATCAGGCCTTGATCTTCGTCCAGCAGTTCTTCTGCTGTCATTAGGGGCCTGGTTAGAATCTGTGATACCAGCATGACTGATGCCAGCCGCTGATCAAACATTTCTCCGGCAACAGGCCATACTCCGAAATACATATTGAGAACCTCCAGAACTTACTTTCTGCATTTTGCCCGCATCAGTTTCGTAAGCGCAACTTCGAATTAATAAATAATTACATAAAGACACTGCTTCTGAATGAAGAACTAAAGACGCAGGTATCAATCAAAGCGCCAACCAACTGCGCACCCTGATTTAATAAAACATACTGCCATTGCTTTATCGCTTGCAGCAATGCCGCACAGAAATAATAAGCAGAAGACAGGCATAGATAATATATACAAATAATGTAATATTATGTAAATAATATTTAACATTGACCTTATTCTTTATATTAGATACTAAGTTCCCGGAAAAGAAATAATGTCAATTTCAGCTGCCAATATAATTTTTGTTTG
The DNA here is from genome assembly GCA_964469905.1 of uncultured Smithella sp. Taxonomy (GTDB): domain Bacteria; phylum Desulfobacterota; class Syntrophia; order Syntrophales; family Smithellaceae; genus MVRV01. The sequence continues at coordinate 15,741 of CAYXZW010000004.1, forward strand.
AATCTCAACAAAATTGAATAAACGAGGAGGTATTTTACAATGGCTTTAAGTTTCGATTTCTCAGATGAACAAAAGATGTTGGAAGAAAGCGTTTACAAGTGGGCGATCAACTGGTTGGAACCACAGATGGAACACCTGTATGAAGTTGACGAAATGCCGCCGACGCTCTTTAAAGAAACGGCAAACCTCGGCATCAACGGTATTGTCTTTGAAGAAAAGTACGGCGGTGCCGGTATGGGCTACGTAGAGACTCTTCTGGCTTATGAGAATATCGCCCGAGTCAGCAATGCCCTTTCCATGACCGTAGGCGCGAGTCAGACACTTTGTTTTGACAATTTCCGCCGTAATGCTTCTGAAGAACAGAAGGCATACGTATTGCCCAAGGCCTGCTCGGGTGAATGGATCGGTTGTCTCGGCATCACAGAGCCTAACGCCGGTTCCGATGCGATGAGCATGGCAACAAAGGCGGAGAAGAAAGGCGACAAGTACATCATTAACGGCAGCAAAATATTCATCACCAACGCTCCCGTCGGCCAGTTCATGACTTTCTACGCCAAGACCGATCCCGCCGCGGGCCCCAAGGGCATCTCCGCGTTTTTCTTCGAATTTGACAAAGTAAAGGGTTGCACCGTAGAGAAGATCAAGAAGTGGGGTATGAGAACCTCTCCCACGGGATTGGTAACCTTTGATGACATGGAACTGCCCGCCGAAAACCTGATCGGCGGACTGAATAAGGGTGTCGCCATTCTGACGAGCGGTCTGTGCACCGAGAGAATTACGCTGTCCGGTTGTACCCTCGGCAGCCAGAGAAGCTGTATTGAGCTTTGCTTGAAGTATGCCAAAGAGAGAGTTCAGTTCGGCAAACCGATTGCATCCTTCCAGACTATTCAGGATAAACTGGCCAATATGTACACGGGCTACCTGGCCTCCAAGTGGCTGGCCTACAGCGCCGCCTCATATTGCGATTCACAGACAACCAAAATGGGTGGAAAAGGTACGGACCTCGACCGTATGGCCGCTGCATCGCTCCTCTTCTGCGGCGAAATGGGAACAAAGATCGCTCTTGATGCAATCCAGGTCTTCGGTGGTTACGGTTACTGCACCGAATACGCGATCAGCAGGCATTTCCTGGATCAGAAACTGTGGGAAATCGGCGCCGGAACATCCGAGATCAGAAGGATGATCATCGCCAGAGAACTGATGCGAGACGATTTCAAGAGTGGCCGATAATTATAATTGGCTTTAATTAAAGATGTTATCTACAACCGAAAGGGAGATAGGGGCATAATCTGATGCCCCTGTCTCCCTTTTTCAATTTAGGGAAGGGAGGTAAGATAGACCCTCAAGTTATCCTGTTTTTTTAAAGCTAATTTTTTGCGCAAACGATATCGGTTAATATTGACCGAGCTTTCCGTTACATTTAAAAGTTCTGCAACCTCTTTCGATGACTTTCCTTCTTTTATCAATTCGGCAACGCGAATTTCTCTGTTGGTCAGGCTCAGGTATTTAACAGATAATCTATGACTGAAGGGAGACAGGATGTTCCTGAGATTCGACTCAAGAATATTAACATACGTCATAAATCGATCATCCACTTTCGCGCGCTTCAATTCCTCCACGTAAGGTATAACGAGTTCATTGATATTGAGAACCAGCATTTCCTCAAGCTCTTTTCTGTCATCTCCCCTTCGTTTCAGAAGAACTGTCAGGGCGGCATTGAGCTCTTCCAACTCACTGGATTTCATCCCCAATTCCCGCTCTCTTTTCATCAGGGACTCCTCCGCCAGCTTGCGCTTGGTGACATCGCGAAGAACTTCGATGGCCCCGATGATATTCCCCTTATTGTCGTAAAGGGGACTCGATTTACCCCAGACATAGGCATTCAGAGCCGGAGCCCATGTCTCAACGACCAACTCATTTTTTTCCCTGTCAAAGATAGAATATTTCTTTTCCAACTCCTCATCCGGCTTCAGTATAAGATCTACGATGAGAGGCCGTCGTTCCCCATAAAACGGTATCGAATATTCATAATTACCCTTCCCCACCATATCCTTCG